>JALHQP010000163.1 GCA_022841885.1 Aquincola sp. | reverse complement strand
ACGCCCACTGCCGGTCACGCACGCTGGCTGCTCGGCTGGCGTGAGGCGCAAGCCTGGGCCGTGGCGCAGGCGTCGCCGGCGCCCCGCAGCGTGCTGCTGCTCAGCGGCCCCGAAGGCGGCTTCAGCGACGCCGAGGAAGCCCTGGCGCGCGCCCATGGCTTCGCGGCCCTGACCCTGGGCCCACGCGTGTTGCGCGCCGACACCGCGCCGCTGGCGGCACTGGCCGCGATCGCGCTGCACCATCCCTAGCCAAGGGCCGCAGCGCACGGTGCGGCGGCCCACAATCGGCGCCGTCAGCCACGAAAGGAATTTCACCATGGGCCTTCTCGATGCAGTCCTGGGCAGCGTGCTCGGCGGCCAGGCGCAGCCACGCGGCGGCGGTGGCGACGGCGCGGCGATGTTGATGCAGATCGTCGCGGCGATGCTGGCCAATCGGGGCGGCGGCGCGGGGTCCGGCGCCGGCGGCCTCGGCGGGTTGGGCGGCCTGGCCGAACAGTTCCAGCGCGGCGGCCTCGGCGACGTGATGAACTCATGGATCGGCACCGGAGAGAACCAGCCGATCTCGCCCGACCAGCTCGGCGGTGTGCTCGGCGGCGACCTGCTCGGCGAACTGACGCAGCGCACCGGCATGGGCCAGGGCGAATTGCTGGGCCAGCTGTCGCAGATGCTGCCGCAGATGGTCGACCGCGCGACGCCCGAGGGGCGCATTCCCGATGGCGGCCTGGGCGACATCGGTTCGATCCTCGAGCGCTTCGGCGGCGCGCCGCGCTGAGCTTTCCTGGGATCAGCTGCGCGCGGACCCCGCCACCATGTCGAAGCGGAACAGCCGGCACTCGATCGGCCCGTTCCACAGCGGCACGCGACGGCTCTCCTTCAGCCGCATCTGCGACGGCAGCTTCATCTCGGGCGCCAGCACCCAGGCGGTCCAGCCGGCGTAGTGGCGCTTCCAGTGCGCGGCCAGCGCCGCAAAGAACTCGGCCGGGCTGTCGCCGGACTCGATGGCCTGGCGGCCCGAGCCTGAGCCCTGGCCCTTCGCCTCGATGCGCTCGCCGTAGGGCGGGTTGAGCACCATCGTGCCGGTCGGTGCCGGCGGCATGCGCTGCAGCGCGTCGGCGGTCTTGAACTCGATCGCGCCCTGGACACCGGCGCGCTCGGCGTTGCGTGTGGCGAAGTCGGTCATGCGAAAGCTCACGTCGCCGGCGTAGATCGCCACCGCGCTCGCGTGCACGCGAGCGCGCGCGGCGTCGACCATCGCGCGCCAGGCGGGCAGGTGGGTGCGCCACGGCGCCAGGCGCTCGAAGGCGAAGCGGCGGTTCAAGCCGGGTGCGATGCCGCAGGCGACCTGCGCCGCCTCGATCGCGATCGTGCCGGCGCCGCAACAAGGATCCAGCAGCGGTCCGTCCTCGGCGCGACCCCGCCAGCCCGCGGCGGCCAGCATCGCGGCGGCCAGTGTCTCCTTCAGCGGCGCCTCGCCCTTGTGCGCGCCGGCGTCGCGCCAGCCGCGCTTGAACAGGGCCTCACCGGAGGTGTCGGCGTACAGCGTCGCGTGTGTGGCCGTCAGGTGCAGTGCGAGCGGCAGGTCGGGGTGGCGCGTGTCCACGCTGGGCCGCTCGCCGCTGGCCTCGCGCACCACGTCGCACACCGCGTCCTTGATGCGCAGCGCGGCGAAGTTCAGGCTCTTCAGCGGCGAGCGCTGCGCGGTGGTGTCCACGCGCAGCGTCTGACGCGGCGTGATCCAGGTCGTCCAGTCGACCGTGCGCGCGAGTTCGTAGAGCTCGAGCTCGTGGCGGTAAGGCCCGTGCGCCAGCGGCCAGAGCACGCGTTGCGCGAGCCGGCTCTCGAGATTGAGCTGCATCGCCGCGACTTCGTCGCCGCGCACCGACACGCCGCCGCGCTGCTCGACGATGCGCGCGTCGGCCCCGAGCAGGCGCCGGCACTCTTCAGCCAGCAGAGACTCGACGCCCTGCGCGCAGGGCAGGAAGAGGTCGACTTTCATGCCCGGCGCCGGGCCGCCCCAAGCCGGGCGCGCCCCCCTGGGGGGCCGACGTGGAGCGTCTGGGGGGCCGTCACAACGCGCGGCGCAGGTTGGCCGGCGCGATCTTCAGCGCTTCGCGGTACTTGGCCACCGTGCGCCGCGCGACCTGGATGCCTTGCTCGGCCAGCATCGCCGAGAGCTGGTGGTCAGACAACGGCTTCTCGGCGCTCTCCACCGCGACGAGCTGCTTGATCAGCGCCCGCACCGCAGTCGACGACGCATTGCCGCCGGCCTCGGTGGCCAGCGCCGAGCCGAAGAAGTACTTGAGTTCGAAGGTGCCGAGCGGCGTGGCCATGTACTTGGCGGTGGTGACGCGCGAGATCGTGCTCTCGTGCAGGCCCAGCTCGTCGGCGATCTCGCGCAGCACCAGCGGCCGCATCGCGATCTCGCCGTGCGTGAAGAAGCCCTTCTGGCGCTCGACGATGGCTTGCGACACGCGCACGATGGTGTCGAAGCGCTGCTGCACGTTCTTGACGAACCAGCGCGCCTCCTGCAGCCGAGCGGCCAGCGGCGAACTGCCGTTGCCGCGCGCGCCCTTGATCGCCTGTGCGTACAGGTCGTTGATGCGCAGCTTGGGCATCACGTCCGGGTTGAGCGCCACCTTCCAGCCGCGGCCGGCCTTCTGCACGATCACGTCGGGAATCACGATCGCCCCTTCGGAGCGCGTGAACGGCCGGCCCGGCTTGGGTTCGCAGGCCACGATGCGCGCGTGCGCGGCGCGCAGCAACTCGTCGTCGGCGCCGGTGGCCGCGCCGAGCTTCTTGAAGTCGCGCCGCGCCAGCAGGTCGAGGTGCTGCTTGCAGATGATGATTGCCACCGCCTGCGCCTCGCAGCGCTCCTGCGCGCGCAGCTGCAGCGTCAGGCACTCGGGCAGGTCGCGCGCGCCGACGCCCGTGGGCTCCAAGCTCTGCAGCCACTTCAGCGCCACCGTGAGCCGCTCGAGCAGGGCCTCGCGCTGCGCCTCGTCGTCCGGCACCAGCTGGGCCGCGATCTCTTCCAGCGGGTCGGCGAGGTAGCCGTCCTCGTTCAGCGATTCGATGAGGATCTGCACCGCGGCCCGGTCCTCGGGCGACAGGCGCATGCCGGCGAGCTGGCGTGCGAGGTGTTCGGGCAGCGTCGGGCCATGCAGGTTGCGCTCCTGTGGCTCGAAGTCGTCGTCACCCGCCGGCGCGCTGGCGCTGCCGTTGAGCGACGGCGTCTCGCGGATGCCGTCGAAGTCGTCGCCTTCGGTGCCGTTGGCCCAGTCCTCGCGCTCGGTGGCGCCGAGCTCGGCGTTGTCGACACCCGGCGTCGCCTCGGCCGGGCCGTCGGCGGCGTACGAGGCCTCGTCGCTGCCCTCGAACTCGTCGCGCGGCGCGGCGCGTTCGGGCAGCGGCTCGTCGACGATCGTCGGTGTCGTGTCCTCGTCGGCTTCCAGGAACGGGTTCTGCTCGAGCATCTGCTCGACTTCCTGGTGCAACTCGAGCGTCGACAGCTGGAGCAAGCGGATCGACTGCTGCAGCTGAGGCGTCAGCGCCAGGTGCTGCGAGAGCCGTACTTGCAATGACGGCTTCATGCTCACATTCGGAAGTGCTCGCCGAGATAGACCTTCCGGACATCCGGGTTCTCGACGATCGCATCAGGCGTGCCTTCGGCCAGCACGTTGCCCTCGCTGATGATGTAGGCGCGGTCGCAGATGCCCAGCGTCTCGCGCACGTTGTGGTCGGTGATCAGCACGCCGATGCCGCGTGCCTTCAGGAAACCGATGATGCGCTGGATCTCGATCACCGCGATCGGGTCGACGCCCGCGAACGGCTCGTCGAGCAGGATGAAGCGCGGCTGCGTGGCCAGCGCACGCGCGATCTCGACGCGCCGCCGTTCGCCGCCCGACAGCGCCGGCGCCGGGCTGGTGCGCAACTTCTCGATCGACAGGTCGGCCAGCAGGCCGTCGAGCAGCGTGTCGATCTGCGCCTTGGGCAGCGCGCGCCCGTCGGGCCCATGCTGCAGCTCGAGCACGGCGCGGATGTTCTCCTCGACGGTGAGCTTGCGGAAGATCGACGCCTCCTGCGGCAGGTAGGACAGGCCCAGGCGCGAGCGCTGGTGGATCGGCATGTCCTGCACCGAGGCGCCGTCGATCGTGATCTCGCCGGCGTCGGCGCGCACCAGGCCGACGACCATGTAGAAGGTCGTCGTCTTGCCCGCGCCATTGGGTCCGAGCAGCCCGACGACCTCGCCGGCAGCCACCGCCAGATGCACCTCCTTGACCACCGTGCGTGCGCCATAGCGCTTCTGCAGCCCGCGTGCTTCGAGGCGGCTGGCCGCCGTGCTGCCTGACAGCGACGAGATCGCGAGCGGTTCGACGGGCGACCTCATCGCGGCGCGGACGCGGCCGCGCCCGGCGGCTCCGGCTTGGGTTGAATGACCACACGCACCCGCCCGCCGCCCGGCGCGGAGGCGCCGCTGCCGGCCGCCGCCGGGGCGCCCTGCACGCTGAAGGTCTCGTTGCCGTTGTCGTAGGTGATCAGCTCGCCGGTGATCTCGTCGGCGGGCGTGCCGCCGCGAAGGCGCCGCACCTGGGCGGCGCCGGCAAAGCGCACCACGTCGCCCCGGCTGTCGTACTCGATGCGCTCGGCGTGGCCCTCGATGAACTCGTCGACGCCTTCACGTTTCTGGCGAAAGTTGGCCGGCTTGCCAGCCGAGCCCAGCGCGGTGGCACTGCGATGGCCGTCCGGCCGCTCGCGCACCTCGACCCGCTCGGCGCGAATCGCCATCGAGCCTTGGGCGACGACCACGTTGCCGTTGAACACCACCACCTGCTTGATCAGGTCCAGCGTGCCCGGCTGGTCGGCCTCGATGGTCAGCGGCTTGCCCCGGTCGGCCTTTTCGGCCCAGGCCGGCAGCAGCGCCAGCGCGGCGAAAAGGGGGAGGAGGAGACGCGATCGCATGGCGGCACAGAACTTGCAGGCCATTCTAGCGGCCGTTCGTTGTGCCGCCGCGGCGGATGACACGGAATTCGCGCCGCCGCCCTCGGTCGCGGCAGGCTGGGCGCGGATCAGCTCGGCTTGCGCGCGCGCTGGATCAGCTGGTCGGCCACCTGCAGCGCCCGCTCGTGGCCACCGGCCAGCGAACCCGATGTGAACCAGCGGCCGTGGATGCCCAGGGTGGGCACGCCGTCGATCTTGTAGGCCTCGGACAGCTGCTTGCCCTGGCGCACCTTGGTGGCCACGCCGAAGGACTTGTAGGCGTCGACGAACTTGAGGCCGTCACCGCCCGCCGACGAAACGAAGGCGGCCAGGTCGGCCTCCTTGTCCAGCCGCTGTCGCTGCACATGGATGGCCGCGAACACGCGCTTGTGCAGCTGCTCGGCGAGGCCCACCGCCTCGAGCGCGTAGAACAGCTTGGCGTAGCCCTCGAAGGGCGCGTTGAACGCTGCGGGCACGCGGCGGAAGGCCACGTCGGGCGGCAGGCGCTTGACCCAGGCCTCGAGCATCGGCTCGAAGGAGTAGCAGTGCGGGCAGCCGAAGGAGAAGAACTCGATGACATCGATCTTGCCGCCCGGGGGCACCGCCACCGGCGGGTTCAGGCGCACGAAGTCGCGGCCTTCGACCGGGGCGGCGACCTGGGCCATCGCGCCGCCGGCAGCCAGCAGGAGGGTGGCGCCAGCGCCTTGGGTCAGTTCGCGTCGATTGATCATGCTCTGGTTGCTCTCGGTTGTTAGTTCGTGACTCAGCGTTCCACCCGCACCAGCGCGGCTTCGACGCCGTTGCTGGCCAGACGTTCCTGCGCCGCGTCGGCGTCCTGCTTGCGGTCGTAGGGGCCGACACGCACGCGGTAGACCGTGCGGCCGGACTGCTCGCGCTCGCTGACCTTGGCGGGCATGCCCATCAGGCTGACGCGGGCGCGTTGCTGCTCGGCTTCGTCGGGGCGGCCAAAGGCGCCGACCTGGACGAAATAGGTGAACGGATCGACGCCGGGTTTGGTGGACTTGGCCGCGGCCGGCGCCGGCACCGGCTCGCCGGCGAGGAGGGCCGCCGGGTCGCGCTTGGAGG
>JALHQP010000162.1 GCA_022841885.1 Aquincola sp. | reverse complement strand
GACGACGTGCGCCTGCTCAGCCTGACCGGCCAAGGCGGCATCGGCAAGACGCGGCTGGCCGAGCGCGTGCTGCACGACCTGTCCGGCGCGTTCCCCGACGGCGTCTGTTTCGTGCGCTTGGAGGACGTCGTCGACGCCGGCGAGCTGGTGGCGCGCATCGCACGCGAGACGGCCACCACCTTGCGCGGCCGCGCCGCCGCCATCGACCAGCTGTGCAGCGCGCTGCGCGAGCGCCAGATGCTGGTGGTGCTCGACAACGTCGAACAGCTCGCCGACGTCGCCCCGGCGGTGCTCGACCCGCTGCTGACGGCCTGTCCGCGCCTGAAGCTGCTGGCCACCTCGCGCGTGCGCCTCGGCCTCGCCGCAGAGCACGTGCTGCCGCTCGAGGGCCTGCCCTGCCCGGAGCGCGAGGACGCCGACCGTATCGAAGCCTTCGACGCGCCGCGCCTGTTCGTCGCCGCGGCACGGCGCGTCGAGCCGGCGCTGCTGGCGGCGGCCGAGGCCACGGCGATCGTCGACATCTGCCGCCAGGTCGAGGGCCTGCCGCTGGCGCTCGAACTCGCGGCGGCCTGGACGCGCGTGCTGTCGTGCGAGGCCATCGCGGTCGAACTGCGCGAGGGGATCGAGCTGCTGCGCGCCAGCGACGCGACCCACCCCGCGCGCCACGCCAGCATCGAGCTGGTGTTCGAACAGTCGTGGCGCCGGCTCGCGCCGGCGGAGCGCGAGGCGCTGGCCAGCCTGTCGGTGTTCCAGGGCGGCTTCAGCGCGGAGGCGGCGCGCGCGGTTGCCGGCACGCCGCTGCCGGTGCTCGGTGCGCTGGCGGACAAGTCGCTGCTGCGCAAGGACGGCGCCCGGCTGTCTTTGCACCCGCTGGTGCAGCAGCTGGCCGCCGCGCGCCTGGACCCGGCCGCCCGCAACGAGGCACGCCGGGCGCACGCCGAGTACTTCCACCACCTGCTGGTGCAACGCTGGGCGGACATCCAGCGCGGTGACCGGGCCGCCCTGCTGGCCGTCGATGCGGAGCTGGAGAACTGCCGCCTCGCCTGGCAGTGGCTGATCGTGCAGGGCGAAGGCGACGCGGTGCGCCAGTGCGGGCGCGCGCTGCAGTTCCACTTCGACCACCGCGGGCGTTTCGAGGAAGGCCTGGCACTGATGCGTCAGGCGCTCGACGCCCCGACCCTGCGCGACGACGTGATGCTGCAGACCTGGCTGCTCAGCGAGGCCGCTCAGCTGGAGTACCGACTCGACCGCTACGCGCAAGCGACGGCCATGGCACGGCAGATCCTGGCGACCAAGGTGCCCGCGCACGAGCGCCGCGTGGTGCAGCGGGCGCACAACGTCCTCGGCGCCTGTGCGCTGCGCCAGGGGCAGTACCCCGACGCGAGGCGCCACTTCAGGCAGGCGCTGGACATGGCCACGTCCGGCGGCGATGCCGCCAACCTCGCGGCCACGCTCGACCACCTGGCGCTGGCGGAGAAGCATCTCGGCCACTACGACGAGGCGCTGCGCCTGTCGCTCGAGTCGCTGGCGCAGCACCGGCGCATCGGCGACAGCGCCAGCGTGGCGCTGTGCCTGTGCAACCTGGGTTCGCTGTACATGGCGCGCGAGGAGTTCGACACCGCGCTGCCGGTCCTGCGCGAGGCGCTCGCGATCTGCGACCGCGACGGTCTGACGGGCACGCTGCCCTTTGTTCTCGGCAACCTGTCCGAGCTGACGATCGACCGCGGCGGGGTCGATGTGGCCCAAGCCTACGCCGAGCGCGCGGCCGAAGTGTCGCGGGCGAGCGGCAACCGCTCGATCGCGACCTGGATGACGCTGCAGCTCGCGCGCCTGGCGCAGCGGCGCGGCGAGTACGCCGTCGCCCGCGACCTGCTGGCCGACGGCACCAAGGAGAGCGTCACGCTGGGCATGCCGTTCGCCCATGGGATCGCCCTGCTGGTCTTCGCCGAACTGCTGCGCGCGCTGGGCGACGCGGCTGCCGCCGATCGCGTGCTCGGCTTCGCGGTCGACCAGCCGTCGATCGGCGACGTCACGCGAAGCGGCCTGATCACCGTACGCCGGCGCTGGGGCCTGCCCGAGCGGTCGGCGCTGGGCTGGCCGGGCCTGCGGCTCGACGAGGTGCTGGAGCGCATCGTCGCCGAGACCCCGCTGGAACACGCGCCGCTGCGTGTGCTGCTGAACACCGAGCTGCCCGGCACCGCCCCCGCCGCCTGACGCGGCGTTCGCCACCACCCGCGGTCCGCGTGGAACGCGCGTGCAACGCACCCCTTTGCACAGTCCGCTCCCTCGAAAGGACGGACCATGCAAGCCGACATCACACCGACCCGCACCGGGTTGCGCCTCGCCGCCAGGGCGGCCGACGCCTGCCTCGCCCTGCGTTCGGCCGCGGCCCGCAGGCTGCTGGCCTGGGTCGAGGCTCACGAACGACGCCTGACCGAGCGCGCGCTGAGGCAACTCAGCCCCTGGCTGCGGCGCGACCTGGGCCTGGACCGCGGCGAGGCCGTGTCGGTGGTCGCCGCCGGCCCAGTCGACGGCCCCACTCGCGTGCGCATGACGCAGCTCGCGCGCCGCCACTCGGCGCTGCTCTGACGAGGCCAGCACCAATGAACCCGACCCAGGAGACGCCCGCCGCGCTGAGCGCGCGTTACGCCCAATGCATCGAAGCCTCCAAGCGCGTGCGCTGGGACATCGAGCGCGACGTGATCCGCGGCCGCTGCCTCGACTTCGGCCGCAAGTTCCTGCCCGACGGCCTCTCGCGCGTGGGCGAACTGCCGTTCCTGAGCGCCGACGAGGCGCGCTTCCTGTCGCAGGTGCAGGGCCGCAGCTACGCCAGCATGTTCTCGCTGGTCGAGCGCTTCATCGGTGCCAAGACGCTCGAGCTGACCGAGGGCCACCGGCTGGGCGACGCGGCGGCGCTCGAGGCCCTGGTGCGCCTGGCCGACGAGGAGATCAAGCACCAGGCGCTGTTCCGCCGGCTCGAGGCGATGGCCGGTACTCAGATGCCTGCGGGCTACCGCTTCGTGCCCGATGCCAACGCGGTCGCGCGGGCGGTGCTGTCGAAGTGCACCTGGGCCGTGCTGGCGCTGACGCTGGACATCGAGATCTTCTCGCTGGCGCACTACCGCTCGAGCATCGACCCCGAGACCGAACTGTGCCCGCTGTGGAAGGACGTGTTCCTGTTCCACTGGAAGGAGGAGTCGCAGCATGCGATCCTCGACGAGCTCGAGTGGCGGCGCGAGCACGCGCGCCTGACGGACGCCGAGCGCGAGCGCGGCGTCGACGACCTGATCGCCCTGATGGCGGCGGTGGACGCCACCGCCCAGGCGCAGGCGCGCTCCGATGCCGACTACTTCCTGGCCGCCGCCGACCGCGCATGGACGCGCGAGGAGGCTGCGGCCGTGCACGATCGTGTGCGGGCCGCCTACCGCTGGCAGTACCTCGTCAGCGGCGCGCAGGAGCCGCGCTTCGGCGAGGTGCTCAGGGAGCTGACCACGCCGGCACAGCTGAAGCGCATCGGCCGCGCGCTGGCGCCGATCGTCGAGCAGGTGAGCGCATGAACATGGTGCAGTCGCCTCCGCCGGCCGTGCTGCTGCACGCCGGTGCCGGCTCCGGCCGCCAGTGGCAGGCCCTGGCCGGCACGCTGTGCACGCAGCGCGCGGTGCACACGCCGGACTTTTACGGCCATGGCCAGGCCCGCGCCTGGCCGGCCGAGATGCCGATGAGCCTGGCCGACGAGGCCGCGCCGGTCGAGCGCCTGCTCGAGCGCCTCGGTGGCGCCCACCTGGTGGGCCACTCCTACGGCGCCGCGGTGGCGCTCAAGATCGCCAGCCGGCGGCCGGCGCTGGTGCGCAGTGTGCTCGCCTACGAACCGGTGCTGTTCGGCCTGCTGCTCGACGATCCGGGCTCGCGGCGCGAGTTGCAGTCGGTGGTCGGTGCCGCCGAGTCGGTGCGGCTGCGCGCGCTGCAGGGCCGGCCCGAGGCCGCGGCCGAGCGCTTCATCGACTTCTGGTCGGGCCCCGGCACCTGGGCGGCGCTGCCGCCCGAGCGCCGCCCCGGCGTGACGTCGCGCATGGCCGCGGTGATGCAGCAGTTCGACGCCCTGTTCGCCGACCCGCTGGCCCGCGGCGACCTCGCACGGCTGCCGATGCCGCTGCGCCTGCTCAGCGGCAGCGACACGCTGCCGGTGGCGCGCCGCATCGTCGACCTCGTGCACGCCGCCCGACCGGGCGCGCGCCGCGAGCGCCTTGACGGCCTCGGCCACATGGGGCCGGTCACCCATGCGGCCGTGTTCAACCGCCGTGTCCTCGAGTGGCTGTCGTCGCTCGAGCCACGGCACGACCGAACCCACCTTTCCTTCACAACCCTGATGAGGACTTCCCCATGAACGCAACCACCCCCGATTTCGCCGCGATCAAGCAGCGCCAGCAGGCCACCTGGGCCAGCGGCGACTACGCCGTCGTCGGCACCATGCTGCAGATCGTCGGCGAATCGCTCGCCGAGGCGATCGACCTGCGTGCCGGCGAGCGCGTGCTCGACGTGGCCGCCGGCAACGGCAATGCCACGCTGGCCGCCGCGCGCCGCTTCGCCGAGGTGACTTCCACCGACTACGTGCCCTCGCTGCTCGACAAGGGCGCCGCGCGCGCCCACGCCGAGGGCCTGACGGTGCAGTTCCAGGTCGCCGACGTGGAGGCGCTGCCCTTCGCCGATGCGAGCTTCGACGTCGTGCTGTCCACGTTCGGCGTGATGTTCGCGCCCAACCATGTGCAAAGCGCGCGAGAGATGCTGCGCGTCGTGCGCCCGGGCGGCCGCATCGGCCTGTCGAACTGGACGCCCGACAGCTTCATCGGGCGCCTGTTCAAGACCATCGGCAAGCATGTGGCGCCGCCGGCCGGCGTGCAGTCGCCCGCGCTGTGGGGCAGCGAGACGCACCTGGGCACGCTGTTCGGCAGCGCCGTCGAGCTGCGCTGCGAGAAGAAGTACTTCAACTTCCGCTTCCACTCGCCGACGCACTGGGTGCAGGTGTTCCGCGAGTTCTACGGGCCGACGCACAAGGCCTTCGGCGCACTCAACGCCGATGGTCAGAAGGCCCTGGAGCGCGACATCCTGGCGTTGATCGCCGAGTTCAACCGCGCGGGCCCGGCCTCGATGGTGGTGCCAAGCGAGTACCTCGAAGTGGTCGCCACCAAGCGCTGAAGGACCCATCTCGATGCGGGCCTGCCCGCGCACGCCGCTGCACCGATGCCCTACGTCCCGCGGTTCCCCGCACCGCAGACCGACCCGAAGGAGGTGCCGGCCGAACCGGCACCCACCTTTTGACATTCACTTCGACCGCACCCATTGCAAGGAACCCCAAGAGTGAACCACACCACCCAGATCGCGCGCCTGCTGCCGCTGCTGCTGGCGGCCTGCGCCAGCACGCCGCCCGCGGCACCGGCCCCCGAACTGCCTGCGGCGCTGCAACCCGGCCGTGACGAGGCCTACGCGTTGACCGTTGCCGCGGCCGGCGTGCAGATCTACGAATGCCGCGCCGGCCAGAACGGCACCACGCCGCAATGGGCCTTCGTCGCCCCCGAGGCGCGCCTGTTCGACGCCCAGGGCGTGCCGGTGGGCAGCCATGGCGCCGGCCCGCACTGGACCGCAACCGACGGCAGCCGCGTCGTCGGCAGCGTGAAGGCGCGCGCCGACGCGCCGCGCGGCGACACGATCCCCTGGCTGCTGCTGGCCACCACCGCCAGCGGCCCGCAAGGCCGCTTCAGCGGCGTGACCAGCATCCAGCGTGTCGACACCACCGGCGGCCAGGCACCGAAGGCCGGCTGCGATGCCAGCGCGATCGGCCGCCAGGCCCGCGTTCCCTACACCGCCGACTACCGGCTGTTCCGCCGTTCCTGACCTCAACCCCCATCACAAGGAAACCTCCCCATGCAACGCTTCGTTCACACCTTCGTCGCCGCCGCCGCGGCCGGCCTGCTGGCCGCCCCGGCCGAGGCCGACGTCGTCACCGACTGGAACACCAAGGTCGGCCAGATCCTCGCCGACGCCAAGCTCGGCACGCCGCCCGCGGTGCGCGCGATGGCGCTGGCGCAGACCGCCACG
>JALHQP010000161.1 GCA_022841885.1 Aquincola sp. | reverse complement strand
GGCCGCGGCGCGCCCTCGTCTCCGCTCGGGGGCATCACGGGTGCGCCGTCGTCAGCGTCGGGCAGGTCATTCATGGTGTGGGGGTGGCGAGCGAGTCGCCGAGAGATTCGGTATCGGGCGGGTCGAGCGCCAGCGAGGCCTGGCCATCGGCGGCCACTTCGGCGTCGATCAGACCGGGTTGATGTTCGGCGATGGCCTGCACGAAGCGGTCTTCGCCGCCGGCACCGTTCAGCGCCGGCAGCTGGTCCAGGCTCGCCAGACCCAGGTCGTCGAGGAACTGCCGCGTCGTCGCGTAAAGCGCCGGGCGCCCTGGCGCTTCGCGGTGGCCGATGGCTTCGATCCATCCCCGGTCTTCGAGCTGCTTGACGATCGGGCTGCCGACCGCCACGCCGCGGATGTCCTCGATGTCGCCGCGCGTCACCGGCTGGCGGTAGGCCACGATGGCCAGGGTCTCGAGCACCGCACGCGAGTACTTCGGCGGCTTCTCGGGGTGCAGGCGGTCGAGGTACTCGCGCATCTCGGGCCGGCTCTGGAAGCGCCAGCCGCTGGCCAGTGGCACCAGTTCGACGCCGCGGCCTTCCCAGTCGCGCACCAGCTCGTCGAGCAAGGCCTTGATCGTGTCGCTGCCGACCTGGTCGTCGAACAGCATCCGCAGCGCGGGCAGCGGCAGGGGTTGCTGGGCACAGATGAGCGCGGTTTCGAGGACGCGCTTGGCCTCCGAGGTGTTCATGGGGGCGGCATGCGTAGGCGCCGTTCAATCGGCGCCGTCTTGGGGTTGCGTGTCAGGCCCGCGGGGCATGCGGCGCTCGTCGGGATCGACTCGAAGCGCTGGCGGACCGGCCCCGGCGACATCCGTCGGCTCAGGGCGATTGGCGCGATTGTAGCGGCAGCCCCGCGCCGCGGCCTATCCGGGCACGACCTGTTGCCAAGCGGCAGCCAGGTCCGGCGGCAACGGCGCCTCGAAGGCCAGCGCCGTGCCGCTGACCGGGTGAGCAAAGCCCAGGCGTGCGGCATGCAGCGCCTGGCGAGCCAGGTCCAATGCCGGCGCGCCACCGTACAGCGGGTCGGCCAGCAGCGGGTGGCCGCGCCAGGCCAGGTGCACGCGGATCTGGTGCGTGCGCCCGGTGTGCAAACGGCAACGCGCAGCGCTCACGCGGCCGTCGAAAGCCAGGCGCTGCACGTCGGTGCGCGCAGGCTTGCCCGAGCCCAGCACCGCCATGCGCACGCGCGACACCGGGTCGCGGCCGATCGGCGCCTCGACCGAGAACGGCCCGGCCGGCAGTTCGCCGTGCACCAGTGCGAGGTACTCGCGCCCCACCTCGCGCGCCGCGATCGCGCGCGTCAGCGCGGTCATGGCCGGCAGCGTCTTGGCCACCACCATCAGGCCCGAGGTGTCCTTGTCGAGCCGGTGCACGATACCCGCGCGCGGCAGCGCCATCGCCCCGGCGTGATGGGCCAGCAGCCCGTTGAGCAACGTGCCCTGCCAATGGCCCGGGGCCGGGTGCACCACCAGGCCGGCGGCCTTGTCGATCACCAGCAGGTGCGCGTCCTCGTGCACGATGGCCAGGGCCATCGGCTGCGACACGAAGGCGCGGCTCTCGTCGGTCGGCAGCAACTCGACCTCGACCTGCTGCCCGGCACGCAGGCGCTGCGAGGCCGCGCGCGCGGGCGCACCGTCCACCTTGACGAGCGCGCGCTCGATCAGCGACTGCAGGTGGCTGCGCGAGAACTCGCCGGCATGGGCGACGAGCACCTTGTCCAGGCGCTCGCCATGGCCCGCAGCGGCAACCTCGAAGCGGCGCACTTCCGCCGTCGCGTCGCCGAGGTCGTCGCCCGATGCGTCCCTATAATCTCCGCCGTTTTCCTCTGAGGACATGGGGTTCCCAAGCGACCCTGTGTGCAACATCGCACCATGATCCGTCGCATCTGCCTGCCCACCCTGTTCATGGCGGCACTTCTGGCCGTCGCCGGCTGCAGTTCCTCGCCCAAGGAGGACCCCAACTCGACACAGGCCGTCGAAAAATTGTACGCAGAGGGCAAGGACGAGCTTGCCAGCGGTGCCTATGCGAACGCCATCAAGATCTTCGAGCGTGTCGAAGGCCGCGCTGCCGGCACCCTGCTGGCCCAGCAGGCCTCGCTCGACCTGGCCTATGCGCAGTACAAGAGCGGCGAGCGTGCGGCGGCGCTGGCGACGCTGGACCGCTTCATCAAGCTGCAACCCTCGAGCCCGGCCCTGGACTACGCCTATTACCTGCGCGGCATCGTCAACTTCAACGACAACCTGGGCATCATGTCGGCGATCTCGCGCCAGGACCTGTCCGAGCGCGACCAGCAGGCCTCGCGCGAGGCCTGGCAGTCCTTCCGCCAGGTGGTCGAGCAATTCCCGCAGTCGCGCTATGCGGCCGACGCGAAGGCGCGCATGGACTACATCGTCAACGCGCTGGCCGAGTACGAGTTGCACGTGGCGCGCTACTACTTCCGCCGCGGGGCCTATGTGGCGGCTGCAAACCGCGCGCAGCAAGTGGTGCTCGAGTTTCCGCGCACGCCGTCGAACGAGGAGGCCCTGTACGTGCTGGTGTCCAGCTACGAGCAACTCGGCCTCGAGCAGTTGCGCGCCGATTCGCAGCGCGTGCTGGAGAAGAACTTCCCGAACAGCCGCTACCTTCGCGACGGCCTGCGCCAGCGTGACCGCGCCTGGTGGCAGTTCTGGTGATCGCGGCTCAGTGATCGAGCGCCAGCTCGGTCAGCCAAGCCAGCGCCTCTGACTCGTCTTCGACCCGCTGCATCGGCGGCAGCGCGGCGATCAGGCGCCGTCCGTAGGGCATGCGCACCATGCGCGGGTCGCACACCACGAGCAGGCCGCGGTCGGTCTCGCTGCGCACCAGGCGGCCCGCACCCTGCTTCAGCGACACCGCGGCGTCGGCGACGAAGCATTGCTCGAAGGCATTGCCACCCTCCACCTCGATGCGCTTGACGCGCGCCTCGACCAGCGGGTCGTTGGGCGGCGGGAACGGCAGCTTGTCGATCAGCACGCACTGCAGCGCGTCGCCCGGCACGTCAATCCCCTCCCAGAAGGTCTGCGAGCCCACCAGCACCGCGGCGCGCGCGGCCAGGAACCGCTGCAGCAAGGCCCGCTTCGGGCCGCTGCCCTGCATCAGCACCTCGACCTCCTGCGCCCCGGCTTCATCGAGCCCGGAACGCAAGGTCTCGGCCACCACCGGCAGTGCACGCAGCGTGGTCGTCAGCACGAAGGTGCGTCCCCCCAGGGCCGCGGCACAGCGCGCCGCGAGCTGTGCCACCGCCACCGCATGGCCCGCCTCGTTGGGCTTCGGGAAGCGCGCTGGCACGTACAGCCGGGCGTGGGCCGCGTAGTCGAACGGGCTGCCCAGGCGCAGCGTGCGTGCATCCGTCTCCAGCCCGGTCGCGCGCGTGAACCAGCTCAGCGCCTCGTCGTCGCCCAGTGTCGCCGACGTGAAGACCCAGGCCTTGGGCGCGCGCCGGCGCTGCTCGGTCAGCATGTCGCGGATGTCCAGCGGCGACTCGACCAGGCGCACCGCGTGCGTCGACACGTCGATCCAGCGTACCGTGCCCGCCACGGCGTCGGCCTCGAAGGTGCGTGCCGCCTCGGCAAGGCCGAGCGCACGCTCGCGCAGCCGGTTCATGTCCGGCCCCACGTCGATCACGCCCTGCAAGGCCGTGGCAGCGGCGCCGGCCGCTGCAGCCAGCGCCTCGATCGCCTGCAGGAAGGCCGGCTGCCCGGCACGCTCACTCCAGCGCAGCTTGAGCATCGCCCGCACCTCGCGCAGCGGCCCGGCCGCTGCCAGCCGCAGGTCGCGCGCGCCGCGTTCGATCGCACCGGCCAGTGCCGGCCAGTCGGCCAGACCGCGCGCCTGGGCCAGGCCCACGGCCACCAGGTCGCGCGCCAGGTCCAGCGCCTGGGCGCTGCCGAGCGTCAGGCCGAGGAACTGCACACCGGTGTCGACGAGCTGGTGGGCTTCGTCGAACACGGCGGCATCGACGCTCGGCAGCAGCTCGGCGACGCCGCTGTCGCGCAGCGCGAGGTCGGCGAAGAACAGATGGTGGTTGATCACCACCAGGTCGGCCGCCATCGCCTCGCGCCGCGCCTTGACCACGTGGCAGGCGGCGAACTGCGGGCAGTCACTGCCCAGGCAGTTGTCGCGCGTCGAGGTGACGAGCGGGATCACCGGCGAGTGTTCGTCCAAACCCTCGATTTCGGCCAGGTCGCCGCTTCGGGTCGAAGGCGCCCAGGCCTCGATGCGCGCCAGCGCGCGTACCGCGAAGCGGTCGGGCAGCAGCACGGGCTGCCCGGGCGCGCCGCCCTGCCGCGCCTGCGCCAGGCGGTGCAGGCACAGATAACTCGCGCGGCCCTTGAGCAGCGCCACGCGCGCCGGCACGTCCAGCGAGCGCACCAGGCGTGGCAGGTCGCGCAGGAAGAGCTGGTCCTGCAGGCTCTTGGTGGCGGTGGACACCAGCGCGCGGCGGCCCGACAGCAGCAGCGGCACCAGGTAGGCGTAGGTCTTGCCGACACCGGTGCCGGCCTCGGCCACCAGGGCCTGCCGCGACTCGATCGCCTCGGCCACCGCGAGTGCGAAACGCTGCTGCACCTCGCGTTCGGTATAGCCCGGCTCGGCCTGCGCCAGCGCGCCGCCGCCGGAGAACGCATGCGCGACCGCGTCAGCAAGCGACGCGACGCTCTCGTCCAGGGCACTCACCGCGGCGCCGTCCAAGCGGACGCCGCGGATCCGGCTCGGCCGGGCCGCTGGTGTGGCCCCATCGAGGGGGAGCGGCGCAGCCGCCCCGGGGGAGGACGCATCATGCGGGCTCGGGAGGGTCAACGATGCCTTCGAGCTGCGAGATCTGGTCGCGCAGCCGCAGGCGGCGCTTCTTCAGGCGGCGCAGCGCCAGGTCGTCGAGCGGGCTCTGTTCCGCCAGGCGATCGATCAGGCTGTCGAGATCGGCATGCTCGATGCGCAGCTCGATCAGCCGTCGCTGCGGCGAATGCAGGTTCTCGTCCATGGCTCCCGTAGAGACAGTTTAGACCTCCGGCAAGACTTCACGGCTCAACACGAGCACGGCGGGCTGGCTCCGGGCCATCCCGTATATTGGCGTATGCCAAGCGCCACCACCGTCGCCTACCGCCTGAACGCGGCCACCGGCATGCACCGTGGCGACCGGCAGTACCAGCAGGACCAGGTCGACTTCATCGCCCACGGTCGCGTGCCGGGTTGTGCGCTTGCGGTGCTGGCCGACGGCATGGGTGGCAAGAGCGGTGGCCGCAAGGCGGCCGACCAGGTGATCATGGTGGCGCGCCAGCTCTACGAGCGCTTCGTGCCCGAGAAGGACGATGCAGCCGAGCTTCTGCGCCAGATCGTGCAGGAAGCGCACCTGATGATCAAGCTGACCGCGATCACCGCCGAGGAAGAACCGCACAGCACGCTGGCCGGCTACATCGTCGGCCCCAACCGGCAATGCGACGTCGTCCATGCCGGCGACTCGCGCGTGTACCACTTCCGCGGCCCCGACCTGATGAACCGCACGATCGACCATTCGTTCGTGCAGCGCCTGATCGACGAGGGCCAGATCACCGAGGAAGAGGCCAATGCCCACCCGCAGTCGAACCTGCTGACTGGCTGCCTGGGCACACATCAGGACCCGCCGCTGGCGGTGCGCAGCCTGGGCGAACTCGAGATCGGCGACAGCGTGCTGGCCTGCAGCGATGGCCTGTGGCACTACTTCACCCCGAAGGAGCTCGGCGCCATCGTGCACACGCTGCCGGCGCGCGAGGCCAGCGAGATGCTGGTGTCCAAGGCGCGCCAGCGCGCCCGCGGCGGCGGCGACAACCTGTCGCTCGCGCTGGTGCGGGTCGAGTCGCTCGAGCGCTAGGTCGCGCCTCAGCGCGCGGGCGACGACGGCACCAGCGGCACGGGCAGCGGCGCCGCCGGCGCCTTCCTTGCGGCACGTTCCCGGTTGCGGGCCTCGACGGCCTCCTGGTGCGATCGCGCCTTGCGCTCCCGCTCGCTGGTGACCCGGGCGCGCTGCGCGGCCTTCACCTCGGCCGCCGAGGCGGTCTGCTGCGCA
>JALHQP010000160.1 GCA_022841885.1 Aquincola sp. | reverse complement strand
CCGCGCTGGCGCTGCGCCTCGAGTTCGCCCGGCGTGGTGATCGGCGCGTCGTGGCGGCCGCCGCCCAGGCGGGCGCGCTCGAGCAGCAGGGTGTTGGTGGACTCGGCCCGCGCCAGCACCTCGACCGAGATGCCCGGCAGGTAGGGCTCCAGCTGCTGCCAGAGCGTCTCGGCCGACCAGTGCAGGTGCGCGGTCGGCGTCGACGGGGCCGGCGGGCTGTCGGTCATCGCTTCGGGGCGAGCATGGTGCCGCGGCACTTGCGCGCGCCGCAGCGGCAGGCGTACTCGCGCTTGAGCTTCTTCGTGTACTTGGCGTCGATGGTCAGGCCGTAGTCGTAGAACAGCTCCTCGCCCGGCTCGATGCCGCGCAGCGCCTTGATGAAGACGCGGCCGTCCACCTCGTCGGCCTCGCAGTTGGGCTTGCAGGCGTGGTTGATCCAGCGCGCCGCGTTGCCGCCGACGCCCGCGTCGATGACATGCTTGTCGTCGAGGTGGAAGAAGAAGGTATGGTTGGGGTCGTCCGGGTTGCTCGGATGGCGGCGCAGTGCCTCCTTCCAGGTGATGAGCTCCCCGACATACTCGATCACCGTGTCGCCCTTGGCCAGCGCCTGCAGCGCATAGACCCCCTTGCCGTGCACGCCCGAGCGGCGAACCTGGATGCGGCGCCCGCCGCCTGGATCTGTCTTGACTTGCTTGCCGTTTTTCATTCGGTACATTGAATCTGTGGGCGCGCGCGTGCGTGCGTGCGCGCGAGGCCCGGATTGTAGGCACCCGAATTTGTCAGGCCAGAAACCAACATGAGCAAGTCCCTGATCATTGCCGAGAAGCCCAGCGTGGCGCAGGACATCGTGCGTGCGTTGACGCCGGCGACCGGCAAGTTCGAGAAGCACGCCGACCACTTCGAGAACGAGCGCTACGTCGTCACCTCGGCGGTCGGCCACCTGGTGGAGATCCAGGCGCCCGAGGAGTACGACGTCAAGCGCGGCAAGTGGAGCTTCGCCCACCTGCCGGTGGTGCCGCCGCACTTCGACCTGGCGCCGATCGACAAGGCCAAGACGCGGCTCAATGCCGTGGTCAAGCAGGTCAAGCGCAAGGACGTCACCGAATTGATCAACGCCTGCGACGCCGGCCGCGAGGGCGAGCTGATCTTCCGCCTGATCGTGCAGTACGCGGCGGGCGCCAAGAAGCCGATCGACAAGCCGGTGCGGCGCCTGTGGCTGCAGAGCATGACGCCGCAGGCGATCCGCGAGGGCTTCGAGCAACTGCGCGCCGACCAGCAGATGCTCGGCCTGGCGGACGCCGCGCGCAGCCGTTCCGAGGCCGACTGGCTGGTGGGCATCAACGGCACGCGTGCGATGACGGCCTTCAACTCGCGCGACGGTGGCTTCTTCCTCACCACCGTCGGCCGGGTGCAGACGCCGACGCTGTCGATCGTGGTCGAGCGCGAGGAGAAGATCAGGAAGCACGTGGCGCGCGACTACTGGGAGGTCAAGGGCACGTTCCTCGCCGCCGCCGGCAGCTACGAGGGCAAGTGGTTCGACCCGAAGTTCAAGAAGGGCGATGACGAACACGCGCGCGCCGACCGGCTGTGGGACGCGAAGAGCGCCGAAGCGATCCAGGCCGCGTGCATCGGCCAGAGCGCCAGCGTGGTCGACGAGTCCAAGCCGAGCACGCAGGCCAGCCCGCTGCTGTACGACCTGACGACGCTGCAGCGCGAGGCCAACTCGCGTTTCGGCTTCTCGGCCAAGACCACGCTGTCGATCGCGCAGGCGCTGTACGAGAAGCACAAGGTGCTGACCTACCCGCGTACCGACAGCCGCGCGCTGCCCGAGGACTACCTGAAGGTCAGCAAGGACACGATGGCGATGCTGGCCGAGGAGGACCTGCCCGGCCCGCTGCGCGAGCTGTCCAGGCACGCCAAGAAGGCGCTCAAGGAAAGCTACATCAAGCCGAGCAAGCGCGTGTTCGACAACACCAAGGTGTCCGACCACTTCGCGATCATCCCGACGCTGCAGCCGCCCAAGGCGCTGACCGAGATCGAGGCCAAGCTCTACGACATGGTGGTCAAGCGCTTCATCGCGGTGTTCTACCCGAGCGCCGAGTTCCTGGTCACGACGCGCATCTCCACCGTCAAGGCCGCGGGCAAGGAGTTCAACTTCCAGACCAACGGCAAGGTGCTGGTCAATGCCGGCTGGCAGGCGGTGTACGGCAAGGAGGCGCAGGAGGACGACGCCAACCTGGTGGCGGTGGCCGAGGGCGAGAAGGTCAAGGCCAGCGACGTCGACGTGATCGCGCTGAAGACCCGACCGCCGGCGCGCTACACCGAGGCCACGCTGCTGTCCGCGATGGAAGGCGCGGGCAAGCTGATCGACGACGACGAGTTGCGCGAGGCGATGCGCGAGAAGGGCCTGGGCACGCCGGCCACGCGCGCGCAGACCATCGAGGGCCTGATCAACGAGAAGTACATGTTCCGCGACGGCCGCGAGCTGGTGCCCACCGCCAAGGCATTCCAGCTGATGACCCTGCTGCGCGGCCTGGACATCGAAGACCTGACCAAGCCCGAGCTGACCGGCAACTGGGAGTACCAGCTGGCCGAGATGGAACACGGCCGCCTGAAGCGCGACGCCTTCATGGCCGAGATCGCGCAGATGGCCGAGCGCATCGTGCGCAAGGCCAAGGAGTACGACCGCGACACCATCCCCGGCGACTACGCCACGCTCGCCACGCCGTGCCCGAACTGCGGCGGCACGGTGAAGGAAAATTACCGCCGCTACGCGTGCGAAGCCTGCGACTTCTCGATCACCAAGATCCCGGCCGGGCGCGCCTTCGAGATCGCCGAGGTGGAATCGTTCCTGCGCGACAAGAAGGTCGGCCCGCTCGAGGGCTTCCGCTCCAAGGCGGGCTGGCCCTTCACCGCCGAACTGAAGCTGGCCTACGACGACGAGATCAAGAACTGGAAGCTCGAGTTCGACTTCGGCGACAGCGACAAGGACAAGGCCGACGGCGAGCCAGTGGACTTTTCCGGCCAGCACAGCCTGGGTGCCTGCCCCAAGTGCAAGGGCCATGTCTACGAGCACGGCACGAACTATGTCTGCGAGCACTCGGTCGGTGCGCACGTCACCTGCGACTTCAAGAGCGGCAAGATCATCCTGCAACAGCCGGTCTCGCACGAAGAGGTGCACAAGCTGCTGACCAGCGGCAAGACCAGCCTGCTCGAGAGCTTCGTGTCGAACAAGACGCGGCGCAAGTTCAAGGCCTACCTCGCCTACGACAAGAAGGAGGGCAAGGTGGTGTTCGAGTTCGAACCGCGCGCGGCCAAGGCGCCGGCGAAGAAGGCGGCAGCGAAGAAGAGCACGTGACCGCCGCGATCGCGATCAAGCTGCTCGCAGTGCTGGTCACTGCGTCGATCGGCTATGTCGCGGGGCGCATGAAGTGGCTGGTGATCGGCACGCCGGGCAGTGACGCTGCGCGCGTGCTGTCCAACGTGGCGTTCTACGTCTTCATCCCGGCGCTGCTGTTCCGCACCACCGCGCGGCTGGACTTCGCAAGCATGCCCTGGCGCACGATCGCGGCCTTCTTCGTGCCGGTGGTCTGCGTGATGCTCGCGGTCTACGCCTGGCAGCGCTGGCGCGGGCCGGCGAACCCGGCGGTGCCGACCGCGCGCGCGATCTCGGTGGCTTTCGGCAACACGGTGCAGCTGGGCATCCCGTTCACGGCAGCACTGTTCGGCGAGGCGGGGCTGGCGATCCACATCCCGCTGATCAGCCTGCACGCGCTGATCATCCTGACCCTGCTCACCGTGCTGGTCGAACTCGACCTCGCCCGCGCGGCCGGGCGCGAGGGCGCGCCGCCGTCACTGCGTCGCACGCTGGCGGTGACCGCGCGCAACACGCTGATCCATCCGGTCGTGCTGCCGGTGCTCGCGGGTCTGGGCTGGCATCTCGTCGGGGCACCGTTGCCGGCACTGGCGGACGAACTGCTCGCCACGCTCGGCACCGCGGTCGTGCCGCTGTGCCTGGTGCTGATCGGCGTGTCGCTGTCGCAGTACGGCGTCAAAGGGCATCTGCGCGGTGCCACCGCGGTGACGGTTGGCAAGCTGTTCCTGCTGCCGGCCTCGGTGCTGGTGGTGGCGCACTGGGGCTTCGGTCTGTCGGGCGTGCCGTTGGCGGTGCTGGTGATGGCCGCTGCGCTGCCGGTGGGCAGCAATGCGCTGCTGTTCGCGCAGCGCTATGCCACGCTCGAGGCCGAGGCCACCGCGGCGATCGTCGCGTCGACCGTGGCCTTCGTCGCGACCGCGGGGCTCTGGCTCGCGGTGCTGGCCTGGTTCTACTGAGGCGCGTCAGCGGATGGCTGCCGCGAGCAGCGTGTCGCGCTTCGCGGCGATGCGGGCGGCCCAGCCGTCCATCATCGCGACGAAGCCGCGCTCGAAGGCAGCGATCGCAGCGGCGCCGGCGTCGTTCAGCGCCGTCAGTGTGTAGCTGACTTCGACTGCGGTACGCGTTGCATCGACTGCGCGGCACTGCACCTCCACCACGGTCATGCGCGACGCCGGCGTGCAACGCACATAGCGCGATCGGTGCGCCGCGCGGTCGAAGTCGGCCAGCAGCCAGTGGGTGATCTCGTCGCCCGCGCCCGTGGAGAACACCATGCCGGCCTCGGTGCGGCCGTCGGCGGGTTGGATGTAGCGCGGTGCCCAGCCCTCGACCCACAGTTCCTCGCCGGCTGGCGTGAACAGCGTGAAGGCCTGGTCGATCGGAATGTCCACCATGATGCGATGGCGGCATTGCAGGTGTCGGCTCATCCGGTCCTCGCGATTTGACTCAACTGCCACAGCGCGAAGCCGCCGAGCAGCGCGGCCGACGCGAAGTTGACCCACCGCTGCCAGCGCGCATCGAAGCGATGCCGCAGTCGGCCCACCGCGGTGGCCAGCAGCAGCCACCACAGCGCCGAGCCGACCAGCACGCCGGCCACCATCCACCACGGCGAGGCCTGCGCGGTGCGGCCGGCGATGGCGCCGAACACCGCCAGGAAGGACAGGATCGTCGTCGGGTTGGACAGCGTCAGCACGAAGGTGCCGGCGAAGTGGCGCAGCCAGTCGGCGGGCGTGGTCTCGGCCATGCGCGCGGCGGTCGGTGCCCGGCGCGCGATGCGCCAGGCCATCCACAGCAGCACCAGCGAGCCGACGAGCGTGAACGCTGTCTGGTGGTCCACCAGCCAGGCGATCAGCACCGTGATGCCGAAGGCACCGACCGCGCCGTACAGCGCGTCGGCCACGGCGGCACCCAGGCCCGTGGCCAGGCCTGCGGCGCGGCCGAACTGCAGCGTGCGCTGGATCGCGAGCACGCCGATCTGCCCCACCGGGGCGGCGATCGACAGGCCGATCAGCAGCGACTGGCCGAAGAGCACGAGGCGGGCGTCCATCGCGGCATTGTCCGGAGCCCGCCGCGGGCGCACCAGCCCGGACTTCAGGCCGAAGCCCAGGTCGGCTTCGCCTTTTTCAGGTAGAACGCTGCCATGGCCGAAACACCCGTGCTGCAACTCGACGACAAGGCCTGGGCCCTGCTGCTCGCGCTGCAGGCCGACGGCCGCGCGCCGCTCAAGGCCCTGGCCGACGCCGCGGGCCTGTCGATCCCGGCCACCGCCGAGCGCCTGAAGCGGCTGAAGGACGCGGGCGTCGTCAACGGCATCGGTGCCGAGCTCGACGCCGCGCAGGCCGGCTACGCGGTGCGCGCGATCATCGGCATCACGGTCACCCAGCCGGGCAAGAAGGCCTTCGTCGAGCGACTCCGGCGCGCGCCCGAGGTGCTCGAGTGCCACCATGTGGCCGGCGCCGACTCCTACCTGATGACCGTGGTCGCGCGCGACCTGCCCGACCTGGAGCGCTTCCTGGCGTCGATCAACGGCTTCGGCGAGACGCGCACCTCGATCGTGTTCTCGACGCCGATCCCCCGGCGCGGCTTGGTGCCCCCAGGCGCGCAGCGCTAGGGCTTCGTCGATTTGGGACAATCGGGCGCATGAACCCGACCGACCTCGCGTCCTACATGGCCCACGTGGGCGTGGCCGCGCGTGCCGCGTCGCGCGCGATGGCCGCCGCGCCGACGGCGGCCAAGGACGCC
>JALHQP010000159.1 GCA_022841885.1 Aquincola sp. | reverse complement strand
TCCGGCCCGACGGCAGCGTGACCGCCGGCAACGCCAGCGGCGTCAACGACGGGTCGTGCGCGCTGCTGCTGGCCAGCGAAGGCGCCGCACGCAGGCACGGCCTTGTGCCGCGCGCGCGCGTGCTCGGCATGGCCACCGCCGGCGTGGCGCCGCGCATCATGGGCATCGGCCCGGCGCCGGCCACGCGGCGCGTGCTCGAACTGACCGGCCTGAAGCTCGCGCAGATGGACGTGATAGAACTCAACGAGGCCTTCGCCGCGCAGGGCCTGGCGGTGCTGCGCGACCTGGGCTTGGCCGACGACGACGCGCGCGTCAACCCCAACGGCGGTGCGATCGCCCTGGGGCACCCTTTGGGTGCCAGCGGCGCTCGGCTCGTGACGACTGCCGTGAACCAGCTGCACCGCATCCAGGGGCGCTACGCGCTGTGCACCATGTGCATCGGCGTCGGCCAGGGCATCGCGCTGGTCGTGGAGCGCGTCTAGACGGCCGGTAAGGCGTGGGAGCATGGCGCAGCCGCGGCCACCGACTATCTTCTCGGTACGGGGCTCGGCCGTGTCGACCGGGCCTGTCGTCGCCGACAGGAGTCGTGAGATGGCCACCGCTTTCAACATCGTTCGTTTCCGCGTCAAGCCCGGCCGCGAGCAGGACTTCATCGACGCCCACCGCAAGGCGGATCCCACGTTCAAGGGTTTCCTGCGCGGTTCGCTGGTCAAGACCGGCGAGCGCGCGTTCTGCATGGTCGGCGAGTGGGATTCGTTCGACTCGATCGTCGCCGCGCGCCCGAACATGATCTCGCTGCTGGACACCTTCCGCGACCAGCTTGAGGACCTGGGTGGCGGGCTGGGCGTCACGGACCCGGTGTCGGGCGAGGTGGTGCTCGACCTGAAGCCGTAGCGACGGCGATCAGTCGCGCTTCTCGCCCACCTGCCAGGCCGGCAGCGTCCAGCCGCTCACGAGCGCGACGCCGCGCAGCAGCGTCGCGCCGCTGGCGCCGACGACGAGCGCGGCGTCGGCTGACAGGCCGGCCCACTGCGCGCCCACCAGCACCCATCCACCGGCGAAGGCGCACACCGCGTAGGGCCGGTGGTCGCTGAAGGCGCGCGGGATCTGATTGCAGACGATGTCGCGCAGCACGCCGCCGAACACCGCGGTGACCACGCCCATCAGCACCGCCACCAGGGCCGGCGACCCGTTGTCCAGGGCGATCTGCGTGCCGCCGGCCGAGAACAGGCCCAGCCCCAGCGCGTCGGGCCATTGCATCGCACGTTCGGTGAGGCCGAAGTGGCGCCGGCGCAGGAACAGCATCGCGCCGATGCACAGCGCCAGCAGCGCCCACAGCCAGGCCGCGTGCTGGACCCAGAAGAAGGGGCGGCGATCGAGCAGCACATCGCGCAGCGTGCCGCCGCCGAAGGCCGCCAGCCCCGCCACCACGCACACGCCCACCGCGTCGAGGCGCCGCCGGGCCGCCTCGATCAGCCCCGACAGCGCGAACGCCACCGTGGCCACCGCCTCGACCGCGATCTGGGCGTTGGACAGCGACAGCAGCGGATTCGTGGCGCTCATGGCATGGGCAGGACGGGCCGCGGCAGTCTAGCCGCGCACCTCGGGGCGAACCGGCATGCGGCATCATTCGCCATCGTTTCCGGAACCTTCATGCAGTTCGCCATTCCCGCCCCCGCCCAGACCGCCTTGGCAGACGATGCGCGCCGGCGTCGACGGCCCGGGCGGGATCAGCGTGCGGGTGGCGTCGCGGGATGAGTGCGGCGCCGCGGCCCAGCTTCGAGGCCTTCGCAGCGGACGCCCGCGCGCGCGGCTTCGACGAGGTGCTGGAGCGCCGCTGGGCGCCCGGCACCGTGCTGGACACGCACACCCACGCCTTCGGCGTCGACGCGATCGTGACGCAGGGCGAGATGTGGCTCACCTGCGGCGAGCGCACGCAACACCTCTTGCCCGGCGACCGCTTCACGCTCGACGCCGAACTGCCGCACGCCGAACGCTACGGCCCCGCAGGCGCCACCTACTGGGTGGCGCGGCGTAACGCCTAGGGGTTGTCGGGGCGCCCTGGTCTAGGTGCCCGGCCGCGCGAGCTGGCTGCGCTGCGCCTCGTAGGCTTCGACGAAGGCGGCAGCGAAGAGGGCGTCGAAGTTCTCCTCGATCTCGCGCGCGATCGACGCGTGCTGCTCAGCGTAGCGCTCCCACAGCCTGGCCTTGCGGCCGCCACCCATCAGCTGGTCCCACAGGCCCTGGTCGGCCGACAGCCGCGCCTCGAGCGCCACCGGGTCGAAGCGGTCGAGCACGGCCGACAGCGCGGCGCGCATGCCCGCCAGCAAGGCCACCTCGTGCGCACGCAGGTCGTCGAAGGCGTCGCCCATCGCCTCCAGCGCCGGCACGAAGCCGCGCCGTGGCGCGGCCAGCAGCATCGCCAGTGCCACATCGACATCAGGCGCGAACTTCAGCGGGTTGTTCTGGCGCGTCTGGATCTGCGTCGGGCTGGCACCGAGCTCGCGCTTGGCGATCAGGCGCGCCGCCAGCAGCGCCAGCGTGCCCTGCACGCTGGCGCGCAGCAACGCGCCCACCAGCTGCAGCTGTTCGGGCGTGCGAGCCTGCGCTTGTGGCGGGCTGATCCCGAGGCCAGCGTACAGGGCGTCGATCAGCGCGTCGCTGCCGGCCGCCGCGACGCGCGGCCGCGACCCCGTCGGATCGCCGATCACCACGTCGACCTCCTGGACGGGGCCGGCCCGTATGCCGGCCGGCACCGGGGCATGCAGCAGGTCGTGGAATACCCCCAGGCCGCCCGGCCCGCCTGCCGGCGTGCGCAGCAGCGCCATCGAGTCGTCGGCCGCCCGCGGCAGCGCGGCGCTCACCTCGGCGGGGGGGGCGGCGGCGGGTGGGGCCGCGGCTGCGTCCACGCGCAGCAGGAACGGCCCGATGCGGATGCGCGCCCCGTCCGCCAGCGGGCATTCGACGCCCGCCGCCATCGGCACGCCGTCGAGTTCGACCAGCAGGTTGGTGCTGATCAGCCGCAGCCAGGCCCGGCCTTCGCGGCACACCACCTGCAGGTGCTTGCGCGAGATGCGGCGCTCCGGGTCCGGCAGCACGAGCGCGCAGTCCGCACCGCGGCCGATGTCGCCACCGGCGGCGCCGAACTGGGCTTCGAGCTGGCTGGCCGGTGGCTCGCCGGCCACCGACACGAGTCGGATCGCGATCATGGAAACCGCTCCCGGCCGGCGCGTTGGCGCACGGACCTGCAAACCATCTTACTGCCGGGTCCGCGCCGCGCGCGGGACCGCGGACGCGGGACCGCCAACCCCCTATGAGTAGCGGGTCCGTGCCGTTGTGCTGCCGACGGTCGCGGGTTATAGATTGGGCCGGGCGCTCGGCCTGTTCGTGAGGGAACAACAGACACCATGCGTGCGTGGCTCCTCGCTGTGGCGATCGCGCTCCCGTGCGCACCGCTGCAGGCCCAGGCTCCGGCCCCCGACCTGGGCGTCATCACGATCCTCGAAGGCCAGGCCCTGGTCTACCGCGGCAGCGGCCGCGTGCATGCGGCCGAGGGGGTGCGGCTGGTGGGAGGCGACATCATCGAGACCGCTGCCGACACCTTCGCCCAGGTCGAGGCCGTCGACGGCACGGTGCTGCAGCTCGGACCGTCGACGCGCCTGCTGGCCTTGGCCGCGCCGGCGCGCGGCAAGGGCGGGCGTTCGCTGTACCTGATGGGCGGTTGGGTCAAGCTGGCCAGCGCCAAGCGCGACAGCGCGGCCGGTCCGGGCTTCGAGCTGCGGGCGCCGAGCTTCGAGATCCCGCCCAACGCGGCGGTCCTGGTGCTGAACAGCACGCCAGCCGAGCTGATGCTGTTCGTCGAGTCGGGCGAGGCGCGCCTGGGCGAGCGCGCACAGGGCGCCACGGCCGAGGTCGGCCTGCGCGGCGGCAGCTTCTACCAGCGCAAGCCGCCGGCGCGCGGCGCGGTGGCCTCCGGCGTGCCTGCGTCCTTCGTCGGTGCGATGCCGCGTGCCTTCCGCGACTCCCTGCCGCCGCGCATGGAGCGTTTTCGCGACCGCCGCGTCACGCCGCGCGAGGCCACGCCCTTCGCCTATGCCGACGTCGAAGTCTGGCTCAAGGCCGAGCCCTCGGTGCGGCGGCCGTTGATGCCGCGCTGGCGGCCCAGGCTTGGCGACCCGGCGTTCCGCGCCGCGCTGGTGGCCAACCTGTCGTCGCACCCCGAGTGGGACCCGATCCTGTTCCCCGAAAAGTACAAACCCAAGGAGCCCCCGGTCGTGCGCGGGCTCGATGCGAGCGGACGCCCGGCGAGCGCCGCCACGCCCTAGCGCCGGGGCGCATTTGCGCGGCGCAGCGTTGCCACAACCGTCGATGCGGAGGTCGGTATGAAGTTGCTGTTCAAGTTCAACCTGGTGTTCCTGCTGGTCTTCGCGCTCGGCCTGGCCGCCACCGGCTATGTGTCCTGGACCCTGCTCGAGCGCAACGCACGCGACGAGATCGCGCAGAACGCGCGCCTGCTGATGGACACCGCGCTGGCCACGCGCTCGTACACCGCCTCGCAGGTCAATCCGCTGCTGGAGACGCAGATGAAGTACACCTTCCTGCCGCAGTCGGTGCCGGCCTACTCGGCCACCGAGGTGTTCAACGACCTGCGCAAGAAGCACAGCGAGTACGGCTACAAGGAGGCGGTGCTCAACCCGACGAATCCGCGCAACCGCGCGGTCGACTGGGAGACCGATGTCATCACGCGCTTTCGCGACAGCAAGGACAGCACCGAGCTGATCGGCGACCGCGAGACGCCCTCGGGCCGCTCGTTCTACGTCGCGCGCCCGATCCGCATCACCAACACGGCCTGTCTGCGCTGCCACAGCACCGTGGACGCTGCGCCCAAGACCATGCTCGACCGCTACGGACCGGCCAACGGCTTCGGCTGGGTGCTCAACGACGTGGTCGGCGCGCAGATCATCTCGGTACCCACCGAGATCCCGCTCACCCGCGCGAAGCAGGCGTTCACGGTGTTCATGGGTTCGATCGCGGCCGTGTTCGTCGCCATCGGTGTGGTGCTCAACCTGATGCTGTGGGCGCTGGTGATCCGACCGATCTCGCACCTGTCGCAGTTCGCCGACCGCGTCAGCCTGGGTGAACTCGAGATCCCCGAGTACAAGCGTGCCTCGGGCGACGAGATCGGCGTGCTCTCGCGCTCGATCGCACGCATGCGGACCAGCATGGTCCACGCGATGAAGATGCTGGAGACCTGATGCCTCCAGCCATCCCCGAGCGCCTCGGCAAGTACCCGATCACCGGCGTGCTCGGCAAGGGTGCCATGGGCGTGGTCTATCGCGGCGTGGACCCGGTGATCAAGCGCCCGGTGGCGATCAAGACCATCCGCAAGGAGATGTTCGACGAGGAGGAGCGCACCGAAGCCATGTCGGGGCGTTTCCGACGCGAGGCGCAGGCGGCGGGCGGCCTCAACCACCCGGGCATCGTCTCGGTGTACGAGTACGGCGAGGACGCCCAGCACGCCTTCATCGCGATGGAGCTGGTGGAAGGCAACACGCTGCGCGAGTACCTCGCGCGCGGCGCCGAGTTCGACGAACACGACACCGTCAGCATCATGGCCCAGCTGCTCGACGCGCTTCAGTTCGCACACGAGCGCTCGGTCTGGCACCGCGACATCAAGCCGGCCAACATCATGGTGATGAGCAACGGCCGCATCAAACTCACCGACTTCGGCATCGCGCGCATCGAGTCGAGCGACTTCACGAAGACCAACGTCATCATGGGCACGCCCGGCTACATCGCGCCCGAGCTCTACCTCGGGCGCGAGGTCGACCAGCGCGTCGACATCTTCTCGGCCGGCGTGCTGTTCTATCACCTGCTGGCCGGCCGCGCGCCGTTCTCCGGCCGGCCCGAGGCGGTGATGCACGACGTCTGCTACCACGACCCGCCGCTGCCCTCGTCGATCGACCCGCACCGGCGCTGGCCGCAGTACGACCCGGTGGTCGCGCGCGCGCTCGAAAAGCTGCCGTCGGCGCGCTACCCGAGCGCGGCCGCGTTCCGGGCCGCGATCCTGGCCGAGTACGCGCAGCCGCTCAACAGCACGCTGTCGGACGCCACCATCATCCCGGCCTCGCGCCGCCCCGCCGCCGACGGCGGGCTGCCGTCGCAGCCGCGCAGCA
>JALHQP010000158.1 GCA_022841885.1 Aquincola sp. | reverse complement strand
GCGCGCGCGCGCCAGCGCTGCCGCGTCGCCGCCGTGCTCGGCCCGCGCCAGGCGCTCCTCGGCCACGTCGCGCGGCAGCAGGCGTGCGCTGCCGAAGATCACAATCGTCGCGACGATGTGCTCCTCGCGCAGGATGGTCTCGGGCTTGAGCAGCTCGAGCTGCATGCGCACCGGGCGCAGGTCCTCGCGCAACAGGAAGCGCTCATCGGCGAAGGCCAGGCGGTAGCTGCTGTCCGGCCCGTCGTAGCGCGAGGTCGGCTTGAGCTGGGACGCCTCTTCTTCGGCCGAGGGGAAGTTGCGGACGGTGAGGTCGGGATGCTTGGGGCTCATGCGGGCGATTTTGCGCTCAGCCAGAAGATCGCGGCCAGCACCAGCAAGGCCAGGAAGAGGGTCTCGGCGACGATCAACACGAACGGCCGCCAGCCGGCGCGCGCCAGCTGCATGAACGAGGTCTTGATGCCCAGCGCGGCAATGGCCACCACCAGGCAGGCGCGCGAGGCATGGCCGAGCGCGGACTGCAGGTCCGGGGCGATCACGCCGGCTGAATTGAGCAGCAGCGCGCCGACGAAGACCCACAGAAACCAGGGCACGAGGGCAGCGCGCTCGGCCGAGGGCGGCGCGTCGGGGCTGTGGTGCGCCCGCAATGCCGCGTCACGCGCCTGGCGCAAGGCCACCGACAGCGCCAGCACCACCACCGCCAGAAGCGACACGCGCAGCAGCTTGAAGATCGTTGCGATGTCGCCAGTGGCGGGGCCGAGCGTGTAGCCGGCGCCGACGACCTGGGCCACGTCGTGGATGGTGCCGCCGAGGAACATGCCGGCCCAGTGCGGCGACAGGTCGAGCGCGCGGGCGAGCAGCGGGTACAGCACCATGGCCAGCGTCGACAGCGCGGTGACGGTCACCACCACGATCAGCGTGAAGCGTTCGCCCTCCTTCTCGCGCGGCAGCACGGCGGCGATGGCCAGCGCCGCTGAGGCGCCGCAGATGGCCACCGAGCCGCCAGACAGCAGGCCCTGGTTGCGCGTCAGCGCCAGACGCGGCGCGAGCCACCAGCCGAAGGCGATGGTCGCGGCCACGCCTGCGGCCACCGCCGCCGCACTCGCAAGGCCCAGGTCACCGAGTTGCGCCAGCGTGATGCGCGCGCCGAGCAGGCCCACCCCCAGGCGCAGCACGGTGCGGGCGCAGAAGTCGATGCCGGCCTTGGTGCGCGGCTCGTGGCTCAGGTAGTGGAACGAGATGCCGAAGAACAGGGCGTACAACAGCTGTGGCCCGCCGTGCAGCGTGCTGACCGCGGTGGCGGCCAGCGCGATCATCACGGCCAGTGCGCTGCCGGCCCAGAGGCGCTTCGCGTGGGCGATCATGCCCGGCGCGCGTTGCCGCGCATCATGGGTTGCCGCCCGGGCGCGAAATCAGGTGCACGTAGTCGTGGCGCGTGGTGTCGATGGTCGAGACGCGGTATTCGACCGGGCGGTCGCCGAAGGTCTGCGCGGTGCGGCGCACCTGCATCACCGGCGTGCCGGGGGCCAGACGCAGCGCGCGTGCAGTGTGGCGGTCGGCGGCCACCGCGCGCGCGCGCTCGGTGGCACGCAGCACGGTGATGCCGAAGTCCGCCTGATAGAGCTGGTAGATCGTGCCCGGTCGGTCGCGCAGGCGCTTCTCCGTCAGGCCCTTGAACAGCGAGCTGGGCAGTTCGAGGCGGTCGTGCACCACCGGTCGCTCCTGCAGCCACAGCAGGTTCTCGATGCGGATCGCCGGTGTGCCGGGGCGCAGCGCCAGCGCCGCGGCGGCCTCGTCGTCCAGCCGGTCGCGTTCGAAGCTCAGCAGCTCGACCTGCGGCAGCGCGCGCCGGCCATCGCGGTCCTCGACGTGGAAGAACTGGAACAGGAAGCGGTCCGACGAGTGGGTTGCGACGAAGGTGCCACGGCCCTGCTGCCGCACCAGCACGTGGTCGGCCACCAGCTCGTCGACCGCGTGGCGCAGCGTGCCCACCGACACGCCGAGCGTGCGGGCCAGCGCCGGTTCGGCGGGGAGGGGTTGGCCGGGCGCGCAACGCCCGTCCTCGATCGCCTCGAGCAGCGCGCGCTTGGCCTGGCGGTACAGCGGGGTGCTGCCATGGTCGGCGGCGATCGAGCGGAAGGTGGCGGGCACGGCGTGCATGCTAGTGGCTGTCCGACATTCATTCAAGTCATTTATATGACTTGGTTGACACCCGGTTTGCGCTCACTACACTGACTCGCATCCCCTGGATCAACGAGGAGCTGCGCATGATTCATTTCGTGCTGCACGACGCCAAGGACACGGTGGCTGTCGTGGTGGTGGAAGGCGTGAAGGCCGGCATGGAACTGTCGGGCTGGATCATGGACGAGGACAAGATGACCAATGTGGTCGCCAAGTCCGACATCCCGATCGGCCACAAGGTGGCATTGAAGGACATGGCCGTCGGCGACACCGTGTGGAAGTACGGCATCGACATGGGCAAGGTGGTCGCGCCGATCAAGGCCGGCGAACACGCCCATGTGCAGAACATCAAGACAAAACGCTGGTAAGGAGCACGAGATGGCTGTGATTTCCAAGGACACCACCTTCCTCGGCTACCGGCGCGAGAACGGGCGCGTGGGCGTGCGCAACCACGTCATCGTGCTGCCGCTGGACGACCTGAGCAACGCGGCGGCCGAAGCCGTGGCGCACAACATCAAGGGCTGCATGGCGATCCCGCACCCTTATGGCCGGCTGCAGTTCGGCGCCGACCTGGAACTGCACTTCCAGACGCTCATCGGTGCGGGATGCAACCCCAACGTCGCAGCGGTCGTGGTCATCGGCATCGAAGACGGCTGGACCAAGAAGGTGGTCGACGGCATCGCCAAGACCGGCAAGCCGGTCACCGGCTTCGGCATCGAAGGCCACGGCGACCACGACACGATCCTGCGCGCCTCCAAGATCGCGCGCGAGTACGTGCAGTGGGCCAGCGAAAAACAGCGCGAGGTCTGCGCCCTCAACGAACTATGGGTCAGCACCAAGTGCGGCGAGAGCGACACCACGAGCGGCTGCGGCGCCAACCCGACCGTGGGTAACGCCTTCGACAAGCTCTACCCGCTGGGCAACACGCTGGTGTTCGGTGAGACGAGCGAACTGACTGGCGGCGAGCAGATCGTCGCCGCGCGCTGCCGCACCGACGCCGTGCGCGAGCGCTTCATGTTCATGTTCAACCGCTATCAGGACATGATCAACCGACACAAGACGACTGACCTGTCCGACAGCCAGCCGACCAAGGGCAACATCGCCGGCGGCCTGACGACGATCGAGGAGAAGGCGCTCGGCAACATCCAGAAGATCGGCAAGGTCTGCAAGGTCGACGGCGTGCTCGACAAGGCCGAGGTGCCCACCGGCCCGGGCCTGTGGTTCATGGACAGCTCGTCGGCCGCCGCCGAGATGGTGACGCTGTGCGCCGCCTCGGGTTACGCGGTGCACTTCTTCCCCACCGGCCAGGGCAACGTGATCGGCAACCCGATCCTGCCGGTGATCAAGATCTGCTCCAACCCGCGCACGGTGCGACTGATGAGCGAGCACGTGGACGTGGACACCAGCGCCTTGCTGCAGCGCGAGATCACGCTCGACCAGGCGGGAGACAAGCTGCTCGAGTGCATGCTGCGTACGGCCAACGGGCGTTTGACGGCGGCCGAGGCGCTGGGCCATCGCGAGTTCGTGATGACTCGGCTGTACGAGAGCGCCTGACCGAATGGCGCGCATCGTCATCACCGAGTTCATCGACGAGCGCGTGCTGCCGGCGCTGCGGGCGAAGCACGACGTGCTGTACGACGCCAAGCTCGTCGACGACGCGCCGCGCCTGTTGAAGGAATCGGCGACGGCCGACGCGCTCATCGTTCGCAACCGCACCCAGGTGCGCGGCGAGCTGCTGGCGGCGCTGACGAAGTGCCGCGTCGTCGGGCGCCTGGGCGTGGGCCTGGACAACATCGACGTCGCGGGCTCCAACGCACGCGGCATCACGGTGATCCCCGCCACCGGCGCCAACGCACTGTCGGTGGCCGAGTACGTGATCGCCAGCGCGATGCTGCTGCTGCGCGGCGCCTACCAGAGCACCGCGGCGGTGGCAGCGGGCCAGTGGCCGCGTCCTGCGCTCTCGAACGGGCGCGAGATCGCGGGCAAGACCCTGGGGCTGATCGGCTTCGGTTCGATCGGCCAGCTCACGGCGAAGCTGGCCCGCGCGCTCGGCATGGGCGTGGTCGCCTTCGACGCCATGATGGACCGCGATCACCCGGCCTACGCGTCGCTCGGCGTCGCGCCGGCCGGACTGGACGAGGTGATCGCGGCGGCGGACGTCGTGAGCCTGCACGTGCCGCTGGTGGACGGCACACGCGATCTGTTCGACGCACGCCGCTTCGGCGCGATGAAACGCGGCGCCGTGCTGATCAACACGGCGCGCGGCGGCATCGTCGACGAGCCGGCGCTGGCGGCCGCGCTGAAGAGCGGGCATCTCGGCGGCGCTGCGATCGACGTGTTCGGCCACGAGCCGCTGCCGGCTGCCGATCACTTCAAGGACTGCCCGAACCTGCTGCTCACGCCGCATGTCGCGGGCCTGTCGGTCGAAAGCAACGAACGCGTGAGCTTCCTGATCGCCGACAAGGTGCTGGAGGCGCTGGCGTGAAGGTGCCGGCCGAGGAATTGGCTCGCCTGGTCAGCGCTGCGCTGCAGCGCGCCGGTGCGAATCGCGAGATGGCCAACGTGGCGGGATGGGCGCTGGTGACGGCCGAGGCCCAGGGCCTGGGGTCGCATGGGCTGTCGCGCGTGGCCCAGTACGCGACGCACCTGCGCAACGGCCGCGTCAACGGCGCAGCCGTGCCACGTGTGCTCCGGCGCCAGGGCGGCGCGCTGGTGGTCGACGCCGAGGAAGGCCTGGCCTTCGGTGCCTGCGGGCTCGCGGTGGTCGAGGCGGTGGCCGCGGCACGCGAGCATGGCGTGGCCTTCGTTGGCGTGATCCGCAGCCACCACGCCGGCGTGATGGCCGACCATGTGCGGCCGATCGCGTCGGCCGGCCTGGTGGGTCTGGGCTTCGCCAACTCGCCGGCGGCGATGCCCGCCGCGGGCGGACGGCACCCCATCTTCGGCACCAATCCCGTGGCGGCCGCCTTCCCGCGCCGCGACGCCGAGCCGCTGGTGATCGACCTGAGCCTGTCCGAGGTGGCACGCGGCAAGGTGATGGTGGCGGCGAAAAAAGGCGAACCGATCCCGCTCGGCTGGGCGCTCGACGCGCAGGGGCAGCCGACCACCGATGCGAAGGCCGCGCTCGAAGGTTCGATGCTGCCGGTCGGTGCCGCCACGTCGAGCAAGGGCGCGATGCTGGCGCTGGTGGTCGAGCTGCTGGTCACGGCGGTCATCGGCGCGCAGTTCGGCTTCGAGGCCTCGAGCTTCTTCGTCGACGAGGGCAACCGGCCGGGCATCGGCCAGGCCTTCCTCGTCATCGATCCGGGCGCGCTGGCCGGCGAGGACCGCTATCTCGACCGCATCGAAGTCCTGATCGACGAGATGCTCCAGGACGACGGTGTGCGCCTGCCGGGCCAACGCCGCGACGCGCTGCGCCATCGCGCGCACGCCGAGGGCATCGAGGTGTCGGACGCGGTGTTAGCCTCGCTGCGTGCAGCCTGAGAAGCCAAGACCCTTGCGCGTGGCCTGCGTCGGCCACGCAGCGCTCGACCATGTGTTCAGCATCGACGCGATGCCGGCCGAGCCTACCAAGACCCTGGCGCGCGACTATGGTGCGCGGCCTGGCGGCATGTCGCTGCACGCCGCCGTCGCCGCGGCACGGCTCGGCGCCACGACGCGCCTGCTCGGCCGCGTCGGTGAGGACGCGGCGGCCGAGTTCCTGCGCCGACGCCTGATCGCCGAGGGCGTGCAGCCCGAGGGCCTGGAAGCCGTGCGCGGCGCCAGTACCTCGCTCGCAGCGGTGATCGTCGACGCCAGCGGTGCGCGCCAGATCTACATCCATCGCGGCGACGCGCTGACGCGTGCGCATCCGCTCGACACCCGCCAGCTCGAAGGGGCCGACGTGGTGATGGCCGACACGCGCTGGCCCGAGGGCGCAGCCGCGGCGCTGCAGTGGGCACGCACGCACGACGTGCCCTCGATGCTCGACGGCGACGTGGCGCCGCCTGCCGTGCTCGAGCGCCTGGTGCCGCTGGCGCGTTGGGTGGCGTTCTCCGAACCCGGTTGCGACCAATGGGCGGCCGGCCGGTCGCGCGACGCGGCGCTGGCCG
>JALHQP010000157.1 GCA_022841885.1 Aquincola sp. | reverse complement strand
CGTGCGGCGCCGTCGGCCGCGCTGGCGCTGGCGGACCGGGCCCCGTCCTTCGACCCGCTGCAGGGGCTCGAGGCCGACGGCGCGGCGGCCTGGACCTGGCATGTCAGTGGCCCCAGCGGCGCCGTCGGCGAACGCGCGCATGGCACCGCCCAGCAGGCCCTGTGGGCCGCGCTGCGGCAGGCGACCCAGGGTCGCTGGCAGGCGGCCGCCCCCGGCGGCCCGGCTGTGCCCTGGCTGGTCCTGCAGTCGGGCCCGCAGCGCATGTTCCGGTTCTGGATCGCGGGCGATCAGCTGCACCTGATCGATCCGCAAGGCCGCGTCTGGCGTGCGGCGGTCAGCGCCGGACAGGCGCGCGACTGGCAGCAGGCTGTCGGCAGCTGGTAGGGGGTGGCCCGCCGCGACGGCGCGACTGTCGATAATGGCCGGTTGCCCCTTTCGGTCCGGCCATGCTGCGCGTCCCACCCCAGGAATCCCGCACGCTGCGCGTGCGGGGTGCCCGCACCCACAACCTGAAGAACATCGACCTCGACATCCCGAAGCACGCGCTGGTGGTGATCACCGGGCTGTCGGGTTCGGGCAAGTCGAGCCTTGCCTTCGACACCCTGTACGCCGAAGGGCAGCGGCGTTATGTAGAGAGCCTGTCGGCCTACGCGCGCCAGTTCCTGCAGCTGATGGACAAGCCCGACGTCGACGTGATCGAGGGCCTGTCGCCCGCGATCGCGATCGAGCAGAAGGCCACCAGCCACAACCCGCGCTCGACCGTCGGCACCATCACCGAGATCCACGACTACCTGCGCCTGCTGTACGCGCGCGCCGGCACGCCCTACTGCCCGGACCACGACCTGCCGCTGGCAGCGCAGAGCATCGCGCAGATGGTGGACGCGGTGATGGCGCTGCCCGCGGACACCAAGCTCGCGGTGCTGGCGCCGGCCGTGCGCGACCGCAAGGGCGAGTTCGCCGAACTCTTCGCCGACATGCAGGCGCAGGGCTATGTGCGTTTTCGCGTCGACGGGCAGGTGGTCGAAGCCGACGCGCTGCCCAAGCTGAAGAAGACCGAGAAGCACGACATCGACGTCGTGATCGACCGTCTCAAGGTTCACGAAGGTCTGCAGCAGCGGCTGGCCGAGAGCTTCGAGGCGGCGATGCGCATCGCCGACGGGCGGGCGATCGCGCTCGAACTCGACGGCGGCCGCGAGCATCTGTTTTCCAGCAAGTTCGGCTGTCCCGTCTGCAGCTACTCGCTGCCCGAACTCGAGCCGCGCCTGTTCTCGTTCAACTCACCGGTGGGCGCCTGCCCGAGTTGCGATGGCCTGGGCCTGGTGACGGTGTTCGACGCCGAGCGCGTGGTGGCCTTCCCCTCGCTCAGCCTGGCCAGCGGCGCGATCAAGGGCTGGGACCGGCGCAACAGCTACACCTTCGGCCTGCTGGAAAGTGTGGCCCGGCACTATGTCTTCGACCTCGACACGCCGTTCGAGCAACTGGACAAGGCGCATCAGCAGGTGCTGCTGCACGGCAGCGGCACGACCGAACTGCCCTTCGTCTACACAGCCGAGGGCGCGGGCGGCAAGCGACGCCAGGTCAAGCGCTGGCACCCCTTCGAAGGTGTCCTGCCCACCTTGGAGCGCCGCTGGCGCGAGACCGACTCGGCCGCGGTGCGCGAGGATCTGGCGCGCTACCAGTCGCCCAAGCCCTGCCCGGCCTGCGCCGGCACGCGGCTGCGGCGCGAGGCACGCCATGTGTTCCTGCAGGGGCCCGACGCGGCCGTGCGCGGCCTGGCGATCTTCGAAGCCGAGCGCCTGACCCTGGCGCAGTGCCTGGCGCACTTCGATGCCCTGCACCTGGTGGGCAACAAGGCCGACATCGCCGAGAAGGTGATGCGCGAGATCCGCTCGCGCCTGAAGTTCCTCAACGACGTGGGCCTGAACTACCTGAGCCTGGAGCGCAGTGCCGACACGCTGTCGGGCGGCGAGTCGCAGCGCATCCGCCTCGCGTCGCAGATCGGCTCGGGCCTGACCGGCGTGATGTACGTGCTCGACGAACCTTCGATCGGCCTGCACCAGCGCGACAACGAGCGCCTGATCGGCACCCTGCGCCACCTGCGCGACCTGGGCAACAGCGTGCTGGTGGTCGAACACGACGAGGACATGATCCGCGCCGCCGACCATGTGGTCGACCTCGGCCCTGGCGCCGGTGTGCATGGCGGCCAGATCATGGCCCAGGGCACGCCCGACGAGGTGGCGGCCAGCACCGAGTCGCTGACCGGCCGCTACCTCGGCGGCGTGCTGCGCATCGGCCTGCCGAAAGTGCGCACGACGCTGGCGGCGAGCACCGACCCGCAGACGCTGAAGATCGTCGGCGCGCGCGGCAACAACCTCAAGGACGTGACGGTCGAGCTGCCGGTGGGCCTGTTCACCTGCGTCACCGGCGTCTCGGGCTCGGGCAAGAGCACGCTGGTCAACGACACGCTGTACGCCGCGGTGTCGCGCAAGCTCTACGGCAGCCATGCCGAGCCGGCGCCGCACGAGACGATCGAGGGGCTGGATGCCTTCGACAAGGTGATCAACGTCGACCAGAGCCCGATCGGGCGCACGCCGCGCAGCAACCCGGCCACCTACACGGGCCTGTTCACACCGATCCGCGAGCTGTTCGCCGAGGTGCCGGCGGCGCGCGAGCGCGGCTACGGGCCGGGGCGTTTCAGCTTCAACGTGGCGGGCGGGCGCTGCGAGGCCTGCCAGGGCGATGGCGTGATCAAGGTCGAGATGCACTTCCTGCCCGACGTCTACGTGCCCTGCGACACCTGCCACGGCAGCCGCTACAACCGCGAGACGCTGGAGATCCTCTACAAGGGCAAGCACATCACCGACGTGCTCAACCTCACCGTCGAGGACGCGCACACCTTCTTCTCGGCCGTGCCGTCGATCGCGCGCAAGCTGCAGACCCTGCTCGACGTGGGCCTGGGCTACATCACGCTCGGCCAGAGCGCGACCACGCTGTCGGGCGGCGAGGCGCAGCGCGTCAAGCTGGCGCTGGAGCTGTCCAAGCGCGACACCGGGCGCACGTTGTACATCCTCGACGAGCCCACCACCGGGCTGCACTTCGCCGACATCGAGCTGCTGCTCAAGGTGCTGCACCAGCTGCGCGACGCCGGCAACACCATCGTCGTGATCGAGCACAACCTGGACGTCATCAAGACGGCCGACTGGCTGATCGACATGGGCCCCGAGGGCGGCGGCGGCGGCGGCGCGGTGGTGGCCGAGGGCACGCCCGAGCAGGTCGCCACCAACCCGGCCAGCCACACCGGGCGCTTCCTGGCCCCACTGCTCGCGCGGCGCTGACCCGCTCGGGACCTGCCCTCCTGCGGGGTGAAGCAGATTCGGCTACCGTGGGCGCCTTGCTGAGGAGCCGAGTGCCATGCCGCAGACCGTCCAGTACTACTTCGCCCCCAACTCGCCCTGGACCTACCTCGGTCACCTGCGCTTCTGGGACATCGCGCGCAAACACGGCGCGACGGTCGAGGTGTTGCCGATGGACCTGGGCGGCAAGGTCTTCCCGCAATCGGGTGGCCTGCCGCTGGCCAAGCGTGCCCCGCAGCGCCAGGCCTACCGCCTGGTCGAACTGAAGCGCTTCTCCGAGTACCTGCACGCGCCGATGAACCTGCAGCCGAAGTTCTTTCCGGTCAACCCGGACGACGCGGCCAAGCTGATCATCGCAGTCGAGCTGCACGACGGCAGCGACGCGGCGATGCACATCACCGACGCCGTGCTGCGCGCGGTCTGGGTCGACGAGCGCAACATCGCCGACGAGGCCACCTTGGCCGTGCTGCTCAGGGAGCGCGAGCTGCCGGCGCGTCGCCTGGAGGACGCGCATTCGCAGGCGGTGGCCGAACGCTACGAGGCCAACACCCAGCGCGCGATCGAGGCGGGCGTGTTCGGTGCGCCGAGCTACGTGATCGGCGGCGAGGTGTTCTGGGGCCAGGACCGGCTCGACTTCCTGGACCGGTGTCTGGAGGCGTCCTGATGCGCCGGCGTGCGCTGCTGGCGGGCGCCGTTGCGGCGCTGGCCTTGGGCGAGCCGCTGCACGCCGCCACGCGGTACGAAGGCCCGCTGTTCGACGCCCACCTGCACTACAACGACGAGGCCCAGCAGGCGCATCCGGTGGCCGACGTGCTCGGCCGCATGCAGCGCAGCGGCGTGCGCGCGATCGTCGCCAACAGCCGGCCCAACGACGGCACGCTGAGTCTGGCGAGCGCGCGCGACGCCACGCGCGCCGCCGGGCTGACCGTCGTGCCCTTCGTGCGCCTGTACCGCAACCGCGCCGACTACAGCAGCTGGTTCGGTGACGAGACGATCCACCAGATGGTGCTCGAGCAACTGGCGCGCGGCACGCCGGCCGGCCCGTTCCGCGGCCTCGGCGAGTTCCACCTCTACGACAGCGCGAACGCGGACGGGCCGGTCGCTGCCAAGCTGATGAAGCTGGCGCGCGAGCGCGGCCTCGCGGTGCTCGCGCACTGCGACGAGGTCGCTGTCGAGAAGCTGCTGGCGCATGCGCCGGGCGCGCGCCTGATCTGGGCCCACACCGGCATCGGCGGCACGCCGGTGGCCAAGGTGCGCGAGCTGATGCTGCGCCACCCGGCATTGATCGGCGAGTTGTCGTACCGGCCCGGCCTGACCGACGGGCGCGGCGGCCCAGCGGACGAGTGGCGCGAGGCCTTCACGGCGCTGCATGGCCGTTTCGTGATCGGCTCGGACACCTGGATCAACCCGCGCTGGCAGCACTACGAGGCGCTGATGGACGAGTACCGCGCCTGGCTGGGCGCCCTGCCGGTGCCGCTGGCGCGGCGCATCGGCTGGGGCAATGCGGCCGGCCTGTTCGGCTTGCCGGACCCGCAGCAATGAAAGAGCCGGCAGTCTCGAGAGTGGGCCGGTCGTAAAAAAGCCGGCCCGAGGGCCGGCTTGTTCGAGATCGCGGCGCGCCTTACTTCAGGTGCGCGTTGATCATCTTGGTCATCTCGAACATCGACGCTTGCGCCTTCTTGAAGATTTCCTTCAGCTTGGCGTCGGCGTTGATCATCCGGCGGTTCACCGCGTCCTGCAGCTTGTTCTTCTTGATGTACTCCCAGATCTTCTTCGTCACCTCGGTACGCGGCATCGGCTTGTCGCCGATGATCGCGGCCAGCGCGGCCGAAGGCGTCATCGCCTTCATGAACGCGGCGTTCGGGGTGCGCTTCTTGGCGGGAGCCTTCTTCGCCGCGGCCTTCTTGGCCGGGGCCTTCTTCGCTGCAGCCTTCTTGGCCGGGGCCTTCTTGGCCGGGGCCTTCTTCGCGGCCGCCTTGACCGGCGGACGGGTCCCGGTCTTCTTCTTGGCCGGGGCCTTCTTCGCGGCCGGTTTCTTGGCCGCCTTCTTCGCAGTTGCCATTTCGATTCACTCCATCAAAGTGTTGTTGATGTGCCGGAGGCGGGAGAGAACCGCATGAGTTCTCTTTCTCATCAACCACCGTGCGGCGCGAATAGTAATGCCTGCGTAGAGGGAAATAAAGCGTTTTTCCCTCTGGAGAAGCGCTTTCTTCCCTCTGGAGAGCCGCTTTTGTCGCGTGCTGGCGTCACTGCGCGCGCGCTGCGCGTCCTCTGTGCGCCGCTCTGGCGCTGCGCGGACGCAGGCCCGCACGCTATGCTGCACGCATGCTCAAGCTCATCGTCCGCTGGCTGTTGCTCGCCGCCGCGCTGCTGCTGGTGGCCTATCTGTACCCCGGCGTCAGCGTCGCCAGCTTCGGCGCCGCGATGGTCGCCGCGCTCGTGCTGGGCTTGCTCAACACCATCGTGCGGCCGCTGCTGGTGCTGCTGACACTGCCGGTGACGCTGCTCACGCTGGGCCTGTTCCTGTTCGTGATCAACGCGCTGATGTTCTGGGCCGCCGCGGGCGTGCTCGACGGCTTCCACGTCACCGGCTTTGCCGCCGCGCTGATCGGCTCGCTGATCTACAGCCTGTGCGGCATGGTGATCGACGTCGCCGTCGAACGCCTGTTCTCGAAGGACTAGCGCCGGGCGCTGCCGTTCAGGGCGCGCGCTCGTCGTTCGGGCCGCCGCCTCGGCCGCCGCGCATCTCGGCGATCTGCGCGCGGCGCTGTGCCGTCAGGGTGCGCAGGCGCGCGTCGATGATCGACGCCTCCACGAAGTCCACCGCCGCGCCGCCGCCGGGCCGCGCCTGGCGCTGGGCGGCACGCAGGCGGTCGATCGCGCCGACGATGTCGCCGTTGGCGGCTTGCGCTTCGGCTTGGGCGCGCAGCGCGCGCAGCTTCAACCCCTGCAGCTCGGCGGCCTGGCCGAGCAGTGACCAGGCCAGCGCGTCGGCCTTGTGCTCGGCAACCCAGGTCTGCAGCGTCTCGACGCTGGCGCGCAGCGCGGCGCGGGCGTCGCCGCCGCCGCGC
>JALHQP010000156.1 GCA_022841885.1 Aquincola sp. | reverse complement strand
GGCGCTGCTGCCGGCGCTCGACGCCTTGGCCCAGGTCGGCGACGACGCCGCCGCGACCCCCAAGGCGGCCGGCGCGCTGCAACGGGGCCTGCGCAAGGTCGGCCTGGACCGCAGTGACATGCTGTCGGCCGTCGCCCACGACGCCTACGAGCGCACGCTGCGCGAAGCCTTCCTGCCGCGCATCGCCGCGCGCCTCGAAGCACGCCTGCGTGCCGGCGAGCGCGAGCATGTCGAGCTGATCTACGACACGCTGAAGGCCTACCTGATGCTGTTCGGCGGCCGCGAGTTCGACCGCGACGCACTGCGCGCCTACCTGCGCGCCGACTGGGAAGCCACGTTGCCGGCCGCCACGTCCTTGGCACAGCACGAGGCGCTGCGGCGCCACCTCGACCGACTGCTCGACAGCGGCGAGGCCGGCGCGCCGTCCGCCGCCGACCCGCAGCTGATCGCACGCTCGCGCGCGCTGGTGGCCAGCGTCGCGCCGGCGCAGCGCGCGTTCCAGCGCCTGAAGCAGATGGACTTCGGCACGCCCGCATTCAGCATCGAGGCGGCCGCGGGTGCGGCGGCGGCGCGCGTATTCACACGCGCCAGCGGTCGCCCGTTGAGCCAGGGCATCCCGGCGCTGTTCACGCGCGCCGCGCTCGATCAGGGCCTGCCCGGACGCACGCAGGAGGTGTTGCGCCAGTTCGCGCGCGAACAGCCCTGGGTGCTGGGCGGCGAGGTGTCCGGCACCGACCCGGCGGCGCAGCAGGCCCTGGCCACCGAGGTCCTGCGCCTGGTGCAGGCCGAGGCCGCGCAGCGTTGGGGCGAACTGCTGGCCGACTTGCGCCTGGCCCCCGCGCCGACGCTGGCGGCCAGCGCCGAGCAGGCCGCGCTGCTGGCACGCACCGACTCGCCGCTCACCGCGTTGCTGCGCGCCGTGGCGCGCGAACTCTCGCTCGCGCCGCTGGCCGACGAGGCACTGCAGACGCAGCTCGGCACGCTGGCAGCGCATCTGGCGGCGGTGGAAGACGCGGCGCGGCGCCACGCCATGCCCCCCGGCAGCGACGTGCTCAAGCAACTGGCCGCGACGGCCGAGCGCGCACCCGAGCCGCTGCGCGCACTGTTGTCGCAACTGGTGGCGACCGCCGGCCCGCAGCTGTTCGCCGCGCTGCGCGAGCCGCTGTCGCGCCAGATCGCCAGCGACATCGCCCCGCAGTGCACGCAACTGGTGGCCGGCCAGTACCCGCTGGTGCGCGACGCGAGCAACGAGGTCTCGCGCGAGGCCTTCGGCCGTGCCTTCGGCGCCGGCGGCCTGATCGACGGCTTCTTTCAGCGCCAGTTGCAGCCGCATGTGGACACCTCGGCACGCACCTGGGCCTGGCGCGCGGGCGGTGCGGGCGCCGAGGCACTGCAGCCCTTCCAGCGCGCGCAGGCCATCCGCGACGCCTTCTTCCGCGACGGCGGGCGCCAGCTCGGCATGAAGCTCGAGTGGCGCCTGCTCGCCCTCGACCCGGGGGTGGCCGAGTTCGCGCTCGATGCCGACGGCCAGGTGCTGCGCTTTCGGCCCGGCTCGACCGCGGTGCAGGCCTTGCAGTGGCCCGGGCCGAACGACAGCGGCCGCGTCCAGCTGCAGTTGACGCCAGTGGGCGGCACCGCCGGGCCCGGCCATGTGTTCCAGGGGCCTTGGGCCTTGTTCCGCCTGCTCGACCGTGTGCGCAGCGAGCCCGGGCCGACGCCCGATCGCTGGCGCCTCACCTTCGACGTCGAAGGGCGGCGCGCGCGCTTCGAGGTCAAGGCGCCGGCGGCGCTGAGCCCGATCGCGCGCCAGGAACTGGAGCTGTTCCAATGCCCGAAGCGACTGTGAACACGACCACCACCGTGCCGGGCTGGTTCGGCAAGCTGCCGAGCCTGGGCGATTTCGCGTCGCGCCGCCTGCCCGAGGTGTTCGTGCGGCGTTGGGACCGCTGGCTGCAGCGCGACCTGGTGGCCGCGCGCACGCAGCTCGGCGAACACTGGCTCGACGTGTACCTGGTGGCGCCGGTGCTGCGCTTCTGGGTCGCGCCGGGCACGCTCGGCGAGCCGGCCTGGGCCGGGCTGATGATGCCCAGCGTCGACCGCGTGGGGCGTCACTTCCCGCTGACGGTCGCGCAGCCGCTGCAGCCGCTGGCCGCCGCACTGGCGTCGCGCGACTGGTTCGCGGCACTCGACCGCACGGCGCGGCGCGTGCTCGACATCGAGTTCACGGTCGATCACTTCGAGGCGGCCCTCGCGGCGCTGGGCGACGAGGCACGGCCCGTCGATGCGGACCCCGCGGCGGGGGCCTTGGCCGCGCGCCTGGTCGATGCCCGCACGGGCCCCGACGGATCCAGCCTCTGGTGGTGCGGCGACGCGGGCGAGGCCGCCGAATTCCGTCGTTTCGACGGCCTGCCGCCGAGCGCGGCCTTCGTTTCGCTGCTCGGGGGTGAAGGATGAAGTGGCCGCTGCGCCTGGGCTGGGCCATCGCCACGCTGGCCCTCGCGCCGGCTCTCGCGCTGCTGGCCGCGCCGCACGCCGAGGCCGCCGAGCGCATGCGCGGCGTCGCGGTCACCGAGGAGCGCATCGCGCTGGTGATCGGCAATGCCACCTACCGCGTCGACCCGCTCGACAACCCGGTGAACGACGCGCGCCTGGTCGCGCAGTCGCTGCGCCAGGCCGGCTTCGGCGTGCGCGTGCACGAGAACCTGGACCGGCGCGCGCTGGTCGAGGCGCTGCGCGACTTCGGCAACCGCCTCGGCGAGAACACGATCGCGGTGCTGTACTACGCCGGCCACGGCCTGCAGCTGCGCGACCGCAATTTCCTGATCCCGGTGGACGCCGAGATCCGCAGCGAGGACGAGATCCCGATCGCCGGCGTCGACGTCGGCTTCCTGCTCGGCCGCATGGCCAGCGCCAAGAGCCGCATCAACATCGTGATCCTCGACGCCTGCCGCAACAACCCGTTTGCCGGCCGCGGCGGCACTACGGCGCAAGGCCTGGCGCAGATGGACGCGCCGGTGGGCACGCTGCTGGCCTACGCCACCGCGCCCGGCAAGCTGGCGGCCGACAGCGGCACCGGCAGCAGCGCCAACAGCCTGTACGCGGCCAACCTCGCGCAGCACCTGCTGACGCCGGGTCTGCCGGTCGAGCATGTGTTCAAGCGCGTGCGCGAGGCGGTGGTGCGCACCACCGCGCAGGCGCAGGTGCCGTGGGAAAGCTCGTCGCTGCAAGGCGAATTCGCCTTCGTCCCGGGGACGACGACGAGCGTGCAATCGAACAGCCCCGACGTCGAGGCGGCCGGCGAACTGGCGTTCTGGAACAGCATCCAGGCCGTGCAGCGCGCCGACGAGTACCGCGCCTACCTGCGCCAGTACCCGGGCGGGCGCTTCGCGGCGCTGGCGCAGTCGCGCGTCGCGGCCTATGCGCCGGCGCCCGCGGTCGCGGCCGCCGCCGGGGCCGGCGCGAGCGGGTTGCCGCGCGTGGGCGACAGCTGGCGCTACCGTGTGCAGGACCAGTTCCGCATCGGCGACCTGTTCCTCACCGCGCGCGTCGACGCGGTCGGCCCCGACGGCGTGGCCGAGAGCTGGACCACCACCTCCGACGCCAAGTTGCGCACGACGCTGGTGCCGCTCGAGCCGGGCTTTCGCGCGCTGCCGGGCTGGGACCTGACGCCGCCGGAGTTCGCGCCCTACCTGCAGGCGGCCGGCGCCCTGCAGGCCGGGCGCGCGCTGCCCGAGCTGCAGCGCCGCGTCGAGCAGCAGATGGTGCCGCTGCGCGGGCGCATCGAGGGCGAGGAGGAGGTCGTCGTCGGCGCCGGGCGCTTTCGCGCGATCAAGCTGGTACTGCGCGGCCAGGTCACGCCGCGCGGCGCGGGGCGCGCAGCAGCCACAAGCAGCGAGATCGTGGTCTGGTACGCGCCGCAGGTGCGGCGCACCGTCAAGACCACGGTGGCCACCCACGTCGGCGGCGCGCTGCGCGAGTCGACGACCTTCGAACTGGTCGAGTTCAAGCTGCAGTAGCGGCGGCTTGAACGCTTGGCGCGGGTGGTGCGACTCAGGGGCACCCCAACCCGCCAGGAGCCCGCAATGCCCCCGTTCGAAGCGCCCCGCGCCCCATGACTACGACCACCTGTGGTCGCTGCTGCCCGTGTTCGTCACCTTCGTCGTCGTGCTTGCCATCTTTGGCGGGCGCTGAGTCCAGGCGAAATTCTTTGAACCGGTTTCGCCATCGCCGCAACTGAAAGCACGGATGGCTCGCAAAGGGCGACGCCACCGACACGAGACCTCACTCTCACCTCAACCCCTCTCAGGAGTTTCCACCATGCAAGCCTTCCGCAAGTCCGTCCTCGTCGCTGCCCTCGGCCTGTCCGCTGTCGGTGCCATGGCCGGTGAAATCCACAACAGCAGCATCAACGCCTCCAACCTGAGCAACCAGGCCACGGTTGCCGGCGCGCGCGCGTTCCAGAACGTCGGCGTCGCCGAGGGCGCCAACGCCCGCATCCTGAACAGCTCGGTGCTGGTCAACGGCGCCCACAACCTGTCGGCTGGCGTCGGCACGACCGCGCGCCAGAACATCGGCTACGCGTCGGGCAACGGCCGCCTGCAGGCCGGCACGCAAGTGCAAGCCTTCAACGTGCACAACCGTGCGCTCGGCGCCGGCTCCACGGCGACGCAGCAGATCGGCTTCGCGACCGACAACGGTGTCGTGCACAACAGCTTCGTGCGCGCCACCAACGCGGTCAACACGTCGGCCGGCCTCGGCTCGAGCGCGACTCAGGAAATCGGCGGCGCGCGCAACAACGGCGTGCTGGCCAACTCGACGGTGATCGCCACCGGCGCGACCAACACCTCGGCAGGCCTGCTGACCACGGCCACCCAGCGCGTGGGTGTGGCGCAGTAATCGACAGCCGCCCTGGGCATCGCCGCGGCGCCACGCGCCGTGGCGATGCCCTGTTCCTGCCGCCGCAACCGGAGCACGACGATGAAGACCACCCTCCTCCTGAGCCAGGCCATCGTGGCCGCGCTGCTGCTGTCGCTCGGCCCGCAGGCCGTCGCCGGCGAGGAAATGCTGGATCTGGAGACCAGGTTCAGGGCCAAGCTCGCCAAGGAAAAGCTCAAGCAGTCCGCACTCGAACGCGAAAACAGCAAGTTGGGAAAGGGCATTGACAACGCCCAGTGCGGGAGTCAGAACATCGGCAATGTGGACACCGGCGGCCGCATCGGCGCGGCGCCGCGCGAGGTGTTCGTGTTCGCGCCCAACGCCGTCAACCTGGTGACCGGCACCGGCTGCCGCTAACGCCCCACCGAAAGGACACACCATGTCACGCCCGGCCCGCTCCACCGCCCCGACGCCGCTGCGGCGGCTCGCCCTGTCGCTGGCCGCCGTGGCGGCGCTGGCCGGCTGTTCGGCGCTCGAAGTCAAGAAGGACACGATCGAGAAGACCGACGCCGCGCGCGTCAAGCCCGAGCAGGCGCCGTTCCGCTCGATCACCGGCTTCTCCGGCGCGCTGCGCTGCATGGACAACCTGTTCGTCGAGTACGGCGTGCGCGACATCAGCATGCTGGTCGAGGAGATCGTCGACTCGACCAAGAAGGTCAACGCCGGCACCCGCGACATGCTGATCACCGCGGTGTCCGACATGACGCGGCGCAGCCGCGGTGTGCGCGTGGTGGCCTTCGGCAAGGACGCCACCAACGTGATCAGCTTTCTCGCCTCGGCGCAGCGCCAGAGTGCCTACCAAGTGGTGCCGCAGTACGACATCAAGGGTTCGGTGACGCAGTTCGACGAGAACGTAATCCGCAACCAGAAGGACTTCGGCATCGGTTTCTCGCCCTTCGTCAACCTGGGCATCGCGCGCGACGCGGCCTCGTCGATCCTCGGCCTGGACCTGTCGATGCTCTCCACCGACGACATGTCGGTGATCGCCGGCGTGACTTCACGCAACTCGGTCGTGATCCTCAAGTCGGGGCGCGGCGTCGACGGCGATGCCGCGTACCACAAGTTCGGCGTCAACTACAGCATGACCCTGTCCAAGTCGGAGGGCCAGTCGCAGGCGCTGCGCGGCCTGGTCGAGTTGGCGGCGGTCGAACTGATGGGCAAGCTGACCAAGACACCCTACTGGACCTGCCTGGGTGCCACGCCCGAGAGCAACGACGAGGTCAAGCGCGAGATCGACGACTGGTTCTTCGCGATGTCGGCCTCGCGCGTCGAGCTGATCGCCTACTTCCAGAATCAGCTGCGCCGGCGCGGCTTCTACGACGGCCCGATCGACGGCCAGTTCAACCCGGCGATCGACGAAGCGATCTCGAACTACCGCGGCGCCCTGGGCCTCGAGCGGCGCGCGCTGCTGGACGAACCCTTCTTCAAGGCCTACCTGGCGGCCGACCACTCGAAGATCCCGCCGCCGGCCAAGCCGGCGACGGCCGCCGCGCCGGTCGCCGCGCC
>JALHQP010000155.1 GCA_022841885.1 Aquincola sp. | reverse complement strand
CCACGCCGGCGGCGGCCGTGGCCTCGCGCAGCGCCTCGTCCAGGCCCAGCGCCGCCAGCGCGTTGCCGAGCGCGCGCCCCATCAGGAACTCCATCGACAGGTAGTGCACGCGCCGCGCGCCGGTGTTGGCGCGGTCCTCGGCCTGCGTGCGCGCCCAGCGCTCGGCCAGCAGCTCGCGGCTGGCGTGCGCGGCGGCCCACAGCAGGGCTTCGGGCGTCGGCCCGTCGCTGCGTTGCGCGAGCTCGCGCTGCACGGTGGCGCGGAAGGCCGCGACCCGTTGCGCGGCGCTCAGGGTGCCGGCGCGGCGGGGCAGCTTGGGCGGCTTGGAGATGGTCTTCGACGGGCTGGACATCGGTGGATGGCACAGGGCAAGGGCCTGCGACTGCTAGAGTGTGCACGCAAGTGATGGTCTAGCAAGTTCGAGGCACAGTGACACGCAACCGATTCCCCCGGCTGCTCGGCGACGTCGGTGGCACCAATGCACGCTGGGCCTGGCAGGCCGGGCCGGGGCAGGCGCTGACGCATGGGCAGAGTCTTCCGACCGCGGGCTTCGCGACCATCGCCGACTGCATCGCCGCCTACCTCGCCGGCCAGGGCCTGCCCACGCCGCGCGAACTCGGCTTCGGCATCGCCACCGCGGTCACCGGCGACCGGGTGCAGATGACGAACCATGGTTGGGCGTTCTCGATCGAGGCGCTGGGCATCACGCTGGGCACCGAACGGGTGCGCGTGCTGAACGATTTCGAGGCGCTTGCGCACGCCGTGCCGGGGCTGGGCCACGACGACCTGCGCGCGGTCGGCGGCGGCACGGCCCAGCCGGGCGGCACGCTGGCGGTGATCGGCGCCGGCACCGGCCTCGGCGTGTCGGGCCTGGTGCCCGACGGGCGCGGCGGCTGGCGCGTGATCGTCGGCGAAGGCGGCCACGCGACGCTCGCCGCGACGACCGAACGCGAGGCCTCGCTGCTGGCCGTGCTGCGCGAGCGCTTCGGCCATGCCTCGGCCGAGCGGGCGCTCTCGGGGCCGGGGCTCGTGAACCTGTACGAGGCGCTGTGTGTGCTCGATGGTCTGGCGCCCGAGCCGCTCGACGCGGCGCAGATCGTGCAGCGCGCGATCGAATCGCCGAGCGCACCGGCGCAGGCGGTTTGCGCCGAAGTGCTGCAGACCTTCGGCGCACTGCTCGGCACCGTGGCCGGCAACCTGGCGCTGACGCTGGGCGCGCGTGGCGGCGTCTACATCGGCGGGGGCATCGTGCCGCGCCTGGGCAAACGCTTCGAGCAGCTACCGTTTCGCGAGCGCTTCGAGGCCAAGGGGCGCTTCCGCGACTACCTGGAAGCGATCCCGACCTGGGTCATCCAGGCCGAGTCACCGGCGCTGATGGGAGCGACGCGAGCGTTGGACGCCGGCGAATGAACTGGTGCTGTGCGAGCCCTTGGCTACGGAAAGCTTGCGCGGATACTTACTGCCATGAGGTGAGGCGGAAGCCGCTGCCCACCGGCCGATAGTCGAGCACTGTGTCGACGACACCTCGGGCATAGACGCGCAGCGCGATGCTTCCAGACGGTGTGCCACTCCAACTGAGCGATATGGCCGACAAGCTTGCGTTGGGGGCCTCACCACGGACCTCTTCACCCGAAACGAGTTGCATGACTTGGGCAGGTGCGTAGGCACGCAAACGCACAGACGCCGATGTCAACTCGCCAGGTTCCCATGCTCCGCGCGCGATAGCCCAAGCCACGTGTGCCGCTGCCGGGCTGACCTGTGCCAACTGGATGAGCGTGCCCGCGTCAGCAGCTAGCACGAGCTTCGCATCGCCCGTACTGGCTGCCACCCTACGCAGCGCTGGATCGGCTGTCAGGGTCGGTGCGACCGACTTGCAGACATCGACGTCGTACAGATCCCGGAAGGAGGTCCGCATCATGTTGTTGCGATCAAACCCATAGGGAGGCGGGCTTGAGTAGCTCGCGCTGCACAGTCCGGTTGCGACGCACGCCCCGACCTGGAACTTGCACCTCAGATAGCCAAATCCTGCGGCAGCACCGCAAGTGTCGAAGGACCAGCAGTCAACGCACGCGGCGTTCGCGCTGGAACTCCAGCCCATGCTAGCCACCACCATTGAAATCGCTGTCAACAATCGCTTCATGGACGACTCCTGAGGCTTGGTTGCGGGATCGCGGGAATCTACGCGGCGGCGACTCATCGCGCTATCGTAAATTGTGACGATGTCAGTCAAGTCCAGTTCGAGCCGAACTGTCAGTTGGCAAGGCAGCGGTGGTGAGTCAGAACGGGCGCCGCTCAGGGCACCCGCTTTTTCACCCACTGCCAAGCCACGAGCCCGATTCCGAGGAACGCCGCCGAAGTCAACGCCAGCGCCAGCGTCGAATGCATCACCAGCGGCGTGATCACGCCGGCCACCAGGCCGTTGGCGACGCTGCCGACGCAGGCCTGCAGCGACGAGGCCATGCCGCGCCGGTCGGGTGCCAGGTCGAGCACCTTGATCGTCACGGCCGGCACCATCAGCGACCAGCCGAACGAGAACAGCGCCACCGGCGGCAGCGCCCAGGCCCAGTGCGGGTGCGCCAGGCTGGCGTTGAGCGCGACGTTGATCAGCGTGGCCAGCACCATGATGTTCAGGCCGCGCCGGATCTGCGCGCGCGGCTCGACGCGGCCCGCCATGCGCCCCGACAGCCACGCGCCCAGCATGATGCCGCCGATGGACAGGCAGAAGAACCAGAAGAACTCGGTCGGCGCGAGCTTGAGGTGGCCGCCGAGCCAGGCCGGCGCCGCCAGCACGTAGAGGAACATGCCGTTGAACGGGATGCCGCTGGCCAGGCACAAGGCGATGAAGCGCGGGCTCGCGCCGAGCTGCCAGTAGCCGCGCATCAGGTTGCCGGCCTCGAACGGCTGCACGTGCGAAGCGTGCAGGGTCTCGGGCAGGCGGCGCCAGTTGATGAACGTCAGCAGCGCACCGACGACGGCCAGGAACCAGAAGATCGAGTGCCAGTCGGCGTGCACGAACAGGAAGCCGCCGACCATCGGCGCCACGGCCGGCGCGACGCCGAAGTAGATCGTCACCTGGCTCATCACGCGTTGCGCGTCGGCCGGCGGGAACATGTCGCGGATGATCGCGCGCGACACCACCATGCCCGCACCGGCGCTCATGCCCTGCAGCGCGCGGAAGGTGATCAGCCAGCCGATCGACGGCGCGAGCGCACAGCCCACCGAGGCCAGCGTGAACAGCGCCAGCCCGCCCAGCACCACCGGCCGGCGCCCGAAGCTGTCGGCCAGCGCGCCGTGGAACAGGTTCATCGCCGCGAAGCCGAACAGGTAGGCCGACAGCGTCTGCTGCATCTCGACCGGCGTGGCGCCGATCGAGCGCGCGATGCCGTCGAAGGCCGGCAGGTAGGTGTCGATCGAGAACGGCCCCAGCGTGCCCAGGCCGGCCAGCAGCAGCGCGAGCGTCCAGCGCGGGCCGCGCCAGAGCGAGGGGGCGTCGGGGTTCATCGGCGGTTCTTGTTCTTGCGCAGAAAGTGTGAAGCAAGCCGATAGGCCGGATTCTGTGCGGCGAGGTCGCCCCCACCGTGACCGCCATTCCTCTGGGCTGGCCATTGCTGGCCAGCTCGGTGCCACCTACCCGCCGGCTCCGCGGGCCGCCTCAATGCCGGCCTATTTGGTGTTGCTGCGCGCAGAGATTGCCCGTTTCACCCGGCACCTTGCGGCGCCGACTCGTCTCTGTTGCTCTGATCCTCACCTCGCGGTGGACGGCCGTTAGCCGCTGCGCTGCCCTGTGCAGTCCGGACCTTCCTCCAGCACGCCCTTTCGGGCAACTGTGCCAGCGGCGGTCTGGCTTGCTTCACGAGACGGATTGTCCCATGCACGGTATAACCCGGTCGCCGGCCCCGTCGCTTCGCAGCGCCATGAACGACGACTTCTCGACCCTGTTCGACTTCCTGCCGATCGGCGCCTACCGCTCGTCCCCCGAGGGCCGGCAGCTGCGCGCCAATCCGGCGCTGGTGGCGCTGAACGGCTACGCCAGCGAGGCCGAGCAGATCGCGGCGGTGCAGGACATCGCCACCGAGTGGTATGTCGATCCGCAGCGGCGTGCCCAGTTTCTGCACATCCTCGAGCGCGACGGCTTCGTGCGCGGCTTCGTCTCCGAGGTCTATCGCCACAAGACGCGCGAGCGCATCTGGGTCAGCGAGAACGCGCACGCGGTGCGCGACGGCCAGGGCCGGCTGCGCTACATCGAGGGCACGATCGAGGACGTGAGCGAGCGCGTGCGCGCCGAGGAGGCGCTGCGCGAGAGCGAGGAACGCTGGAAGCTCGCACTCGACAGCTCGGGCGACGGCGTCTGGGAGTGGGACCTCGACAGCGGCGTGGAGAGTTTCTCGCCGCGCTTTGCCGAGATGTACGGCTTTGCGCCGGGCGAGATCGAATGCCTGAGCGAGTCCTTCGTCTCGCGTGTGCACCCGGACGACGAGACGCTGCGCCGCTGGCACCGCGACGAGCACCTGGCCGGGCGCACGCCGCGCTACGTCAGCGAGCACCGCGTGCGCTGCAAGGACGGCAGCTGGAAGTGGGTGCTGGCGCGCGGCATGGTGATCAAGCGCGATGCGCAAGGCCAGCCGCTGCGCATGATCGTCACCCACACCGACATCACCAACGCCAAGGACGCCGAGGCGCTGCGCCGCGCACGCGACCAGGCCGAAAGCGCGGACCGCGCGAAAACCGAGCTGCTCTCGCATGTCAGCCACGAGCTGCGCACGCCGCTCAACGGCGTGCTCGGCTTCGCCCAGTTGCTCGAGCAGGCCGAGGACCTGCCGGCCCAGTACAGGCCCTGGGTGGCGCGCATCCTGTCCAGCGGCCGCCATCTTCTGGGCGTGGTGGACGACCTGCTGGACCTGTCGAGCGCGCAGAGCGGCGGCATGCGCCTGGCTTTCGTGACGCTTGACCCGGTGCCTGTGCTGCAGGATGCGTGGTCGATGCTGGCCGAGCGCGCACACGAGGCCGGCGTGGCCTATGTGCCCTGCCAGCCGAACGACACCGACCTCGCCGTGGTGGCCGACCGCCAGCGCCTGCGCCAGGTATTCGCCAACCTGCTGTCCAACGCGATCAAGTACAACCGGCCGGGCGGCCGGGTCGAGGTGTCGGCGGCGCGCGCCGGCACGCGGGTCGAGCTGCAGATCGTCGACACCGGCCTGGGCATGAACGAAGCCCAGCTCGAGCGCATCTTCCGGCCCTTCGAGCGCCTTGGTGTCGAGGCCAGCGGCATCCCCGGCACCGGCCTCGGGCTGGCGCTGTCGCGCCAGCTCGTCGAGGCGATGGGCGGCGAGGTCCGCGTCGCCAGCGCGCGCGGCCGTGGCACCACCTTCACGGTGGCGCTACGCGCCGCGCAGTGACTGACGACCCCTCGCTCGCTGCGCGAGCACTCCCCCGAGGGGAGGCTCGGGCCGGACGCTTGGGAGCGGCCCGGCGCTGGCCCGAGCGCGCGCTTACTGGCGCTGCTGGAGTGCGGCGATGCGCTCCTCGATCGGCGGGTGGGTCGAGAACAGGCGGGCGAAGCCGCTCGGGATGCCGGTGATGCCCATGGCCTGCACCGACTTCGGCAGCTCGCCGGGCGGCAGGCCGCCCAGGCGCGCCAGCGCATGCTGCATCGGCAGCGAATTGCCCATCATGTCGGCAGCACCGCGGTCGGCGCGGAACTCGCGCTGTCGCGAGAACCAGGCCACGATGATCGCCGCCAGCACACCCAGCACCAGGTCGAGCACGATCGTCGTCGCGTAGTAGCCGATGCCCGGCCCGCTGCGGTTGTCGCCACGGCGCAGGAAACTGTCGACCAGGTGGCCGATCACGCGCGACAGGAACACGACGAAGGTGTTCATCACGCCCTGGATCAGCGTCATCGTCACCATGTCGCCGTTGGCCACGTGTGCGACCTCGTGGCCGATCACGGCCTCGACCTCGTCGCGGTTCATCCCCTGCAGCAATCCGGTGGACACCGCGACCAGCGCCGAGTTCTTAAACGCGCCGGTGGCAAACGCGTTGGGCTCGCCGTCGTAGATCGCCACCTCGGGCATCTGGATGCCGGCCTTGTCGGCGAAGCGGCGCACCGTCGCCACGATCCACTGGTGGGTGGCGTCGGGCGAGTCGTTGATGACCTGGGCGCGCGTGCTCCACTTGGCCATCGGCTTGCTCATCAGCAGCGAGATGATCGCGCCGCCGAAGCCCATGACGGCGGCGAACGCGAGCAACTGGCCCAGGTTGAGGCCGTTGGCGGTGAGGAAACGGTTGAGGCCGAACAGGTTGACCACCAGCCCGAGCACGAACATCACGGCCAGGTTGGTGACCAGGAACAGGAAGATGCGTTTCATCGTGGCAGCGTCAGCGGCGTCTGCACGGCGCAGACCGGTCCGATGTTAGGGCGTCGCGCCGCGCTTCAAGCGCGCCGCTTCACATGGTTGGGCTGCTTGTCGGGAATCAGCTCGAACAGCTCGGGAAACTGGCCGAACAGCTTGGTCGACGAGCCATTCTTCGACAGCAGGCCGGCCTCGCGCAGCGGCCCGGTGGCCACGCGCAGCTCCAGCGTGTCGCCGGCCGCCAGGGCCGGCAGCGCGGCCAGGATGGCCCGGGCCTTGTCCGGCAGCGCCTTGGCCGGTGC
>JALHQP010000154.1 GCA_022841885.1 Aquincola sp. | reverse complement strand
CGCCGGCGCCGCTCGGCGGCGATCAGCCAGCCGGGCTCGTGCAGCAGCGGCCAGAAAAAGCGCAGGCCGGGCAGGGCCGCCATCAGCAGCCCGCGCGCGAGGCCGAACCAGGGGCGTGCGCGCATCGGCGCGCGCTGGATTGGCGGTGCGGTGCGTGGGGTGCGCGAGGGGATCGAGCGCATGTTCTTCATCTTGGTTCTCGGGGCCTCAATCGGGTGGCAGCGCATACGACCAGGTTTCGCTCAGCGTGTTCGCTCCTTGTCGCAAGAAGACACGAAGCTCCACCGGCTGTTGCGGGTCGAGGCGGTCGAATTCGACCGTCGCGCGCCAGCCGCGCCGCGCCGGGTTGGGGTAGGCGTTGACGTGCACCAACCGCGCATTGGCGTTGACAGTGGCCACCGCCTGCACGTCGGCCGTGGGCAGGCCTGGGCCGGCGAAGTCGAGCACGAACTTGCGCCGGCCGGGCGGCGGCGGCTCCTTGGTGTAGCCGTGGCCGCTGCGCGTCTGCTGCACATGGGCACCCGGCGGCAGGCGCATCGTGTCGCCCTGCCAATGCACGCGCCAGCCGATGTCGAAGGCCTGGCCCGGCGTAGGCGCCTGCGCGGGCACCCAGTAGGCCACCACGTTGTCGTGCGTCTCGTCGGGGGTGTGGAACTGCAGCAGCTCGACCCGGCCCGCGCCCCAGTCGCCCACCGGTTCCACCCAGGCGCTCGGCCGCAGCTCGTAGCGCGCCTCGACGTCCTCGTAGCTGGCGAAGGCGCGGTCGCGCTGCATCAGGCCGAAGCCGCGCGGCGAGCGCAGCGCGAACGAGCTGACGAAGACGCCGCGCGGGTTGGCCAGCGGGCGCCAGAGCCATTCGCCCTCGGCGGTTTCGATCTGCAGGCCGTCCGAGTCGTGCACCTCGGGCCGGAAGTCGCTGCGCGAGGGCTGGTTCTCGCCGTGCAGGAACATGCTGGTCAGCGGCGCGATGCCCAGCGTGGCGACGCCGGCGCGCAGGAACAGGCGCGCGCGCACCTCGATGGTGGTCGACGCACCGGGTTGCAGCACAAACTGGTAGGCCCCGGTGACGCGCGGGCCGTCGAGCAGCGCGTAGAAGCGCAAGGTCTTCGCGTCGGCCGCCGGTGGCTCGAACCAGAAGGCCACGAACTCCGGAAACTCCTCGCCGCGGCCTCCCACCGTGTCGACCGCCAGGCCGCGCGCCGACAGCCCATAGCGCTGCCCCGCGCCGAGGGCACGGAAGTAGCTCGCGCCGAGAAAGGCGACCACCTCGTCGTGCACCGCCGGGCTGTTCAGCGGATGGTGCAAGCGCCAGCCCGACACCGACATCGCTTGGCCCGGCGGGCCGGGCGGCAGCACACCGTCGAAGTCGAAGGCCTCGGACCGCAAGCGCAGCGGGCGTGGCTGGCCGTTGACCAGTTCGTGCAGCTGCAGCGCGCGCGTGGCCAACCGGCCTTGCGCAAAGAACTGCATCTGGAACGGCAGGCCGCGCCACTGCGCGTGGGCGGGCCGGAAGCGCAGGCGCCGGTAGGCGTCGTAGTCGAGCCCGGCACGCCGGGCATCGAGCGGCGGCGGCGGCTGCCAGGGTTTCGCGGCGAGCGCCTGGGCCTGGGCCGCCACGTCGTCGAAGCCGAAGGCGGCCGCGTGCGCCGGCCCCGTCGCGATCCAGGCCAGGCACAAGAAAAAGGCCCGCACGGCGGCGGGCCCGCAAGAGATGGAGAGTCGCATGGAGGCGAGATTGTCCCGGGACACGGCAAACCCGGTACGGCGTGGGCCGTTTCAGGAGGCAACAGATGTCGGAGCGCATCGCGGCACTGGCCTACAAGATTCGTGCCGACGCGCGGGGACAATCGCAGGATGCAAGCCCTGCAGATCCACGCCGGCCCGCGCGCCCGCGCCCAGTTGCGCGAGCGCGGCCTCACGCCGGCCGATGTGCGCGTGATCCCCGCGGCGGCCGGCGGCCCCAAGGGCCTGGCGCTGAACCCGCTCGACCGCTTCCTGTTCGGCCACTGGTTGCGCGATGCGCCGCAGACCCTGCACCTGATGGGCGCGTCGATCGGCGCCTGGCGCATGGCTTGTGCCTGCCTGCCCGACGCCGACGCGGCGCTGGCGCAACTGGCCGACGACTACATTGCGCAGGAGTACCCGCACGCGCCCGGCAAGGCGCCGAAGGCGCGCGATGTGACGCGTGTGTTCGGCGCCACGATCGACGCGCGCCTGGGCGCCCGCGCCAACGAGTTGCTCGCCCACCCGACGCGTCGCCTGCACGTCGTCACCAGCCGCGGCCGCCACCTGATGCGGCGCGAAGGCCGGCTGCGCACGCCGCTGGGCTACCTCGGCGCCTTCGCGACCAACCTCGTGAGCCGGCGCGCGATGGGCGGCTGGCTCGAACGCGTGATGTTCTCCGACCCGCGCGAGAGCCTGCCCTTCGCGCTGCACGACTACCGCACGAAGCAGGTGCCGCTGGCGGCCGGCAACCTGGGCGCCGCCGTGCTCGCGAGCTGCTCGATTCCGTTCTGGCTCGACGCGGTGCACGACATTCCCGGCGCGCCACGCGGTGCCTACTGGGACGGCGGCATCACCGACTACCACCTGCACCTGGACTATGCGCAGATGGGCGAGGGCCTGGTGCTGTACCCGCACTTCCAGGCCACGGTGGTGCCGGGCTGGCTCGACAAGGCGCTCACGCACCGCCATGCGGCCACCGCGCGCCTGTCCAACGTGGTGCTGCTCGCGCCCAACCCCGAGTGGGTCAAGGCCGTGATGCCGAACGGCAAGCTGCCCGATCGCGGCGACTTCAAGGCCTATGGCGAGCGCATCGACGAGCGCCGGCGCGACTGGGCGCGCGCGGTGGCCGAGAGCCGGCGCCTGGCCGACGAGTTTGCGCAGGCGGTGCAGCGGCCGTCGATCGAGGCGCTGCCGCTGGTCTGAGCCTCGCAGGTCTCAGGGCCGCTCGCCACGCTGCTCCCAGGGCAGATGCCGCGTCAGCAGCACGTTGAGCAGGTTGTCCTGGAAGTTGATGTTGCCTGTCAGGAAGTTGTGGTGCTCGCACAGGAAGAAGGCGTAGGCCAGCGGCAGGAAGCTGTCCTCGTGCTGAGGCGCGCTCGGGTCGAGCGTCTCGCGCGCCAGCAGCGATGGCTTGGTGACGCGGCCGTCGCCCGGCTCGAGCATCAGCTCCGCGTAGTTCACGCCCGCGCGCGGCGCCTTGATCTGCGAGGGTTCGAGCCGCGCCACGTCGCGGCCGCCGACCGGCTCGGCCAGCAGACGCGCCGGCGTCAGGTGGCAGTCGCCGCCGAACAGCACGTAGCGGATCGGAGACACCGGCTCGGCCACGGAGAGCATCCAGGCCATGCGCCGGCCGCGCTCCAGGTGGTGCGCGAAGTAGCGCTGTGTCGCTTCGTCGGGCGCGGCCTCGCCCGGCGCGAAGATCGACCAACCGTGGCGCCGCCAGGTGGCGGGGTCGAACAGCTCTTCATCGCGTGAGCGGCCGTCGATGCCGATGAGCCAGCTCGCCAGCGGATGGGGGAAGAGCTGGAAGCCGCTGGGCATCGTCGCCAGCGTGCGCGCGCCGATGCGACCGAGGCCGACACGCTCCCCGCTCAGGAAGGCGTGCAGCGAACTGGCCGAGCCGAGGTTGGGCGTGCCCAGCAGCACGAGCTTGCGCACGCGCGAGCTGCCGTCCATCGTCACCTGCTGGGTCGTGCCGTCGAGCACGTCGCGGGTGCCGAAGCGCAGGTAGTAGCGTGCCACCAGGCCGCCCATGCTGTGTGCCACCAGGTCGACGCGCAGCGCCGGATCGGCGTAGTCGCGACGCACCGCCTCGATCAGCGCGTGCAGTGCCCGCGCGCTGGCGACGTTGTCCTGGCGCCAGTCGTAGGCGAACAGGTAGAGACGCCGCTCGCCCTTCGCCGCCGGCAGGCCAGGCGTGGCTGCCCGGTAGCCGCCGTACCGCGTCAGCGTCTCGACGATCGGGCGGTAGAAGTCGCGCCCGAACACCTGCTCGGCGATGCCGTGGGGTTCGAGCCTCGAGGGCCGGGGCTGCAGCGTCTGCGGGTCGAATTCGAGCGCCAGGTCGGCATAGGATGAGAACAGGATGCGCCACCAGGGCCCGGGCCAGGCCTCGTCGCCCGACGCGCGGTCGCGCAGGCGCGAGCCGAACACCCCCGGGATCAGGATCACCGGTGCCGCGTCGGCATCGCCGACCCGGTACAGCCGCGCCAGGTCGGGACGCGGCGCCTCCCAGCAGGCCACCGCCAGCACGGTCGCCAGCAGTGCGGCCAGCAGGATGGACAGCCATGCGCAGCCTCCGAAGCGGCGCGCCGCTCGGGCCTGGGTCGGTGCCGCCGATCGCTGCATGGCCGCATTGTGAGTCGGCGCGTCGCGGTCGAGCCGGTGTTCGGCCGGACGGCGGCGGACGCCACCACCCGGCAGTGCGGGCCAGCCACTCACCCGCGCTGCGGCGCGACTGGGCGCGTGCGGTGGCCGAGAGCTGGCGGCTGGCCGACGAGTTTGCGCAGGCGGCCGTCGATCAAGGCGCTGCCGCTGGTCTAGGTCGGCAGCGTGCCAGGCCAGGGTGGCGGGTCGCGCGCCGTGTCGGCCACACGGCATGACGCGGCACTCTGGTTCGTACGGCGTTGAGCGCGGCCCCGTGCGGGCGGGCTCAGGCGGCCAAGGCCCGGCGCAGTCCGACGACGAACGCCACCAGCTCGCGAGCGAAGCGCTCCGGCTGCTCCCAGTGCAACGCATGTCCGGTGCCGCCATACACCGAAACCCTGCTGCGCGCGATCGCTGCCGACAATGCAGCCGTGTCCTCGGCCGGCACGAAGGCGTCGGCATCGCCCCAGGCGATCAGCGTCGGCACGTCCAGACGCTGCAGCTCGCTGCTGAAGTGGTCGTCGAACAGCGCCGCGAAGGCGGCTCGCCAGACATGGGCCGGTGCGCGCAGGCTCTCGTCGACCATGGCCTCGATCAGGTCCGGCGCGACCGGCTGCGCCACCGTGTCGAGCTGGAACGCGCGCGCCAGCGCGGGCGGCACCGGGTCGACCAGCGGCGCGATCTCCTCGCGGTAGAAGGCGCGCAGCGCCTCCTTGTCGCCGAAGCGCGCGAACGCGCCGGCCAGCACCAGGCCCTGCACCAGCTCGGGTGCGTCGAGTGCCAGGCGCAGCGCGTTGGCCGCGCCCATCGAGTGGCCGACGACGATCATGGGCGCCAGGTCGAGGGCGCGCGCGAAGGCGGCCGCGTCGGCGGCGAAGTCCTCGGTTCGGTACAGGCGCGGCGCCTTGTCCGAGCCGCCATGGCCGCGCTGCGACAGCGCGACCACATGCCAGTGCGCCGGCAGCAGCGGCAGCACCGGCTCGAACGAGCGCCAGCTGTCGGTGATGCCGTGCAGCATCAGCACGGTGGGCCCGCCGCGCGGGCCTTGTTCGGCGTACTCGAACTGCAGGCCGTTGCGCAGACGCAGGTGGGACAGGCGCAAGGTGGGGGCGGTGGGCATGGTGGGGCTCCGACGGTGGGGACGCTGCCACTGTGGGTGGCGGGCGTCCGCCGGTCGTCCGCTGCTTGCACATCGACAACGGACGGCCGGCGGACGCCCGCCGCCGAGCATGCGGATCTCAGCTTCTGTTCTGGAGATCCCCCATGTCCCTCATCGACCTGCTTCTCGTTGCCTCGATCGCGGTCTACCCGCTGTTCGTGCTCGCCGAGCGCCTGTGGCCGGCACGCGAACAGCCGCAGCTGCGCGGCTGGGCGCTCACCGGCATCGGCTTCTTCGTCGCCTTCGTGGCCACCTCGGTCCTGCTGCCGCTGGCGCTGCCCGCCGCCTGGTTCGAGGCCAGCCTGCTGCCCGGTGCCGAACTCGGCATCGCCGGCGGCACGGTGGTCGGCTACCTGGCCACCACCTTCGCCGGCTACGTCTGGCACCGCGCCGCACATTCCGTGCCGCTGCTGTGGCGCGTGTTCCACCAGATGCACCACGCGCCGCGGCGCCTGGACGCCATCGGCGCCTTCGTGTTCCACCCGAGCGAAGCCGCGCTGTACACGCTGCTCGGCGCCGGCGTCAACGTGATCGTGCTCGGGCTGGACCCGGTGGCGGCGTCGCTCGTCGGCTTCCTCGGCGCCTTCAACGCCGTGTTCCAGCACGCCAACCTGCGCACGCCGCGCTGGCTCGGCGCGCTGATCCAGCGCCCGGAGGCGCACAGCATCCATCACGCGCGCGGCGTGCACGGCTGGAACTACAGCGACTTCCCGCTCTGGGATATGGTGTTCGGCACCTACAAGCCGGGCCGCGGGTTCATGCCGCGGATGGGTTTCGACGCTGCCGAAAGCCGGCGCTGGGGCGCGATGGCAGCGATGCGCGACGTGCACGAGCCGACGTTCGGCCTGCCGAGCGAGCACCGCGGCAGCGCCGGACGCGTGGGGGCCTGAGGTGGCTGCGCTCTCGCGTCCCCTGCAACTGGCGCTGTGCGCGCTGCCGCTGATGCTGGCGGCCTGCGGCACGCTGCCGGCACCAGCCGTGCCGCCGCCCGAGCCCTGGTTGCCGACGCAGCCGCTGCCCGAGCCGGGCGGGGAGCGCTCGCCGCTGCAGCGGCCGAACTGAACATCTCGGCGTCAGCCGACGCCGAGCAGCGCGTGGGCCACGTCGGCGGCGATCCAACGCGCGCCTTCGTCGCGC
>JALHQP010000153.1 GCA_022841885.1 Aquincola sp. | reverse complement strand
AGCGCGCGCCGCATGGCCGGCGTGACCCAGGCCGCGGGCAGCGCGTAGCCGCGGCGCGCGAGGTAGTCTCGCGCCGGCTGCGCCTGGGTGTCGATCGACAGCGCGAGCAGCTGCAGGCCGCGCGCCTTGTGCGCCCGCCACAGCGCCTCGACATGCGGCGTGGTCTCGGCGCAGAACGGGCACCAGCTGGCCCACCAGTACAACACCAGCACCCGGCCCTCGGCCTCGCGGCTTTCGAAGCGCGAGCCGTCCAGGCGCTCGATCGACGCGGGCAGCGCGAGCGGCGTGCCCACGGCGGGCAACGGCGGTGCATTGGCTTCCGCTGCGGCGGCATCGCCGAGCGGCGAGGTTTGCGCACGGACCACGAAGGGGGCCGCCAGCGCGGCGGCGGCCAGAGCCAGACGTCGGCGGTGCAGGAGGAGGGGCATGGCGAAGCCTACCGCGTCCAGCCTATCATCGTCGGCATGGGTGACAAGACAAGCCAAGCCCGCAGCGTGCTCGTGACCGGGGCCTCGCGCGGCATCGGGGCCGCGGTGGCCCTGGCCTGCGCGCGCGCCGGGTGGGACGTGGCCGTGAACTACGCGCGCGACGAGGCGGCGGCCGAGCGCGTGGCGCGCGAGGTGCGCGCGATGGGCCGGCGCGCGATCCACATGCAGGCCGACGTGGCCGACGAGAGCGCGGTGCTCGCGATGTTCGCGCGCGTCGACGCCGAGCTGTCGCCGCTGCGGGGTCTGGTCAACAACGCCGGCATCGTCGACGCGATGGCGCGCGTGGACCAGACCTCGCTCGCACGCCTGCAGCGCATGTTCGCGATCAACGTGTTCGGCAGCTTCCTGTGCGCGCGCGAGGCGGTTCTGCGCATGAGCACGAAGCACGGCGTGAACGCCAAGGGGCCACCTGGCAGCGGCCGTGGCGGCGCGATCGTCAACCTGTCGTCGGTGGCGGCCAAGCTCGGCGGCCCGGGCTGGTACGTCGACTACGCGGCGAGCAAGGGCGCGATCGACACCTTCACCGTCGGCCTCGCGCGCGAGGTGGCGGCCGAAGGCATCCGCGTCAACGCGGTGCGCCCCGGCATCATCGACACCGACATCCACGCCTCGGGCGGCCAGCCCGAGCGCGCGCACCAGAGCGCGGCGCTGATCCCGATGCAGCGCCCCGGCACCGCCGACGAGGTGGCCGAGGGCGTGCTGTGGCTGCTGTCGGACGCCGCGCGCTACACCACCGGCGCGATCCTCGACGTCAGCGGTGGGCGCTGAGGCGCCGACCGGCGCCCGCCGGGCCGCCCCAAGGGCGCCGCGCGCCCACTCGGGGCGCGAACGAAGTGAGCTGGGGGCTTTTCGTCAGCCGCCGTTCGGCCAGCCGTAACCCGCCAGCTGCGCCAGCAACTCGCGGCAGGCGCGCTGCTCGGCGGCACCCGCATGGCGCGCGTAGCGCTCGAGCACGAAGCGCTCGGTGTCGTACACCGAGCGCCACTCGGTGGGCGCGCTGACGCGGCGCCGCAGGTCGGCGAACTCGGCGGCGACGTGCGGCTGGGCGCCGGCCACGTCGCCCGCGGCCACGGCTTGCAGCAGCTGCAGCTCGGTGCGGCCGACGACGGACCAGAAGTCCGGGTCGCGACGCCCCTTGGCCTCGAGGCTGGCCTGCACCTCGGTCAGCAGCGTGGCGTCCAGACCGGCCCAGCGCGCCTGGCCGGCGTGCGCGGCGAGGTCGGCCACGATCAGGTTCAGGCCCGGATAGAACAGCGCCTCCGATCCACTCTGGCGCGCGGTCTCGGCGGCGCGCGCGTAGTGCGCGCCCATGTGCGCGATCGCGTTCAGCGTGTCGCGCTCGCGGCCGAGGTCGCTCTCGATCATCGCCAGCCGCTTCCAGGCCGAGCCGGCGAGGTTGTGGCGTTCGATCGTCGGATGCTGCTCGGTCAGGTTGTCCAACGCGGCCAACGCCTCGACCACGGCACGGCGCCCCTTGGCGGCGGCACGCGCCAGCGCGGCCTGTGCGTCGGCGACGGCCTTGTCGCGCGTGTCCTTCGCGCCGCGTGCCTGGGCCCGCCCGCGCGCCTCGCGCAACGCTGCTGCCGCCTTGCCCACCGCCGACTCGGCGCGCCGCACGCGCAGGTTGGCGAGCTGCTCGGCCGCCTTGTGCGAGGCGCCACCGTCCTCGGCCGCGATCGCGCGCTCGAACCACTCGATCGCCTTGGCCTCGTCGCCGAGCGCCTTCCAGGCCTGGCCGAAGTGGTCGGCCACCAGGCCCATCGGGCCCCAGCGTTCGGCAAAACGCGACTCGAGCCAGATGAGGCGCTGCAGCTGCGCGTCGCGGTCGCGCTCAGCGCGGCGCCGCCGTGCCTCGCTCTCCTCGCTGCCGGTGCCGCTGCGGATGTGGCGCGCATCCACCGCCACCGTCTCGAGCGCCAGCTCGAGCGCCACCGCCGAGGAGATGCCAGCGTAGCGGTCGCGCAGGGTGTTGCCGCGCGTGGCCGCGCCGCGCGTCACGAGGCGCCAATCGGGGTCGCCGTAGCACTGGTAGGCGGCCCAGGTGTTGCCGCCGCCCCGCATGCGCCAGGCGGCTGCGCGCGCGCGTGCGCTGGCGTCGAGGAAGCGCTCGCCGTCGAGCAGCGCGCGGTAGAACTCGTGCGCGAACTCGCAGGCCGGCCCGTCCTCCACCGCCCAGCCGGCAGCGACCACGCAGCGCACGCCGATCTTGATCAGCTCGTCGGCCACCGTGCTGGCGAAGTCGGCGCGGCTGGCCAGGTCGTCGCGCAGCATCTGCGCCACGTCGCGCTCGGCCAGGTGACAGCAGTTGACGAACACCAGCTCCGGCACCGTGCGCATGCTGCGGATCTCGCTCGGCCCGAGGTAGCCGTGCGACAGCACCACGCCGCGCGGGTCCGTCACGCGCTGCGGCGGGTCGCCGTCCTGCTGCGGCTCGGGGCCGGAGAGCACCGGCGGCTCGCCGTGGCCGGCGATGTGCACGATGCGCCAGTCGCGCGCCAGCAGTTCGCCGACGATGCGGTGCGCGTCGGGCTGCGTGGCCGGGTCATCGCTGGCGATCAGGGCGTGGATCGCATCCGGGCCGCCCGGCAGGCGTTCGGCCAGGCTCTCCTGCACCGTCAGGGCCTCGCGCCGCGCGCCGGGCAGGCGGGCGTAGTTCTGGATCAGCGGCGTCGCCGGCTCGCCGATGATCAGCACGCCCGCGTCGCTGCTCGCGTCGCGCACCTGGGGCCGGAACTCGGTGGTGCGCAGCTTGCGCAGCAGCTTGGTGCGCACGGCCCAGGGGCCGTCGGCACTGTCGTCGTCGCTCGGGTGGCGCAGCAGCTCCCACGGAATGCCGGCGGTGCCGCGGTCGAGCTCGAGCCGCATCTCGGTGGTGCCGCCGAAGAAGGCGTCCATCTCCACCGGCACCAGCAGCTGGTAAAGGGTGTGGCCGATGTGCGGGTCCTGCTGCCGCGCGTTGGAGTTGCGCCGCACCATCTCGCGCAGCAGGCGCGGCTGCGTCTTCTGGGCCCGCACCTCGCTGCGCGCGCGCCGCGTGTCCAGCGTGTAGGCGATCTGCGCGCCGATGCCGCTGCCATGCACCACGGCGCTGATCAGGTCGTAGTCGGCGCCGCGGTAGCTCGCGTCGAGCGGTCGCCGCAGGGCACCGGTACCGCGCCGCACCTGCTCGCCGATGCGCCAGCGCTCGGGTGCGGCGCCGGCCTGCACCTGCAGCGCACGCCAGGCTTCGCTGGCGCGGTCGAGGTACAGCTCCACGAGGGTCAGGTTCGCGACCAATGGCCAGCCGCAATCGGCCAGTGTCTGGTTGGCCTCGTAGGCGGCGCGCGCGATCATCTGCGCGGACTGCCCCGGCGTGATGCCGGTGCCGCCGCTGCCCACCAGCGTGGCGGCGAGTTCGAAGCTCGGCGGTGCGCCGCCGGGACGTTCGGCCAGTGCTTGCGCCCAGCCGACGATGCCCTGGCGCACGCTGTCGAGCAGCAATGAGCCCTTGAGCTCCGACTCCGCGCCCAGGCCGACCACGATCGCCCACTCGGGGCGCGGCAGTTGCAGCGGGTTGTCGCCCTTGCTCGCGTTGCGGAACACGCGGTACTCGCCGGCGCGGTCGGGGTAGATGCCGGCCTTGAGCGCGGTGCGCATCGCGCCGTCGAGCAGGTCGTCGACCACCCACTCGGCGCCGGTCAGGCGCGTCGACGCGTAGTGACCCACCAGCAGCGGCGCGCGCGTGAACATCAGGTTGGCGTTGAGCACCTCGACCGCCAGCGCCGGCAGCCCGCTGCGCGGCGCGGCCGTCGCGGCCTCGTCGGGCGCCAGGCGCCCCACTTCGGCCTCGAAGGCCGGCGGCTGCGGTGCCTTGGGCTGGCGCGAGGGTCGGCTGCGCACATGCACCGCCGTGGACAGCGTCGTGGCGGCGACTGCGCGGGCGGCGCCCCGTTGCGGCGGGGCGGTGTCGGGCAGCGCCTTCAGGCGCGCCGTGCTGCCGCTCTCGAGCAGCTCGGTGTAGGCGGCGAAGGCGTCCTCTTCGTCGGGCAGGCTGCCGTGCTCGCAGTCGAGTTCCCAGGTGCGCACGCCGGGCAGGCGCGCGCTCGGGCGCGTCACGCGGCCGTCGCCGTCGTCCTGCGCGTCGAGGTATTCGAGGCCCTGCGGGCCGATCTCGTAGCCGTCGGGCGTGAAGCGCGCCTTGCCGACGACGAGCAGCAGCTTGTCGGCGAAGCCGGGCAGCTCGCGATCGCGCTGCGCGTCGAGTTTGCGCCGCAGTGCCACCGCGCGGTCGAGCACGGCCTGCGACGGCACGCCCCATTTGTAGGCGTTGAGCTGCAGCCCCTCGCTGTGCCACCAGTTGTGCTCGCGCACCGCGGCCAGGTCGTCGTCGGCGAGCTTGCGCCACGTCGCCTCGCGGTCGAGTCCGCGTGGGTCGTCCACCAGCGCCGCCTGCAGCTGCAGGAAGCCGGGGAACTGCGCCATCATCTGGCGTGCCTCGTGGTCGCCGAAGGGCGCGCCGAAGGCCACCAGCGTGTTGCCGAAGGTGTCGTCGCCCGACAGCACCTGCATCGGCGCCCACGAGCCGCCGTTGGGCGTGCCCAGCATCAGCACGCGCGCGCCTTCGCGCGCCATCAGCGTCTTCCAGGTGTCGGGTGCGACGATCTGCATCGTGCGCACCACCACGCCGCCCATCGAATGCGCGACGAAGCGCACCGGCTGCCCGCTGGCCTGGCGGTCGGCGAGCGCGGCGGCGGCCACGTTGGCCAGGCGCTGCGCCTCCTCCTCGATCGGGCGCCGCCAGTCGAACGCGAACTCGATTACCTCGTGCGTGGCCGCGAGGTGATCGGCGAGGTCGTCGTAGATCAGGCTGATCGGCCCATCGGGCTTGACCACGCGCTGGCCGTCCGGGTACGCAAGCCGCTTCAGGCCACCGACCATGCGCAGGCCGAGCCAGATGCGCTTGCCGTCGACGGCGATGTTGCTGCCCAGGATGCCCGGCAGCAGGATCACGGCCGGCTTGTCGCTCGCGGCGCGTGTGTCCGGGTCGCCGCCACGCAGGCGCGCACGCTCCAGCGTGCGGCCCCGCATGCGGCCGCGCACGCCCGACGAATCCTGGCCCTGCCAGGACAGCGGGCCGATCGGCTGGAAGCCCTCGGGCAGGTCGTGTAGCAGCGCGTTGCACACGCCTTCGGCGCTGCGCGGGTGGTGGAAGTAGCGGCCGTGCGAGACCTTGCCGCCGCGGTCGAGCAGGAAGCTCGCGCCGCCCTGGCGCGGCGCGCCGCCGTACATCGAACTCGTCTGCACGACGAAGTCGTTGTCGGTCCAGTAGAAGCCGTCGGCCAGCAGGGTCTTCAGCCACGCGGTCGGCGAGTCGGGTTGCACGTCGCCGGCCACCACGCGCAGCTCACCGGGCACCGGCTCCTCGCCGGCGTGCAGCCAGCGGATCAGCGCGCTGTCGGGAATCTGCGCCGCCAGGCCGGGCATCGTATCGACGTCCTCGCGCCGCTCGGCCACCGCGGCCAACAGGTCGACGAGTTCGGGCAGCACCGGCACGCCGGCCAGCTGCAGGGTCCAGCGAAACACCGACAGGTAGGCGTCGAGGCGCCCGCTCGCGAGCAAGGTGCCGCGTGCCGGGCAGGCCACGCGCACCACGCGCGCCACGCGCACGGCGCGCGCCTTCAGCTCGTCGCCGAGCTTCTTCAAGGCCTTGCGGTCGCTCTCGGCGAAGGCCGCGAGGTCCTCGCCGGCGAGCGTCGGGTTGCCGGCCACGCGCGCCAGCACCTCGGCCACCAGGCCGCCGCGCGAGTGCGTCACCAGGTGCAGCTGCGCGCCTTGCGGCAGCGCCTGCGCGAGGGCGAGCGCATTGACCACCGGGCTCACGGTCAAGGTGGCGTGCTCGAGCGCGAAGACGTGGCCGTCGTAGTGCTCGAACAGTGCGGCCACGCGCTGCGGGTGCTGCGACCAGAGGTCGCCGAAGGCGGCGGCGCTGTGGCTGAAGGTGCCGTGCACGAACACCAGCAGCGGCTTGGCGCTCGCGGGCAGCGCGGCCTGCGGCGCGACACCGCTGCCCTTGAACTTGACCAACCGTCCCTGGCGCGGCAGCGGGTACAGGCCCGGGACCACCTGGTCGTCGATGCGCTCGGCGAGCTGGGCTGCCGCCACGCCGGCCAGCGCGTCGCCGGCGGCGCCGCGCACGACGTCGAAGCCCGACAACAGCGCTTCGCCGAGCGACGCCAGCACGCCGCCGCGCGTGGCGGCGCTGGCCGATGCGGCGG
>JALHQP010000152.1 GCA_022841885.1 Aquincola sp. | reverse complement strand
AATCGGCCGGAATTGCCGGAATTGCGGACGGAATTGCGGACAGCCAGGCATGCGCGAGGGAATCGCAGCCACGCGGCGAACCACCCGAGCGAGCCGGATCACGTTCGCTGTCAGAAAACTCCGACACAACGGTGTGAGAGCCGACTCATTGAGGCGCGGTGCGCAACAAAAGGCACCATCAAGCCGCTGGATAGGTGTCAGAGAACCGTACCGCCGATGTCGCAGGGAAAGTTGATCGGAACGCTGGGACGAAACAGAGTGAACTGACAGCACATGGCAGTCGAACGGCTCGAACTTCGAGACGGTTGCGTTTTGCCCAAAGACCAAGGAAATTAAGCAAAAACAAAGCGGAAATCAGGTGTTGACAGTAGCCCAAAGCACCTTCACCAAGCCTCACGCGCTCGCCGGTTATTATTTCGAGCGCCGGCTATTATTTCGAAGGGGCGTGCCGTGGTGGGCCCGATGGCGGCACTCCGGTCCTTCGCTGAGGCGCATCCCATGTCCGAATCTCTCACCGCCGGCAGCTTGACCGCACAGCTCGAAGGCTGGCGTCGCGGACAAACCGAGGCACGCGAACGCCTGTTCGAACTGGCTTATGCGCAGCTCCGCAAGATCGCCAGCGACCGGCTGGCCGCTGCGCCCGGAACCGGCTGCCTGTCGCCGACCGAACTGGTGCACGAAGCCGTGCTCCGCGTGCTCGGCAACGAACCGGACTGGAAAGATCGAGCCCATTTCTGCGCGTCGATGTCGCTGTACATGCGTGCCGTGCTGATCGACCACGCACGGGCCCGCAGCGCCGACAAGCGCGGCGGCGGCGTGCTGCACGTAACGCTCTCGAAGGCCGAGACCGGTGAGGAATCGGCGATGGCTGACTTGCTGGCCATCGATCATGGCCTCAGGGAATTGGAGAGACTCGACCCGCGCGCAGCTTCGGTCTTGCACTTGAGCTACTTCGCCGGACTGGATCGCCAGCAGATCGCTGGCGTGCTGGAGGTATCCGTGCAAGTGGTCGATCGTGAACTGCGCTTTGCGAAGACCTGGCTCGGCGCGCACCTGGGTACACGCCTGTGAGCGCGTCACTGACACCGGCACAGTTTGCCCGCGCCAAAGCCCTGTTCATCGATCTTGTGGACCTGCCCGCCGACGCGCGCCCGGGCGCCATCGAGCGCCTTGAAGAGGAGCTCTTGGTCATTGCCGAACTGCGCCGCCTGCTCATGCATGCGACCGCCACCCTCGACTGCGCTCCGCTGCATCAGGCGATCAATCGACTGGCCGCCGGCGCCGGCCCTGGCGATATTTTGGGTGCATGGACCCTCGGCGCCGAGATCGGCGCCGGTGGCATGGGCAAGGTCTTTCACGCCAAGCGCAGCGACGGCCACTTCCGGCAGGATGCAGCGATCAAATTGCTGGCCGGCGTACCGAGTCTCGCGGCCCTGCGCTTCCTGGCCCGCGAGCGGCAAATCCTGGCCTCGCTGGCGCATCCCAACATCGCCCGTCTGCTCGACGGCGGCAGCACACCCGGCGGCCAACCCTATCTGGTGATGGAGTTTGTCGAGGGCTTGCCGCTGCTTGAGTACTGCCGGCGCCACGCGCTCGACACCCCGGCCCGCCTGCGGTTGCTGCGCGAGATCTGCTCGGCGGTCTCCTTTGCCCACCAGCAGCTCGTCGTGCACTGCGATCTGAAGCCCGGCAACATCCTGGTGACCGACCAAGGCCGCCCGATGCTGCTCGACTTCGGTATCTCGCGCCTGCTCGAAGACGCCGATCAAATGAGCGTCGGACCCGAGGACCGCATCGAGGGTGAAGCGGTCGATCCACAGTCCACACATCGCGCCTACACTCCTCGCTACGCCAGTCCGGAGCAGAAAGCGGGTCGCCGCGTCGGCACGGGCACCGACGTCTACAGCCTGGGCCTGGTGATTGCCGAGTTGCTGGGTCTGGAGTGGCCCGAAGGCAGCATGCCGGAACTGGGAAAGTTGCCCGAGGAGCTGGCGGCGATCATCGAGCTGGCCACCCGGACGAATCCGGAAGCGCGCTACGCCACGGTGGGTGACCTGGCCGAAGACTTGCGCCGCTTCCAGGCCCACGAGGCCGTCCGCGCGTGCCGGCCGACGCCAGCCTATCTGCTTCGCAAATGGCTGCGGCGACGCTGGATCCCGGTCAGCGTGACGACCAGCTTCCTGGTGTTGCTGGGCGCATTTTCCTGGCAGATGCGCCAGGAACGCGACAGCGCGCAGGCCGCCGAGCGCGCGGCGCGGGCGGTCAAGGACTACATGGTCTCGGTCTTCCAGGGCGCCGATCCCGAACTGGCCGGACGTCGCGACTTGCCTGTCTCGCACTTCCTCGACAATGGCAGCGCGCGTCTGAGTGATTCCCTGGCCGATCAGCCGGCAACACGCGCCGAGCTGGCAACGATCCTGGGCGGCGTCTACCAGAGCATCGGGCTGCGCGCGAAGGCCATCGAGCGCTTCGACGAGGCAATCGCACTGGCGCGCGCGCAGGCGCTGCCAGCGGCCCTCGCGGAAGCCACCCAGCGCAAGGCCTACACCCTATACGACATGGAGGACTTCGCCGCAGCGCTCCCAGCTGCGCGCGAAGCCCTGGCGCTGCGCGCCGCGCAAGCGCTTGGCAGCAGCGCCCACCTCGACAGCCTGCGCCTGCTGGGGCTGATACAAAGCTATCGCGGCGAGGTCAGCGAAGCAGACACGGCGCTGGAGCAGGCCCTGGTGCTCGCAGTCCAGGAGCACGGCGCTGATTCCGTCGAGCTGGCGCTGAGCCAGCTGGCCCTCGCCCGACACGGCGGCGCCGCTGGCGATCGTCCGGCGGCCGTCCTGGCTCATGCGATGGCAGCTGGAGAGATCTTTGCCCGGCGCCTGGGGGCCGAGCACTTCCGTGTCGCCGATGCCTTGGAGATGCGCATCCTCGGTCTGGCCCAACTGGGTCGCAGTGCGGAGGCCGTCCCTTACGCCGAAGCACTGGTGACGCGTCGCAGCGCACTCTACGGGGATGCCAGCCACCCGCACAGCTACGCTCTGCACGTGCAGGGCTCAGTCCTGCGGCGGGCCGGCCAGCACCTCGCTGCAATCCCGGCCTTCGAGGCCAGCCTGGCGATCCACGACGCGCTCGACGGTACCAACTCCGTAGCCAGCCAAGTGCCCCTCGCGGCGCTCGCCCTGACGCTCGAAGAGTCCGGCCATCACGCTGAGGCCGTGCGTGCGCTGCGTCGGCACATCGCCATCCAGCGCGCCCATCCGCAGAATGCGCTTGAGGAGATGGCGCGGCTCGAACTCGCGCTGGCCCGCAATCTGCGCCTGGCGGGACAGTCGGACGAAGCCTTTGCGCTGCTACAGGCCCTGCTGCGGGATGCCGACGTCAGCGAACCTGGCGAACCCGCTTTGGCGACCGAAACACGCCGCGAACTGGCCGCCATCCACCGCGAGCGCGCCGAGCACGCCGAGGCGGCGCGCCTGCTGGATGCGATCGACGACAGCGACCGCGGGCCAGAGTGGCACCGAGAACGCGCCCGCCTGGCGCTCGCGCAAGGAATGCTGGACCGGGCACGCCGCGAGATCGATCAGGTGCTGGCGCTGCAGCGCGATATTGGGGGCGACGATGCCGCCCAGACCTGGCTAATGCGCATCGAAGAAGCAAATTGGCTGCGCGCGTCGGGACAGCACCCGGCAGCGGCCAATCTGGCGACGACGATCCAGGAGCGACTGGCCCCGATGATCCACCCGGACGGTCGATGGGCAGCCGAGTTGCAAGCGCTCGCGGTTTCGCCGCCCTGAGCTCTGGCCAGGGCCACGCGCGCAAGAGGCCGAGGCGGAACACAAAGGCCGTCGCGACTCCGCAGGGCAGGGGTCAAAAAGCGCACGCCATGGCTTTGTTGGTGCGCCGTCCCGGATCCGGCTCGCTGGCATTCGATCCGAAGTCCAAGGTCCGGAAACCGGAGCGCTACGCGGATCCGCTTCTGAGTGCCCTCGTGTGCCCCGGCGTTCCCTGCGCGCACACAGGCACACAGGCCCCGGACCGACGCGCTCACCTCACATCAGCCAGTGATAAACGCGCCGCCTGATTCCGTAAGACCCGGCAGGGAACCACGGAAGGAGAGACTGCGTGCGGGCTGCAATCGCCATGTCGGAGCCGTTGGCGCCTGCCAGTCCGCTGGCAACGTCCAGCCGCTGGAAGCCGCTGTTGCACTCGGTCGTCGCGATCACGCTCTCGGCCGTGCTGGTGGCCTTGTCGGCCCCCGGTGTGGGCGACGTTTCGATCCTGGCCTGGGTGGCCTTCGCGCCCTGGCTGGCCTCGCTGCCGAGGTTGCGCTGGCACTGGGCCGCACTTTCCGGACTGGCGATGGGCCTGGCCTACATCATCCCCGGCCACTGGAGCACCTTTGCCGCCGCGGTGGGCAACACGGGCGCCCAGGGCTGGGCACGCGAGGCGCTGACGCTCGCGTTCTTCTCCCCTTACGTCTTGCCCTTCCTCCTCTTCGCCGCGATCGATGGACAACTGCGCGCCTGGGCCGGCGCGAACTCCTTGACCGGGCAGGCCCTGCTGCGCTCCGCGGTGCTGGCGAGCCTGATCTGCCTGGTCTGGTCGCCCTTTCCCTACACGCCGGTGACCGCGATCGTCGACTGGAGCGCGCTGGTCCAGTGGGTCAGCGTCGGCGGCGAACCCTTGCTCTTGACCTGGCTGCTGTGGCCGAGCGCGCTGCTCGCGGCACTTTGGCAGCAGCGATCGTCGATGGTCCGCAGCCGGCGCGCGCTCAGCATCCTGGCCCTGGCCCTGGCGCTCGCCGCCGTCGCGGGGCAATTGCGGATCAATGCAATGGACCATGCCGAGGCGAGCGGCGAAGGCCTGCGACTGTCGACGTTGGCGCTGCAGCTCGATCTGCCGCCGCGCGCCTCGCCCGTGCTGCTGACGGCCGACCGCCCAGGTGGCAATCGATCGGCGGTGGAACTGACCCGCAGCGGCTATGCGCAGGCGCCGCAGTGTGAGATGGCGCTGTGGCCGGAGGTGCCGGTCGATAGTCGCCAAGGCGGGCACATCTGCAAGGCCGGTGCGGCCCTGGCGGCCTCGACCGGCCGCCCGGTGCTGATGCAATGCCAGCAGCCCGTGGGCGAGCAGCACCAGATCACCGCCGCGTGGTTGCCGGCAGCCGGCGAGAGGCCCCCGGCGCATACCAAGTCGGCCCTCGTGCTTGGCTACGAGCGACCCCTCAGCGGATCGGGTGGCCTGCGTGCCGGCAGCCCGGGTCGCGTGTTCGAGATCGACGGCCAGCGCCGGCTGATTCCCGCCCTGTGCTACGAGCTCTACGCCGGGCTGCACATCCGTGAGAGCGTGCTGGCTGGCGGCCACTTCATCGCCCACATGGTCAGCTTCTCCGGCTTCGACCGGCAGCCCATCGACCGCTGGGACCAGCCGATGGCGCGCCTGCGCGCAGTGGCCTTCGGCGTGCCGATCGCCCGCGCCGGCAATCGTTCGCCAATCGGCTGGATCGATGCCAACGGCCGGGTACGCGAGCAGAGCGAGCGCTTCGGCCGCGAGGCCCGCTGCCTGCAGCTCTGGTCGCCGGCCGCTGGCGCGACGCCGTACACCCATGTTGCCCCGGTCGCCGCCTGGCTGCCGGCGCTGCTGATGCTGGGGTCCATTGGATTCCGGCGATCTGCCCGTACCGCACTTCGGGCCAGCCAGAACCACCTCCGCCATCCTCAGAACCCCAGGAGTTCGCCATGAAGATCTCGCCCGTCCGCTTGCTCCCCCTCCTGATCGTGTCGCTGCTTCCATGCGACTCTTTGGCAGCGCCCCAAGCCGGCGTCGTGGGGCCCATCGGACAGAGCTGCTGCATCATCTCTGCGCGTCCGATCGATGGCCTCGGCAGCCATCGCCGTGCCCAGCCACTGACGCCGGTCGGCGCACCCGAAAGCACGCTGGCTGGCGGCACCTTGACCCTGCGCGGTACTCTCGACGGCGAGTGGGACAACGTCGATGGCCATGTTGTGTTCACCTACGACTTCAGCGCGGCATATCCGGACATCGGCCGCCTGCAGATCTTCGTGCGTGGCTATCCGGCGCAGCGCGAAGGCAGCGGCAATCGCTACGGCGTGGAGTGGGATCGATCGAGCTATTGGCTGGATTTCGACGGCGACGGCCCCGAAGTACCGCGCATGCTTCCGGCCCAGGAACTGGCTCGTGGCTACGTGCCCCAGGCCGTCAACGATCCCTATCCGGAGTTCGCTGCCGATCCCGGCGTGATCGCCGCCTGCACCTCGGCTGAGCCCTGCACCGTCCAGACCTCGACTTACGTGCTGCTGCGCGAGCCTGGCGTGGACTACAGCGCCTATCCGGACGAAGCGGCGCCGGCCGACCTGCTGTTCGTCGCCAATCACCTCGGCCAGGCCATCGCTGCGGCCGTGGATGTCTATGACGCCAACAACCAGTTCGTCGAGACCAAGGATCTGGTCGAAGGCGACGAGCTCGCGATCTCCATTCTGGCCCACAAGCTCAGCGAGCCCGAGTTCATCTACCTCATCCCGTACACCGGCTTTGTCGAACTGGCGGCGGCCCTGCGGATCGAACTGGCCAACTACATCCCCGGCGTCGACTTCAACGACTCCCGGCTCGCACCCGACCTGGACGCCGGCAATCGCCGGATGAAGCTGCTGCTGGAGGCCAACCGAACCGTCGGTGGCGACACGACCTGGGCCTACGGTGGCCCCTTCGATCTAGGCTTCACCTGGGCGAACGCCCTGATCTTCCTGCACCGCAGCGACTTCGAG
>JALHQP010000151.1 GCA_022841885.1 Aquincola sp. | reverse complement strand
CAGGCCTCGAAGGTGGCCTGGATGCCCAGCGCCTCGATCGCGACATCGACGCCGCGCCCGCCGGTCAGGCGCAGGATCTCTTCGACCGGGTCGACGCGGCTGCTGTCGATGACGTGGTCGGCGCCCATGCGGCGCGCGATCTCCAGCCGCGAGGCCAGGCGGTCGACACCGATCACCATCGTCGCGCCGCTGAGCTTGGCGCCGGCGGTGGCGCACAGGCCGATCGGCCCCTGGGCGAACACCGCCACCGTGTCGCCGATGCGGATGCCGCCGCGTTCGGCGCCGCCGAAGCCGGTGGACATGATGTCGGGGCACATCAGCACCTGCTCGTCGCTGAGTTCGTCGGGCACGAGCGCGAGGTTGGCCATGGCGTCGGGCACCAGCACGTACTCGGCCTGGCAGCCGTCGATGGTGTTGCCGAAGCGCCAGCCGCCCAGCGGCTTCCAGCCATGCGCGGTGCCGGCGCCGTCCTGCGCACCGCAGCCGCACAGGCAGGCGTTGCTCCAGCCGCTGGGGGTGATGGCGCCGGCGATCACGCGCTGGCCCTCGCGGTAGCCCTTGACCGCCGAGCCGAGTTTCTGGATCACGCCCACCGGCTCGTGGCCCACGGTCAGGCCGCGCGCCACCGGATACTCGCCCTTGAGGATGTGCACGTCGGTGCCGCAAATCGTGGTCGTGGTCACACGCAGCAGCGCGTCCAGCGGCCCCACGTCGGGGATCGCCTTGTCGTCGAGCACGATGCGGCCGGGCTCGACGAACACCGCTGCTTTCATTTTCATTGCCATGGGAACCTCCTGCCCTGTTGCGAGGGTGTTGACCTGGGGGGAGTTCCCATCCTCGACGGAAGAAGCGATCGCCGTTTGACACCCGTCAACATAGGCACCACAAGCGCGCTGGCGCGCCACGCCGAGATCAGGCGGCAGCGCGCGCCGGGCCGGCCACCACCTTGGCCTGGTCGCGCGCCAGTTCCTCGCGCGTGCTGATGCGGCGGAACCACAGCGTCACCGCGCTCGAGGTCAGCACGATGAACAGTGAGTACAGCACCGGGATCAGCAGCACCTGCTGCTGCAACTCGCTCTCGAAGGTCAGCAGCACGATCAGCACGGCCAGCGGGCCGTTCTGGATGCCGGTCTCCAGCGCGATGGTGCGGCTGCGCACCGGGTCCTGCTTGAACAGGCGGGCGAGGCCGAAGCCGAGCGCCATGCCGGCCAGGCCCAGCCCGATCGCCGCGAAGTACACGTCCCACGGCGTGGTCGCCAGCAGCAGGTGGTTGCGCGGCACCCAGGTGAAGATCAGGAACAGGATGACGAAGATGCCGAGAAGCCCGCCGATCAGCTCGATGGTGGCGCCGGCGTTCGGGCTCCACTTGCGCAACCCGATACCGATGAGGGTGGGCACGACCAGCACCACCAGCACCTGCGCGACGTTGCCGGCCGGCACCGTGAACTCGGCGGGCAGGTCCTTCAGGCCCGAGTAGAACTGCAGCAGCAGCGGCACCACGGCCACCGCGACCAGCGTCGAGCAGATCGTCATCATGATCGACAGCGCCAGGGTTCCCTTGCTGAAGTAGCTGAAGATGTTCGAGGTCGTGCCGCCCGGCATGCAGCCCATCAGGATGAGGCCGATCGCCAGCGCCGGCGCCAGCCCCAGCAGCACGGCCAGCGTGTAGGCCAGGAAGGGCATGATCCCGTACTGGCAGACCATGCCGATCAGGATGCCCTTGGGCTTCTTGAAGGCGATGCGAAAGTCCTTGAAGGTGAGCGATGCGCCCATGCCCAGCATGATGACCATCATCATGACGCCGAGCAGCCGGGTTTCGAGTTCGCTGAGCATGGTCGATGTTCTCCGCTGCGGCGCTCAGGCCGCGGGCTTGTTCTGGGCCTGGGTCTGCCGCTGGTAGTCGGCCTTCAGGTCCTTGCGCAGGATCTTGCCCACCGGCGTCTTGGGCAGCTCCTTGCGGAACTCGATGCTCCTGGGCTGCTTGTAGTCCGTGAGCAGCGTCTTGCAGTGGGCGCGCACCCGCTCCTTGGTGAGGCCGTCGCGCTGCGGCACGATGTAGGCGCGCACCGCCTCGCCGCTCTTGGCGTCCGGCACGCCGATCACACCGACCTCGAGCACCTCGTCCATCAGCGCGATCGCATCCTCGACTTCGTTCGGATAGACGTTGAAGCCCGACACCAGGATCAAGTCCTTCTTGCGGTCGACGATGCGGAAGTAGCCGTCCTTGTCCATCACCGCCACGTCGCCGGTGTACAGCCAGCCGTCGCGTATTGCCTTGGCCGTCTCGTCCGGCCGCTGCCAGTAACCCGCCATCACCTGCGGGCCGCGCACGATCAACTCGCCCGGCTGACCCGGCGCCACCGCCACACCCTGGTCGTCGACCAGGCGCACCTCGGTGCCGGGCACGGGAATGCCGATCGAATCGGGCTTGCGCGTGCCGCCTATCGGGTTGAAGCTGACCACCGGCGAGGTTTCGGTCAGGCCGTAACCCTCGGCGATGGGCGTGCCGGTGATCTGCTGCCAGCGCTCGGCCACCGCGTGCTGCAGCGAGGTGCCGCCGGCGACCGCGGCCTTCAAGTGCGCGGGCGGGAAGGCGGTGAACCATTCCTCGTTCATCAGCGCGTTAAACAGCGTGTTGACGCCGCTGACCCAGGTGATGGGATAGTTGTCGAAGGCGCGCTGCAGGTTCTGGATCGGGCGCGGGCTGGGCACCAGCACGTTGCGCGCACCGACCGCGTAGAAGCACAGCAGGTTGAAGGTGAAGGCGAAGACGTGATACAGCGGCAGCGCGGTCAGCACCACCTCGCGGCCTTCGTCGATGTGGCTGCGCCCCATGACCAGCGCCTGCTCGATGTTGTGCAGCAGGTTGCCGTGCGTGAGCATCGCGCCCTTGCTGACCCCGGTGGTGCCGCCGGTGTACTGCAGCACGGCCAGCGCGGCGTGATCCACACCCAGCGTAAAGGCGGCGACATCGACCCGGTCGCGCTGCCGGAACAGCGCGCCTTCGGCCAGCGCCGAGGCCAGCCGCACATGCTCGATGGTGACCTTAGGCAGCACCTGGTTCCACACCTTCATCACGCCGCGGATCACCGCGCGCGGAACCGGCGAGAAGAACTGCGACACCTCGGCGACGATGACCTTCTTGAGCGCGGTGCGCTCCAGGATGCCTTGGAGCTTGTTGGCGAACATGTCGACGATCACCAGCGCCTCGGCGCCGCTGTCGCCCAGTTGGTGCGCCATCTCCGCCGGGGTGTACAGCGGATTGACGTTCACCAGCACGCAGCCGGCCTTCAGGATGCCGAAGGCCACCACCGGGTAGGCCAGGCAGTTCGGCGTCTGGATCGCGACCCGGGCGCCCGGCGCGAGCCCGAGCACCTGGCGCAGGTAGACCGCGAAGTCGTCGGAAAGCCCGTCGACCTGCCGGAACGTGAGAGAGCCGTGCATGCCGTTGGGCATGCAGGTGGTGAACGCCACCTGTGCCGCGTGCCGCTCTGCCGCCGCGCGCAGCAAGGCCGGCAGGTGGGCGTGCCGCGGCGAACCCAGCTCGCGCGGGATGTTCGTGCCGTAGTGTTCGACCCAGGGCTTCAGGTCGTAGATCGGGGCAGCGGAGTTCAGGTTTGTCTCCCGGCGTCGTGGTGCGCAAGCGCAGATCGAGATGGCCGCCGTGGCGAACTCCCGCCTTGCTGCGAGCAGCTTGACCGAACCGAGTTCCCATCCTCGCCAATCATCAGGCCGCCGATTGACATCCATCAACCAGCGTGTCGACTTGTGCCGACAGACACGGCGCGGACATCGCGCCGTCCCAGAATCGAGGCGTGACCTCGACCATCGTGGATCCGTGCCGGTACCGCGCATCCAGCGCGCCGCGGGCTGTCTCGCGCAGGGGCGCGGCGCTGCCCGCATTGGCGCTGGCCGGCTTGCTGGGCGGCGCGCCCGGCGACGCTGCCGCCGTCGAAGCGCCAACCGGCACCGTCACCGTGCACATGGTCTCGCACGGTTGGCACAGCGGCCTCGTGATACCGGCCGCCGTGATCGACGGCGACGCGTGGCCGGCCCGGCGCGAGTTCCCCGATGCCGAGCACTTCGAGGTCGGCTGGGGCGACAGGGCCTACTACCAGGCCAGCGATCCGGGGCTCTGGGCCGGCCTGCGCGCGCTGTTGTGGCCCAGCCCCGGTGTGTTGCACATCGTGGCGCTGCGCGGCGCACCGGTATCACAACACCCCGGCGCGCCGATGGCGACCCTGGACATCAGCCGCGAGGGCGCGCAGCGCCTCGTCGCCGCCATCGCCGCCAGCCACGAGCGCGACGCCGAAGGGCAGCCGATCGCCTTCGGCCCCTCGCTGTACGGCCAGGGACGCTTCTATGCCTCGCGCGAGCACTTTCATCTGTTTGCGACCTGCAACGTCTGGGTTGCGTCGCGGCTGCGCGACGCCGGCGTCGCGATGCGCCCGGCGCTGGCGCTCACGACCGGCCTGCTCTTTTCGCAGTTGCCGCAGTCGCCCCTGCAAGCGCCAGGGCCCCTGGCGCCGCTGCCCGTCCAGCCGCCGGCGGCCGCAAATTGACGCATGGCAACGGCGGCGCGCTCGATCTGCGCTGCAATCTGCCGATGGTCCCTGAATCCATTGCGCCGGCACGCCCACCGGAAGTCGTCGGCGAGGACACCCACGCCGCGCAGGACGACACGGCGCAGCGCCTGCTGCACGCGGTGGCCGCGGTGGCCGCCGAACTGCGGCAGGCGTCGCCGCGCGCGGCCACACCGGGTCTGGACGACTCGCTCGAGCGAGACTGGGGCCTGGACAGCCTGGCGCGGGTGGAACTCATCACCCGCGTCGGCCAGGAATTCGGCGTGCGGCTCGACGAAAACGCCCTCACCCTGGCCGAGACGCCGCGCGACCTGCTGCGGCTGATCCGCCAGGCGCCGCCCGCGCCGACGACGGACGTGGCGCCGCCGTCGCTGCGCAACGCGGCTCGTCGCGAAGCCAACGCCTCGCTGCCCGACGCCGCCGCCACACCCGACACCGCCACGACCCTGCTGGAGGTCTTCGACTGGCACCTGAGCCAGCATCCGGAGCAGGTGCTGATCACGCTCTACGAGACCGGCGACGAGGCCGTCGAGCTCAGCTACGCGGCGCTGCACGCCGACGCCCAAGCCGTCGCGGCGGGTCTGCAGGCGCGCGGGCTCGAGCGCGGCGAGGCGGTGGCGATCATGCTGCCCACCGGCCGCGAGTTCTTCGCCGCGTTCTTCGGCATCCTGCGCGCCGGCGGCGTGCCGCTGCCGCTGTACCCGCCGGCGCGGCCGTCGCAGCTCGAAGACCATCTGCGCCGCATCGCCGGCATCCTGCGCAACTCGAAGGCGCGCGAACTGCTCACCGTCGAGCGCGCCAAGCCGCTGGCGCATCTGTTGCGCGCCGAAGTGCCTTCGCTGCAGGCCGTGGCCACCGTATCCGACGTCGCCCTGCCCGGCAGCGTGCCCGCGGCGCCCGCCGTCGGCGCAGCCGACGTCGCCTTCCTGCAATACACCTCGGGCAGCACCGGCGAGCCCAAGGGCGTGGTGCTGACGCACGCCAACCTGCTGGCCAACCTGCGTGCAATGTGGCGCGCCTCGGGCGTCAACTCGCGCGACACCTTCGTCTCGTGGCTGCCGCTGTACCACGACATGGGCCTGATCGGCGCCTGCCTGGGCGCCCTGGTGGTGGGCTTCCACCTGGTGCTGATGTCGCCGCTGGCCTTCCTGGCACGGCCGCAACGCTGGCTGGAGGCCATAGCCCACCACCGCGGCACGCTGTCGGCGGCGCCCAACTTCGCCTACGAGCTATGCCTGGCCAAGGTGAGCGACGCCGAGATCGAACAGCTGGACCTGTCGAGCTGGCGCCTGGCCTTCAACGGTGCCGAGCCGGTGAGCCCCGACACGCTGGAGCGTTTTGCCGCGCGCTTCGCGCGCTGTGGGCTGCAGCGCACGGCGCTCACGCCGGTGTACGGCCTGGCCGAGAGCTCGGTCGGGCTGGCGTTCCCGCCGCTCGGCCGCGGGCCGTGGATCGAGCGCGTGGATCGCATCGCGCTGGCGCACGACGGCTTCGCCCAGCCGGCGCCCGACGCGGACCCGGCCGCGCTGCGCACCGTGTCGTGCGGGCTGCCGCTGCCGGGGCACGAGATCCGCGTCGTCGACGCCGGCGGGCGCGAGCTGCCCGAGCGCCAGCAGGGTCGCGTTCAGTTCCGCGGCCCGTCGAGCACGCAGGGCTACCTGGCCAACCCGCAGGCCAACGCGCGGCTGTTCGACGGCGACTGGCTGAACACCGGCGACCTCGGCTTCATCTTGCGCGGCGAGCTGTTCCTCACCGGCCGCGAGAAGGACATCGTCATCCGCGGCGGCTTCAACATCCACCCGCACGAGCTGGAGTCGGCGGTGGCGGCGCTGCCCGGCATCCGCAAGGGCGGTGTGGCGGTGTTCCCGGCCACCGACCCGCGCCACGCCACCGAGCGGCTGGTCGTGCTCGCTGAAACCCGCGCCACCGACCCTGCGCAGCGCGCACGGCTGCTGCACGACATCACGGCGCTGTCGGCGACGCTGCTGGGCGCGCCGGCCGACGACGTGGTGCTGGCACCGCCGCACTCGGTGCTCAAGACCTCCAGCGGCAAGATCCGCCGCGCCGCCTGCCGCGAGTTGTACGAACAGGGGCGGCTGGGCACGACGCAGCGCGCGCCGTGGCGGCAGTGGCTGTCACTGGCCGGCTCGGCGGCGGCGTCGCGCGCTCGCTTCGCCTGGCAGACGCTGACCCGCCGCGCCTGGGGCCTGTGGGCCTGGGCCGTGCTGCTGGCGCTGGGCAGCGTGG
>JALHQP010000150.1 GCA_022841885.1 Aquincola sp. | reverse complement strand
GCCGCGCCGCTGTCCGTTGCAGGCCCAGGCCAACCAGACGCGTCGCGCCGGCCGTGCGAGCTGCCATCCGAGCGCGACCAGCGCCACCAGCGTCAGCGCCAGCAGCACGGCCTGCGCCGCGCCTTCGGCATTGCGCGCCGGGTCGCCGTCGAGCAGGGCCTGCCAGGCCAGCATCGCCAGCGTCGGCGGGGACGCGGGGCCGACGATCAGCGCGAGGTCGACCACGGTCAACCCATAGGCCAGCACCGCGAGCAGCGGCCAGGCCAGGCGCGGCAGCAGCAGCGGCCACAGCGCGCGCCACCACAACGCGGCGTCGCTGTAGCCCAGCGTGCGGCCGCTGGCCAGCCAGCCGCGCAGCGCCTGGTCGAGTTCGGGGCGGGCCAGCAGGGCCACCGCGTTCCAGAGCAGGAAGGGGGTCTCCTTGGCCACCAGCACCAGCACGAGGCCGAGGCCCCAGGGGTCGTTGACGGTCGGCCAGTCGGGCGGCGAGGTCCAACCGAGCGCGGCGGCGAGCAGGCGCGCCAACACACCAGCCGGCATCACCAGCAGCGCCAGGCCGATCGCGAAGGCGGCATGCGGCAGCGCGAGCAGCGGGCCGAGTGCGCGCGAGGCGGTGGCCCAGACGGGCGTGCCGTGCAGGTGCGTGATGAGCCACAGCGTCAGCGCGAGTGCCCCGGCCGTCGACACCAGCGCCGTGCCGAGCGACAGCGCGAGCGCGCGCGGTAGCTGCGGGTCGGCGGCGATCGAAGTCCACGCCGCGGGCGACGCCCCCTGCCACAGGGCAAGGGGCAGTGCGAACACGATCGGCAGCGCAAACAGCAACGCCGGCCACAGCGCGAACCAGCCAAAGCGCGCAGCGGCTTTCAGCGCAGGCGCCTCAGCTCGCGTAGCGGCGCGCCCACTCACGCTCGATCGGGTCGACCCAAGAGCCATGCGGCTCGGGGATCGCCGGCGCGAACTGGCGCACCTGCCCCGGCGCAGCGGCGCTGGCGAAGAGCGCGCGCTCGGCCTCGCTCAGCTTGTCGAGGGCGAGCACCGTGGGGTCTCCCCAGACCTGGATGTCGGCCTTGCGTGCCTGCGCCGCCGGTGAGAGCAGGAAGTTGGCCGTCACCTGCGCCGCCTCCTTGGCGCGCGCGTTGAACGGGATCGCGACGAAGTGCGTGTTGCCGATCGTGCCGGCGCGGTGCTGGTAGGCCGCCACCGTGGGCGGCAGGCGCTTGGCGGCGATCTCGTTGGCCACCTCGTTGGGGTTGAAGGTCAGCGAGATCTCGAGCTCGCCGTCGGCCAGCATCTGGCGCATCACCGTGTTGTTGGCCGGGAACTGCCGGCCCTGCTTCCACAGCAGCGGGTGCAGAACGTCGAGCGTGGACCACAGCGGCGCCGTGACCGCGGCGAAGGCCTCGGTGCGGTGGGGCGCGTACAGCGGTGCGCGATCGGCAATGCGCTCCATCAGCACCTGCTTCAGGAAGGTGCTGCCGTGGAAGGCCGGTGGCTTGGGGTAGGTGAAACGGCCCGGGTTCCGGCGCGCCCATTCGATCAGCTCGTCGACACTGCCCGGCGGCTGCGTCACGCGCGCGCGGTCGGCGTAGAAGGTCAGCTGCGCCATGCCCCATGGCGCCTCGAAGCCGTCGACCGGTTCCGAGGAGTCCACGCGTGTGGTCGGCTTGCCGGCCACGTCGACCTTGGCGTAGCTCGGCAGCGCCTCGCTCCAAGGGCCGAACAGCAGACCCTCGCGTTTCATCGCGAGAAAATTCTCGCCGTTGATCCACACCAGGTCCACCGAGCCATCGTGGCTGCGGCCGGCGCCCTTCTCGGCGCGCACGCGCTTGACCACCTCCGCGGTGTCGGTGATCTTGACGTGCTCGAGCTTGACGCCGAAGCGCTGTGCCAGTTCGGCCGCCGCCCACTGCAGGTAGGCGTTGATGCGCTCGCTGCCGGCCCAGGCGTTGAAGTAGACCGTCTGGCCCTTGGCGCCGCGCTCGATGCGAGCCCAAGCGTCACCTTGGGCCTGGACCGAAGCGGCCAGCGGCCAGACCGCAGCGGTGCCCAGCAGTTGCCGTCGTCGAATGTGCATCAGGTTCGCAGGCGGTGGTTCAGGCGGCGCGAGTGTAGCCAGGGTGCACACGCTCGCTGCTCGACAGCAGGCGAGGCGCGATCCAGCGGTCGAGCGACCAGCGCCCCGGCCCCCACAGCAGCAGCGCGACGAGCAGGCTGCCCCAGAACACATGCTGCTGCAGCGCAGCCGGCGCGATCTCGGCCAGGCTGATCACCGCCACCGCATTGACGACGAACAGGCCCGCGGCAGCGAACCGCCCCGCCAGGCCGAGCGCCAGCAGCACCGGCAGCACCAGCTCGCCGGCGGTGCCGAGCACGGCAGCCAGCGCGGGCGACAGCAGCGGCACCTGGTACTCGTCCTCGAACAACGCCAGCGTGGTCTCCCAGTCGCGGATCTTGGTCAGGCCCGACGCAAAGAAGACCTGCGCGACGTACAGGCGGGCCGCGAGCTGGGCCAGCGGTTGCGCGGTGTCGAGGGCGGTGATGGCGCGTTGCGCGGCACCGACCAGCGTGGTGATCCAGGGGGGCATGGTGTCGTTCACTCCAGGTTGCGGATGGCTGCGAGCTGGCGTGTGCGCAGTGCGTTCGCCAGCCAGCGGTCGAAGGTGAAGTCGGGACCGGCGGCGTCGAGCGCGGCGGCCAGGGAGCGCCTGGCGAGCAGGGCCTGCACGAAGGCCGCGGCCGGCGGGTCGAGCGCAGCCACGCACACGGCCAGGCCGTCGCGCCAGACGAAGGCGGTCTCGCGGCACTGTGCCGCGAACGCGGCCTTGACGTCGGCGAAGCGCTGCGGGTCCTCGGCGGGGCGGCGATGCGCAAGCCAGATCGTGGCCACCGGCCAGTCGCTCGCCAGCAGCGCCCTGCCGGGCACGAGGGCGAGTTGCACGCGCTCCGGGGCGGTGGTGGCCAGCGCCTCGAGCAAGGGCGCGTCGGACGGGCCGTCGGCCGCGCGTGTGGCCCGATGCACCTGCCAGTCCAGGCGCGCCACGTCGGCCAGGTAGGCCTCGTCGGCAAGCTGCGGACTCGCGGCGATGAAGTCCGCCAGCGCGGCGCCCCACTCGCCGAGGTCGCCGCGCTGCGGCGGCTGTTGCGACCAGAAGACACGCGCCAGCGCGCCGAAGTTGTCGGCGCCGACCAGCTCGGCCACGGTCGGAAAAGCACCCGCCAGGGCGCGCTCGGCCACCGCGCCGGCGTTGCCGCGGTAGGCCGCGACACCGTCGCGCAGCGCATGCGCGCCGGGCGCGCGTGCCTGGCCCTGCAACGCACCGGCATCCGCGTCGCGCCACAGCACGCGCAGCAGCTGGCGCTGGCGCAGCGCCTCGCGCTGGCGTTCGGCCGGCGACACGGCGGCGTGGGTCATGCCGCGACCGCCTGCGGTGCCAGCGCGCGCTCGGCGACACGATCGGCCTCGCGTGCTTCGCCGAGCAGGATGTCGAACGAGGGCAGCGCGGTGTCCCACTCCACCAGCGTCGGCGTCGGGCCGAGGCGCCGGACCGCGTGCGCGTAAGCCCGCCACACCGGTTCGTGCACGCGGCTGCCGTGGTCGTCGATCGCCAGGCCGTCGCCGGCGCGCGAGAAGCCGGCGAGGTGGATCTCCCCGACGGCCGCCGGGTCGATCGAGTCGATGAAGGCGCAGGCCACCGCGGCCGGGTCGGCCGCACCCACGTTCAGCGCATTGACGACGAGGTTGTTCACGTCCAGCAGCAGCCAGCAGCCGGTGCGGCGCGCGAGCTCGTTGAGGAACTGGGGTTCCGGCATCGAGTCGTCCGCCCAACCGAGGTAGGCCGACAGGTTCTCGACGCCGATCGGGCGCCGCAGGCGCTCCTGCACCTGCTGCACATTGGCCGCCAGGATGTCCAGGCTGGCCGGCGTGAAGGCGATCGGCAGCAGGTCGCTCGCGTGCACCGGCGCTTCGTTGCCGCGGCGCGGCGCGCGCGCGAACGAGGCGTGGTCGGACACGCGCACGGGGTCGATGCACTCGGCCAATGCGGCCAGCCGGTCGAGGTGCCAGGCGTCGAGCCCGACCGCCGAGCCGAGCGCGAGGCCCACGCCGTGCAGGCTCACGTCGTAGCTCGAACGCGCGTCATGCAACAGCGCCAACGACGCGCCGCCCTCGGCGAAGAAATTCTCCGAGTGGACCTCGACGAAGGGCAGCGCGGGCTGCCCTTCGAGGAGGTCGCGCTCATGCGCGTGGCGCCAGCCGATGCCGGTGATCGAAGGGGCATGGGGCATCGGCATGGGTCGCTCTGCGCAGGGCTCAGGACTTCTTGGTCTTCATCTTCGCTTCGTCGGCGCTCATGCCCTTCATGTCCTTGCAGGTGCCCTTGGCCACGTACTTCCATTCGCCCGGGTCGTTGTCGACCTTGTTCTGGCCGGCGCAGGAATGGGTGCCTGCCAGGTTGGCGCAGTCGTTCTGGCCGGCCTTGGCGATGCCGTAGCACTTTTCCTTGCCCTTGTCGGCCGCGGCGGCGTGCGAGGCGGCGCCGGCGATGCCAGCCAGGCCCATCGACAGTACCGAGGCGATGGCGGACGAGACGACGAGACGGTGATTCATGACGGAGACTCCATGGTGAGGGTTGTCGAATGCCGCCGGCTGGCCCGTCCCTCGACGTCGGCCCGCATTCGGCGCGATCCTCGGTCGGCCGGCGTGCGCTCAACTTACACTGCGCGCCGAACCTACGTGTAAACACCGATGACCGACGCCTTCGCCGCCGCCGTGCAGACGCTGCGACCGCAGCTGATGCGCTTCGCGCAGGCGCAGCTGCGCAACGAGGCCTGGGCCGAGGACGCGGTGTCCGAGACGGTGCTGGCCGCGTTGGCCAAGCCGCAGGCCTTTGCCGGCCAGTCGCAGCTGAAGACCTGGCTGGTGGGCATCCTGAAGCACAAGCTGGTCGACCAGATCCGCCGCCACAGCCGCGAGGTGTCGACCACCACCGACGACGATGCGCAGGACATCGACGGCCTGCTGTTTCGCGAGGACGGCGCCTGGCGCGAGGCACCCGCCGAGTGGGGCGACCCGGAGGCCACGCTGGGCCAGCGCGAGTTCTTCGAGGTGCTCGAGCTGTGCATGGAGACGTTGCCCGGCGTGCAGGGCCGCATTTTCATGATGCGCGAGTGGCTCGAACTGGACACGCCCGAGATCTGCAAGGAATTGGGCATCACGACGACCAACGCCTGGGTGCTGCTGCACCGTGCCCGGCTGCGCCTGCAGATGTGCCTGCAGGAGCGCTGGTTCGGTCAACGCCCCGCTGCCGCCGCATGAAGCTCTTCCGCCACAACTGCAAGTCCGTGACCGCCCTGGTGCTGGCGGGGCTGGACCGTGAACTCGGCTTCTTCGAGCGCTGGGCGGTGCGGGCTCACATGAAGATCTGTACCGCCTGCCCGCGCTTCACGCGCCAGGTGGAACTGATGCGCCAGGCGCTGCCGCGCTGGCGCGCCTACCGCGACGCCGCCGACTGAGGGCGACGCGCCGCCGCCTCGCGGGGTGCGCCGACTGCAGCCGTTCGGTGCGCGGCCCCCGCGGTCGCCCGGCTTGGGCGCGTGCCCGTGAGATTTGCGTGAGGACATCGGCGCCGCTGCGTGCGACCCTCGGGCGCACGATGAACCCGCCCGACACGACGATCGACGCGACCTCGGCGCGCGACCTGGCCGCACAGCGCGACTACCTGCTGCACTTCGCGCGGCGGCGCGTGCGCGACCCTGCGCTGGCCGAGGACCTGGTGCACGACGTGTTCGCCGCGGTGCTGGCCGGCCGGGCTCGATTCGGCGCGCGATCGAGCCTGCGCACCTGGTTGACGGGCATCCTCAAGCACAAGATCGTCGACGCGGCGCGCAGGTGCGAGGCCGAGTGCAGCCTGGATGCCCTGCTCGAGGACAGCGGCGGTACCTGGCCGGCCGGCGCGGCCGCACCGGCCGGCACCGAGCCGCCGCAACTCGTCGATCAGCGGCGACGCCTGGCCGCGGTCCTCGAACGGATCGACACGCTGCCGCCACAGCTGCGCCGCACCTTCGAGCTGAGCGTCGTGCTCGGCCAGAGCACGCCCGAGGTGTGCGCGGCGCTGTCGATCACGCGCGCCAACCTCTGGGTGCGGCTGCACCGCGCACGCCAGGCGCTGGGTGCCTGGCCGACGATCACGTCGCAGCCTGCGGCAGGCTGAACTCGAAGCGCGTGCCGCGTGCGGGATCGCTGGCCACCTGCACCGCGCTGCCATGCAGGTCGAGGATGCGCTTGACGATGGCCAGGCCAAGCCCGGCGCTGGCGCCGTGCCCCGCCTGCACCGGCGCGTCGTCGGCGCGCCAGTAGCGCTCGAAGACGTGCGGCAGGTGTTCGCGCGCGATGCCGCTGCCGGTGTCGATCACCGCTACGCGCAAGGCAGACGGGCCGTCGCGCTCGATCGCCAGCGTCACCGCGCCGCCGCGCGGCGTGTGGCGCAGCGCGTTGTCCACCAGGTTCTGCAGCACGCGCTCGATCAGGCCGATGTCGGCACGCACGCGCCCATGCATCTCGGCGCCCTCGGCCAACGTGAGCGTGATGCCGCGCTCGCGCGCCGCCAGCTGGCCGCCCTGCACCACGTCCTGCAGCAGCTCGCCGAGCCGGAACGCCTCGATGCGCGGTGCCACCTGACCGGCGTCGAGCTTGGACAACTCGAACAGGTCGGCGATGCGGCGCTGCAGGCGCTTGAGGTGCCGCAGGGCCGTGTGCAGGTGCTGCTCGCGCGCTGTCGCGTCGAGCGTGTCGCCGGCCAGCAGCACCGTCTCCACGTATCCCTGCACGTTGGCCAGCGGCGTGTGCAGGTCGTGCGAGATGTTGCTGACCAGTTCGCGGCGCAGGCGGTCGTTGTCCTGCAGGTGCTGCAGCTGCAGCGCGATGCGTTGCTGCATCGCCCGCGTGGCCTCGCGCAGCGCGTCGACCTCGTCGCCGGCCGTCGGCGGCCGGTCGTCGGCGCCTTGCGCATGGAAGGCGCGCACCTCGTCGGTGAGGCGGCGCAGCGGCCGCGTCAGCGTGCGCAGCAGCCACGCCAGCAGCAGGGCGGCGCCGGCCGTCGCCGCCAGCGCCACCAGCAGCAGTGCGCGCCAGGCCGACGACTGCGCGGTTGCGGCCGCCACCGCCTGCTGCGTCTGGCCCTGCAGCACGACGTAGAGATAGCCGG
>JALHQP010000149.1 GCA_022841885.1 Aquincola sp. | reverse complement strand
TCGCTGGGACCGGTGCCGACCCCCGGGCCCTCCGGAATGGAGCACTTCGACGAATTGTTGGCACAGGCGGCGCTGCTTGTACCGAAGCACCACCTCGCCACCATCGACGACGTGGGTTCAGTGGCTGCGGGTCTGGTGGGCAACTGGGGACGGCTATGACCGGGAACGTCGTGTTCGTTGGACGGTGGCGCGCGTGCCGAGCTGATCGATGATGCATCGCCGAGAGCGAGCGGTCGCGAAAGGTGTTGACTTGTGTGGCCTTGCGTGCCATGCATGCGGTAGAACCACCAGCATTCGGGGATCTACCTTAGTTCGGCGGACCACAACACCACGGCCAACTCCGCCAGGACGCCCAACGCAAGCGCACGGGGAGGGCACACGAGCGAGTGCTCGAGGCGGCGCAGGCGAGTGGGCATGCGATGGGCGTTGGAGTGGAGGCGCTGTTCACCAGCGGGCATGGAGCCACGCTAGGCTGGCATACCGCGCAAGAACTGCTTCGTCGCACATGTCATTACTTGCTGCTCCCCGAGGTTGAACGCATAAAGTGAATCTTCGAACGACAGTCCGCATCCGTTCACGCGCCGCGGACAACCAGTGTGTCGCAGTCCAGCGCGTGCAGCAGATTTTCGGCCGTGCTCCCCAGCAGCGCGCGCGCCAGGCCGCTTCGGCCTTGCGAGCCAAGCACGACAAGGTCGACATCGGCGCTTGTTACGTAGTCGGCGAGCAGCGTTTCCGGCGAACCGCGCTCCAGCACGCGTTGCAGTCCAATCTGCGCGCGTGCGGGCAGGGCCTCGATCACGAACGACTCGCATTGCTGCGCCGCGGCGGCCCGCCAGGAGTCGTTGGCGATGGGGCCGGTCGTCAGCGCCGAGCCTGGTGGGAGGTAGGCGTGGAACACCGTCAGGCTCGCGCCCTTGAACCAGCTCGCCGCGAGGCTCAAAGCGTGCACCGACGGTTCCGAGAAGTCGGTTGCCACGACCACATGCCGGTAAGGCGCATGGGCGCGGCCCCGCACGTTCAAGACCGGTACGCGCGAGTGGCGCACCAGGCTGTCGACGGTGCTGCCCAGCTGGATGCGATCCATGCGGGCATCTTTGGCAATGCCCAGCACGATCAGCTGCGCGTCTTCCTCGATCGCGACTCGCTGCACGGTCTCCGCCGGCGAACCGATCACAAGCCTCGACGACGCGGCAATGCGCTCGGCCGCCAGATCGGAACGCAGTGTCCGCTCCAGCGTCTGCGCCCAGGACTCCGGTCGCCGCCAGGACGGTGCGTTGCTGGTCAGGCGGTCGCGCTGCGCCACTTCGGCAGCGTGAACGACATGGGCGACCGTCAGCGCGGCATCCCACGCCCCAGCGAGCAGAGCCGCACGGGCCAGCGCGCGGTCACAACGCGCGCTCAGGTCGGTGGTCATGAGGATCCGCTTGGGCAATGCGACTTCGGCCATCGGCCTCTCCGTTCACTTCGAAGCAAAGATCGAACTATGCGGCGACGAGCGGGCCGCGAATTGCGGCAAGTCAATTCACTCAGCGCTTCGCACCGTCGCCGCGGAACCTCGAAGCCTGCTGGAGCATCAACGAAAGCACCGGGATCGGCAAGCCGCCGAGCAACCGCCGAAGGAGACGAGGCCATGTCCAGGAGAAGCGTGTTGCCCAGCGAGTCTGCTGCGGGGGTGCTGGCGCTGATGGTTGCGGCCAATGGCCGCGTCGACGCGCGCGAGATGCGCACGCTCGAGGAACTCGATGCGTTCAGCCGGATCGGCATCCGCCGCGAACGGTTTGTCGAACTGGCCCAAGGCTGCCTCGACGACATCGGCTCGACTTTGTGCGAGTGCTCGTGGCTGAGGGCGCCCGCGCTGGACTACATCGACGCCATGCTGGACCGGGTCGACCAGCCGCGCCAGCGGCTCCTGTTGTGCCGCCTGGCTGCCGCGGTGATCACCGCCGACGGCGTGGTGTCCGTCGACGAGAGGATGGTCTACGGCCATGTGCTGGCCCGTTGGCGCATCTCCCAGTCCATGGTCACCCAGGCGATCCTCCACGACCGGCCGCACTGAGGGGATGCCACGGCGCAGGCATCGCCGCCGCATCGGTGGCGGCTTCAAGTGTCGGAACGTCGCGCACGCCGGCGCGCCGGCGGTGCGAACAGCTCTGTGCGGGCCGCCAGAGTGATGGCGGTCACGCAGGGATGGGTGATGCGGCGCTCCACCGAGATCGCGAAGAACTCCTCTGACACTTCCGGCGTCGCGCCGAGCGCGTGCACGCCGTATTGCTTCTCGATGTCGCGTTCGAGCACGGTCGGGCCGACGAAGATGCCCATGCCGCGCCGCCCGAACTCCTTGGCCAGGGCGCTGTCGTCGCACTCGGCCACGATGCGCGGGTGCAGCGAGCGCCCCTGCAGCCAGGCGCGCAGGCGCTGACCGACTGCTGACTCCTGCGCCGGCATCAGCAACGGCGCGCCATCGAGACACTTCGGAAAACTGCCCTTGCAGTCCTTGGACAAGGACGGCGCAGCAAAGAAGCTGATCCCGCAGTGGCCCAACTTGTGGTTGAAGGCACGCACACTGATCGAAGGCGGGATCGGCGCGTCGGAGATCACGAGGTCGAGCCGGTGCAGCGCCAGCTCGCCCAGCAAGGTGTCCAGCTTCCATTCGCGGCAGACGATGCGCACCGGTTCGGGCAGTTGCGCCGCCGGCTCGATCAGCCTGCAGGCGATCGTCTTCGGCACGGCATCGGCCACGCCGACGCGGAACTCCAGCAGCCGCCCGCTCTTCGGGTAGTCGCGTATGGCCTCCTCGAGTTCGGCGCCGGTCGAGAAGATGTCCTCGGCGTAGCCCTGAACCATGCGCCCGGCTTCGGTGAGCGCAAGGCCGCGCCCGCTCTTGGCAAAGAGCGGCGTGCCCAGCGCCTCCTCGAGCAACTGGATCTGCCCGCTGATGGTCTGCGGCGACAGGTGCAACTGCTCGCTGGCGCGCAGCACCCCGCCCAGCTTGGCCACTTGCAGGAAGTAGTGAAGGTGCTTGTAGTTCATCGGCGAGGCTGTCGGCGGGTCATTGGGAACCCGACTGATTATCCCGTTTTCTCGAAAGAAGCCACTTGAACAATCTGCTTTTCAGACAGTTGCGGTGCCCCTAGATTCTGTTCGTCGCCACTTCGGCGAGCAGAAAGGGTCACGCCAGATGAACGTCGACATCCACGGCCAAGGCTTCGCCGTCACGCAAGCCTTGGCAGACCACGTCCGGCGCAGGCTCGGCTTCGTGCTGGCGCGCCACGGTGACCGCATCCTGCGCGTGTCGGTGCGCGTCGGCGACGAGAACGGACCGCGCGGCGGGGCCAAGTTCTGCCGCATCCAGGTGCACCTGCTCGACGCCCCGGTGGCCGCGATCGAAGACATTGGCGCCGACCTGTATACCGTGATCGACCGCGCCGCCGACCGCGTGGGGCGCGTGGTCGTCAAGCACATCGACCGCCGGCACGAAGGCCGCCGCGAATCCCGTCGCGGCACCGCGCCCGAGCGGGCCGGCGGCGAAGCACCAAGTTCCACGCAACCCACAGGAGGCCCTGAATGAGTGCCGGGCATGTGATGCCCGTCGCAGCCTCCCGCCCGGGCGCCACCAGCGTACTCAGCACGAACCGTGTGCTGCGCAACACCGGCGGCCTGCAGGCGCTGATCGAGTTCGGCAGCAGCAACGACTAACCCGGCAACTCGCCGCGTTCAACCCGGAGACACCGACATGGCCACGATCCTTTTGCCCTGCGACGGTTCGGAAAGCGCGCTTCTCGCCGTCCGTCACGCGATCGACGAGTTCCGGCGCGACGCGGGTCTGCACGTACACCTGCTGAACGTGCAGCCGCCGTTCTCTGCGTACGTCGCGCGTCATGTGAACCGCGAGCTCCGAGCCGACTTCCACCGCGAGCGTGCCGACGAAGCCCTCGCGCCGGCTCGGCGATTGCTCGACGAGGCAGGCGTGCCTCACGACGTCCACACCGAAGTCGGGCGCCGCCTTGACCGTATCGCCGACGCCGCGCGCCGCCTGCGGTGCGATCGCATCGTCGTCGGGACGACCCGAAAGAGCCCGCTGGTTCGTGCGGCCCTGAACTCGCTGACCAGCCGGCTGATCGAGCGTGCCCAGGTGCCGGTGGAGGTCATCGTGGGCGCTCAGGCGCCGCTGCTGGAGCGCGTCGGTGTGCCGGTGGCGGTGGGTACCGGGCTGGCCGTTCTTTGGCCGGTGGGTCCGTGATCGGGAACGGCACCGGCCATGCATTCGAGACCACGAGCCGTGACACAGCACCAACTTCCGATGTCACTACCCGAACGCCGCGCAGATGTCCAACCCGCCGGTGCGCGTATCCAGGCGCGGTGCAGTCAGCGGGACAACGGCAACCGTGCGCCGAGCGGGTTGGCGCCGGCCGCGCCGCGTGTTCCACGGCTGCGTCCATCGATCATCGACCATCTCCTTCAGACACTGTCCAAGGGAAACCGCCCATGAACACCGACGAGATCTCGCTTCGCCCGTACCCCGTCAACAGCCCGCACGCCGCCGCGCGCATCGTGGCGCTTGCACTCATCGCCAATGGCAGGATCAAGGCGGTCGAGACCGCCGCACTCGACGCGCTCGACGCGCCCGGCATGCTGGGGCTGAGCCGGCCCCAGTGGCACGATGTGATCCGCGACCTCTGTGCCGACCTGTTGGAGGTGACCCGTTTTGACGACGAGTGCTGCATCTCGGCGGACCTGCTCGATCGTGTGTTGAGCGAGGTCGACGACGCGGTCCAGCGGCGCGTCGTGCTGCGCCTGGGCTCGGCGGTGATTCAAGCCGACCGTCAGATCGACGACGGCGAGTCCTTCGTACTGCTGGCCGCGGTCGAACGCTGGGGCTTCCATCCCGACGATCAAGCGCTGCTCGAACCCGTTCTTTACGGCAGCGACTTTCTGGTGCGGCCGCGCGGCACGCCGCATGAAGACGGTCACAGACTCAGGCTGCGCTGACGGCGCGCCGCTGCATTGATTTCGGAACTTACCCATGACACCCACCATTGACCTTCCTGACAGGGCGCAACGCGCCGCACCCGCGCTGCCCGCACCGAAGCCGCAGTGTCCGACGCCAGATCGACTGCGTGGAGCGACAGCGCATCTGCTCGGGCTGCTCGGTGCGCAGAGCGGCGACGAGGAGCGCGAACAGGCGCTTGCCGTGCCGCTGCGCCGGCTGTCGCCGCGAGCCGCCTTGTTCCATGAAGGTGCGGCGGCAGCCGCCATGTACGTCGTGCGCACGGGCACCTTCAAGTGCTACCGCACGGACGCCGACGGCGGCGAGCAGGTACTGGGGTTCGCACGGCGCGGTGACGTGCTCGGCTACGGCGCGGTCAACCTGGGCCGCTACACGTCGGCGGCCTGCGCGCTGGAAGTGTCCAGCGTGGGCGTCGTGCCGCTGGCCGAACTCTTCACGTGGCTGCGTCGATCGCCCATGCTGGACCGCGCCCTGCACCAGGCGCTGAGCATGCAGCAGGCGGGCTTCGAGGATCTCGCCGGCGTGCGCGCGGCGGTTCCGGCCGAGACGAGGCTCGCGCGCTTCCTGCTGCATTGGTCCAGACGCATGGCCATGAGCGGGCATTCCCTGCGCCAGCTCAGGTTGTGCATCACCCGTCGCGATATCGGCCGGCTGCTGGGCGTCGCGCACGAGACGGTCAGCCGTGCCTTCGCCGCACTGTCGGCGCGCGGCTGCATCGCGGTGAAAGGCCGCACGGTGGACATCGTCGATGCCGGCGGTCTGCTGCTGGTCGCACGCGCCCATGCCAACGCCGACCGGTCGCCCGCGCAGGGTCGTTCATGGGCGGCGCCCGCGGTGATCGAGAGTCTGAACGCATGAACATCGAATCCTTCGCCACCGGCCCGATGTGGGCCGGTTTCATCGTCTTCGTGCTCGCGATGCTGGCACTGGACCTGTTCGTCCTGGGCGGCAACAAGGCCCACCGTGTGTCCGTCAAGGAAGCGGGGAGCTGGGTCGCGGCCTGGGTGTCGATGGCCTTCGCTTTCGCAGCGTTGCTGTGGTGGTACCTGGACGGCACCGCGGGCCGCGAGATGGCCAATCGCAAGGCGCTCGAGTTCGTCACGGGCTACCTGATCGAACAATCGCTGTCGGTCGACAACATGTTCGTCTTCGTGATGATCTTCACCTACTTCGCCGTGCCGGCGGAGCTTCAGCGGCGCGTGCTGCTGTACGGCGTGCTGGGCGCGATCGTCATGCGTGCCGGCATGATCCTGGCCGGCGTCTGGTTGGTGCAGGAGTTCGCCTGGATCCTGTACGTGTTCGGCGCCTTCCTGGTCCTGACCGGCATCAAGATGCTGGTCTTCGCCGAGCACAAGCCCGACCTCGAGAAGAACCCCTTGCTGCGCTGGATGCGCGGCCACATGCGCATCACGCCGGGCTTTCACGGTGAAAAGTTTGTCGTCCGCATCAATGGGCTGCTCTACGCCACGCCAATGTTCCTGGTGCTGGTAATGATCGAGATCAGTGACCTGGTGTTCGCCGTCGACAGCATCCCGGCCATCTTCGCGGTAACCACCGATCCGTTCATCGTCTTCACCTCCAACATTTTCGCCATCATGGGATTGCGTGCGCTGTACTTCCTGCTCGCCGACCTGGCCGATCGCTTTCACCTGCTCAAGTACGGCCTGGCGCTGGTGCTGGTCTTCGTCGGCGGCAAGATGCTGGTCGCACCCTGGTTCCACATGCCTGTGCAGTGGTCGCTGGCGATCGTCGGCTCGGTGATCCTGATCTCCGTGCTCCTCAGCCTCAAGCTCTCGGCTCGAAAACTCTCGCGTGACACACCATGACAAGCCATTCGCTCTCCACCCCGATACCGGTACCCGAGCGCTCGCAGCGCGACGAAGTCGACCGCCTGATCGCCATCGACTGGCAGGGCGCGACGGAGGCGCGGTCGTCCGAGCGCGGCCGCTGGCTGGTTGCCGTCGACGGCTCGGAAGGATCGCTGCGCGCGGTCGTCATGGCGGCCCGCCTGATCGAGGCAAACCCGCAGGCCGGCATCGACCTGGTGCATGTCCAGGGCTGGCTGGTCAAGGAGGCCGCCGAGGTCGAACTGCCGCGCCGGGGCTGGCATGCCACCGCCGCGGCACGCGCCTGCCTGGACGAGGCCGGCGTGCCGTGGCACGTGCACGTGCGCATGGGCGAGGCGGCCGAAGAGATCGTGGCGCTGGCCGGGGCGCTCGGCAGCCGTGGCATCGCGATCGGTTCGCGCGGCCTCACCGCCACCGAGTCGCTGTTTCTCGGCTCGGTGGCCTACAAGGTCGTGCACCTCGGCAAGGTGCCGGTGCTCATCGTCCGTTGAGCGTGCGCTGAGCCTGCCGGTGCCGACACCACACGATGCAGCTCTTCGAGCCCGTCATCCTGTTCTTCCTGCTCGGCGCGCTGGCCGGCTTCGTGCGCTCGGACCTGCGCATCCCGGGGGTCCTCTACGAGTCGCTGAGCATCTTCCTGCTGTTGGCCATCGGCCTGAAGGGCGGGGTGGAACTGGCGCGCTACCCGCTTGCCGCCGTCGCGCTTCCCGCCTTGG
>JALHQP010000148.1 GCA_022841885.1 Aquincola sp. | reverse complement strand
CCGGCGCTTCGTGCGAGCCCTCGCCGAGCACGCCGACGCGCGCGCGGCGCTGGCGCGCTGGCAGGCGCAGCTTGGCACGCTCGACGCGGGCGTGCCGGCGCTGGCACCAAGTGCCGCGCTCTGGGCTGGCATCGAGCGGCGCCTGTTCGCTTCGCCGCGCAGAGCGGTCTCGTGGTGGTCCTCGTTCTGGTCGGGCCGCATGCTCGGCGGCACGCTGGCCGGTGCCGCGCTGTGCGCGGTGTTGCTGCGCATGCAACCTGGCTGGGTCGGGCTCGAACCGGCGCTCGAGGCCCTGCCCGCCGGCTATGTGGGCCTGCTGCACGACACCGCAGACCAGCCCACGCTACTCGCCAGTTCGCGCCGCCATGGCCAGGTGCTGACGATCAAGCTGCTGCGGCCGCTCGTGGTGCCCGAGGGCCGCGTGGCCCAGCTCTGGGCCCTGCCGTCCGACGGCGGCGCACCCTTCCCGGTCGGCGTGGTGCCGGCGCAAGGCTCGGCCACGCTGCGCCTGGCGGCGCCGTCGGAGGCGCTGTTCTTCAAGGTGGCGCGCCTGGGGGTCAGCTTCGAGGCCGCGCCGGCGGCCCTCGGCGCGCTGCCCAGCGGCCCCTATGTGCTGGCCGGCGACTGCGTCAAACTCTGGTAGCGCGCTGCACACCGCTTGTTTCAACGGCAGCTGCGTCCGCGCGCAGGGTCCGCTCCGTAAGTGGGTTCCACGATGCCGACGGTCGGCGTCGCCAACCCAACACCACGAGGAAGCACCATGTCCGTCATCACCGTCTCGCACGTCCGTCCCGTTGTCGCTGCCGCGCTCGCGTTCACCGCGCTGCTGGCCTTGTCGCCGGCCCAGGCTGTCGACATGACGCCACCGCCACCGCCGGCCGACGCCGCGCCCGCCGATCCGCTCGGCGCCGCGCGCGGCCTGATCGGCCAGCAGCGCTGGGCCGACGCCATCGCGGAGCTCAAGCGCATCAACCTCACGGCCAACGCCGACTGGAACAACCTGATGGGCTACAGCCACCGCAAGGCCAAGACGCCCGACCTGGCCGCCGCCGAGCGCTACTACGACGCGGCGTTGCGCCTGGACCCGCGCCACCGCGGCGCGCTCGAGTACTCGGGCGAGCTGTTCCTGCAGAAGGGCGAGCCGGCCCGCGCCGAAGCGCGCCTGGCGATGCTGACGCAGCATTGTGGGCAGTGCGCAGAGCAGGCCCAGTTGCAGCGCGCGATCGAGGCCTACCGCCGCGGCACGGCGTTGCCCGCCCGCACCGAAGCCGGCTACAACCCGGGCCGTTGAGCCCGGCTCAGGGCAGCAAGACCGACGAGCCGGTGTTCTTGCGCGCTTCGAGGTCGCGGTGCGCCTGCGCCACCTCGGCCAGCGGGTAGCGCTGGTCGATGCGGATCTTGACCGCGCCGCTGCCGACGATCGCGAACAGATCGTCGGCCATCGCCTGGGTGGCCTCGCGCGTGGCGATGTGGGTGAACAGCGTGGCGCGCGTCAGGTACAGCGAACCTTTCGGGCCGAGCAGCCCCGGCGCGAACGGCGGCACCGGGCCGCTCGCATTGCCGAAGCAGGCCAGCAGGCCGAACGGGCGCAGGCAGTCGAGCGAGCCCTCGAAGGTGTCCTTGCCGACCGAGTCGTAGACCACCTTGACGCCCTGGCCACCGGTGATGGCCTTGACGCGCTCGACGAAGTTCTCCTTGCGGTAGTCGATCGCGTGCGCCGCGCCATGCTGCAGCGCGAGCTGGCACTTCTCGGGGCTGCCGGCCGTGGCGATGAGCTGGTAGCCCAGGGCCTTGGCCCATTGGCAGGCGATCAGGCCCACGCCGCCGGCGGCGGCATGCCAGAGCACGAAGTCGCCCGGCACCAGGCGGTCCTGGGGCTGCGTCTTCTTCAGCAGGTACTGCGCCGTCAGGCCCTTGAGCATCATCGCGGCGGCGGTGTCGAAGGCAATGCCTTCGGGCAGCCTGCACACCGTCTTGGCCGGCATCACGCGCACGTCGCTGTACGAGCCCGGCGGGTTGCTGGCGTAGGCGGCGCGGTCGCCCACCTTCAGGTGCGTGACGCCCTCGCCCACCGCCTCGACGGTGCCGGCGCCTTCCATGCCGATGCCATGCGGCAGCTTCAGCGGGTACAGGCCCGTGCGGTGATAGACGTCGATGAAGTTCAGCCCGCAGGCCTGGTGGCGGATGCGGATCTCGCCCGGACCGGGGTCGCCGACGGCCACGTCGGCGAACTGCAGGACCTCGGGGCCGCCGGTGGCGGCGATCTGGATGGCGCGGGGCATGGTGTGGTCTCCTCGTGGTTCGGCGCAGGTTACGCGATGCGGCGACGTCGTGCAGCCCGCCGCCACGCGAGCCCGTAGCCGGCGAGGTTGAGCGCCAGCACCAGCACGCCGAGCCAGACCTGGTGCGCCGGTGTCAGGCCGTCCGGGTAGATCGCGGCCGTGAGGTAGCGCTCGATGAAGCTGCCCTCGTAGCCCGCCTGCCCGGCCGCGCGACGCAGCGACTGCTCGAGCGGCGTCAGCGGGCAGATGCCCCCGCTGAACGAGATCCACGCGGCCCACACCACGGCCGGCAGGTGCAGCCAGGCCCAGGTCGGCCGCCAGCACACGGCGGCGCTGCCGGCCACGACCCAGGCGATGAACAGGCCATGCAGCAACAACACCGCGTCGGCAAGGAGAGCGTGCCCCATGGCACCATGGTGCCTCACCTCTTGCCATGAAGCGCCTCGTCCAAGCCCCCAACATTGCCCTGGCCACGCTGTGGGCCGACATGCTGAGCCAGGGTGGCATGGAGGCCAGCGTGCAGCGCTACTTCGCGAGCAGCATCGCCGGCGACATCCCGCCCGACCAGGCCCTTCCCGAGGTGTGGGTACACGACGATGCGCGCTTCGAGGAAGCCAAGGCCCTGTTGCGCGAGTTCCAGCGCCCGGCCTGGCGCCACTGGGTCTGCCGCGGCTGCGGCGAGCGCATCGACGGCCCGTTCGAGCAGTGCTGGAACTGCGGCGCGGGGATGCCGGCATGAGCGCGCCCGGCCGCTCCGAAGCGCCTGCATGAAGCCCCTCTCGCCCCGCATCGCGATCCTGATGACGCTGCCGCCGCTGATGTGGGCCGGCAACGCCGTGGTCGGGCGCCTGATGGTGGGGCAGATGCCGCCATTGGCGCTGAACGCACTGCGCTGGAGTCTGGCCGCGCTGCTGCTGCTGCCGCTGGCCTGGCCGCTCCTGCGCGATGCGCGCGAGCGGCACGCGGTGCGCGATGCCTGGCCCTACCTGCTCCTGATCGGCACGCTGGGCATCGGAGCGTTCAACGCGCTGCAGTACCTCGCGCTGCGCAGCTCGACCGCGCTCAACGTGAGCCTGATCAATGCGTCGATGCCGCTGTGGATGCTGACGGTGGGCGCGCTCGCCTTCGCCGAGCGGCCAGCCTCACGCCAGCTGATCGGCGCGCTGCTGTCGCTGGCCGGCGTGGCGACCGTGATCGCACGCGGCGCCTGGGCCTCGCTGGCCGAGGTGCACTTCGTCGCCGGCGACGGCTTGATGCTGGTCGCGGTGATCGGCTGGGCGGTCTACAGCTGGCTGCTGGTGCGCCCGCCCGCTGTGCTGCGGCCGCCATCGCGCGAGACGATCGCGCGCTGGGGCTGGGGCGGCTATCTGTGGGTGCAGTGCCTGTTCGGCCTCGTGGCCGCCGGCCTGGCGGCGGGCGCGGAGATCGCGCTGGCCGATCATCCGCCCATCGACTGGTCGAGCCCCGCGGTCTGGGGCGCGCTGCTGTTCGTGGCCATCGGCCCGTCGCTGATCGCCTACCGCTGCTGGGGCCTGGGCGTGGCGCACGCCGGGCCGTCGCTGGCCGCCTTCTTCGTCAACCTGTCGCCGCTGTTCGCCGCGCTGCTGTCGGCCTGGCTGCTCGGCGAATGGCCGCAGCCGTATCACGGCGCGGCCTTCGTGCTGATCGTCGCCGGCATCGTGGTGTCGGCGTGGAAGCGCTGAGGACACGAACCCCACCATGCACGTGACGCGCCGCCAATGGCTGCTGCTCGCGGCCATCACGCTGATGTGGGGCTGCAACTGGCCGATGATGAAGTTCTCGCTGCGCGAGGTGCCGCCGCTCACGTTCCGCGCGCTGACGATGAGCGGCGGCGCGCTGCTGGTGGCGGCCTGGTTCGCGCTGCGCGGCATCTCGCTCGCGCTGCCGCGCGCCCAGGTCGGCCGCGTGCTCGCGCTGTCGCTGCCCAACATCGTCGGCTGGCACTTCGCCTCGATCATCGGCCTGACGCAACTGGCCGCCGGCCGCGCGGTGATCCTGGCCTTCACGATGCCGGTGTGGACGGTGCTGCTGGGCGCACTGCTGTTCGGCCAGCACCTGACGCGGCGCGCCGGCGTGGCGTCGCTGTGCGCGCTGGTCGCGGTGGCGCTGCTGGCCATCGACGAGTTCACGACGCTGGCCGGACGCCCGGTCGGCGTGCTCTGGCTGCAGATCGCCGCCATCAGCTGGGCCTACGGCACCTTGCTGATGCGGCGCCTGCCGGTACCGCTGTCCACCGAGGCGCTGACGGTGTGGATGATGACCTTCGGCGCCGTGATCTTCTGGGTCGCGGCGCTGGCCGCCGAACCCTGGCCCGACTGGCGGGCGTGGCAGGCGGGCACCTGGGCCTCGCTGGTCTGGGGCATCGTGATCAACTTCGGCGTCTCGCAGGTGCTGTGGTTCGGCCTCGCGCGCGAGCTGCCCGCGCAGGCCGCGGCGTTCTCGATGATGGGTGTGCCGCTGGTGGGCGTGCTGTCGTCGGCGTGGGTGGTCGGCGAGGTGCCGGTGGCGAGCGACTGGCTCGCCGTGCTCTTCATCGGGGCGGCGATCGCGGCCGCCACCGGCGTCGGCACGGCCCGCGGCGAGAATGCCCGCCGATGAGCCCGCACCCCACCCTGACCCTGATCGCGGCCGTGGACCGTCGCGGTGCCATCGGCCGCGACGGCGGACTGCTATGGCACGAGCGTGAGGACCAGGCGCACTTCCGGCGCGTGACGATGGGCTGCCCGGTCATCATGGGCCGCAAGACCTGGGACTCGCTGCCCGAGCGCTTCCGGCCGCTGCCGGGGCGCCGCAACCTCGTGGTCACGCGCAATGCGGCATGGCAGGCCACTGGCGCCGAGCGCGCGGCCTCGCTGGACGAGGCCCTGGCGCTTGCGGCCGACGCGGCGCGCGTGTGCGTCATCGGCGGCGGCGAGCTCTACGCACTTGCGCTGCCTCGCGCCGACGAGCTGGTGCTGACGGAAGTGGGCGCCGCGTTCGAAGGCGCGGACACCTTCTTCCCACCCTTCGACCGTGCGGGCTTCGTCGAGGTCGAGCGCGAATGGCGGGTGGGGGCCGATTCGACCCGCTTCGCCTTCGTGACGTACCGACGCCCGAAAGCGGTCGTGCCGGTTCGCTAGACGGTGTAGGAGAAGGCCTTCCTGAGAGTGGTCTCGGATCCCGGCGAGATGGCCGGTCGATTGCGTGCCTTCACCACCGCCGGAACGCCCACGGCGATCGAGTCGGAGGGCACGTCGCACAACACCACGGCGTTGGCGCCAACGAGCACGTTGTCACCGATGGTGATACGCCCGAGCAGCGCTGCGCCGGTGCCGATGTCAACGCCATTGCCGATCACCGGGCCGCAGGGGTCGTCGACGCGCGCGAGGCCGATGCACACGCCGTTGCGGATGCGGCAATCGTTGCCGAAGCGCGTGTAGCCGCTGATCACGATGCCGCCTTGGTGGTCGATGACGAAATTGCGTCCGATGACCACCTCGCAGGGCAGTTCGATGCCGGTGACGATCTGCACCAGCTTGAACAGCACCTTGTAGATGCCCGAAAACAGCTTTCTCGCCCACACAGGCCGAACGCCATAGCGCCAGCGCCCGAAGCGATAGACCACCAGGGCCCAGAACCCTTGCGCACCCCAGCGACCACCGTGGGCCTGCAGGTCGGCGCGGATGTTTGCAAAGGGCCGCAGCCGCGGAAGCTCGCGCCAGGCAAGGCCACTGTCTTCGGGCACCTTGACCATCGGGCTGTCGCGTTGCATGTCGGTTCTCCTCGTCGCTGCGCTGGCCGAGTGTTCGAGATCTGCCGCCTTGCGACTGTCTGTCACCGCACATAGCCGTCGCCGCGGGCGGCAGCTTCTTGGCCGTTGGCGGTAGAGTCCGGCGCCATGTCTCTCCGATCGGGCATCCTCCATTGAAGCTCGCCACCTGGAACGTCAACTCGCTCGCGGTGCGACTGCCGCAACTGCTCGACTGGCTCGCCGAGCAGCAGCCCGATGCGCTCGTGCTGCAGGAAACCAAGCTCACCGACGACAAGTTCCCGCACGCCGAGATCGAGGCCGCAGGTTATGCGGTGCAGTGGTTCGGACAGAAGACCTACAACGGCGTCGCGTTGCTGTCCAAGGCGCCGGCCACCGACATCGTGCGCAACATCCCCGGCTTCGCCGACGAGATGGCGCGCGTGATCACCGGCACCGTCGGCGGCCTGCGCATCGTCGGCGCCTATTTCCCGAACGGCCAGGCGCCGGGCACCGAGAAGTTCGAGTACAAGATGCAGTGGCTGCGGGGCTTGCGCGACTGGCTGCGCGAGGAACTCGCGACGCACCCGAAGCTGGTGCTGATGGGCGACTTCAACATCGCCCCCGAGGACCGCGACGTGTTCGACCCTGTCGCCTGGGCTGGTCAGATCCACTGCACCGACGAGGAGCGCGACCACTTCCGCAAGCTGGTCGAACTCGGATTGGTCGATGCCTTCCGCCTGTTCGAGCAACCGCCGAAGTCATGGTCCTGGTGGGACTACCGCAACCTCGCCTTCCGCAAGAACCAGGGCCTGCGCATCGATGTGATCCTGGTCAGCGAAGCGCTGAAAGCCGCGGTGCGCGAATGCGTCATCGACAAGGCACCGCGCAAGAACGAGCGGCCGAGCGATCATGCGCCGGTGTGGGTGCGGTTGGAAAGCGCCTGACTTTCCGTTGATCGCGCGTGGCGGCAGGCGGTGCCCGCTGTGGTGTTCCACCGAACACCACCACTGCTGCTGCAAAGGCGTGGGGGCGCTGCGGCTGGGGTGCGTGGGAGGCGCCGAGGAGCGCAGGGCTTCTGGCCGCGCGCGTACTCCCGCGCTTCGTCATCCGACTCGCGGCGGCTGTTTGAACGGAGTGAGCGCAGCGAACGAAGTGAGTTCGGCCGCGGGCCAGAAGACCGAGCACCGCAGGGCAGTCGGAGCGAAGCGACGACCGCCGAGGTCGCACCCCAGCCGCAGCGCCCCCACGCCTTTGCCGCACCGCCTCGGCAGCGCGACCTTTAGTCGTCCAGCCCCAGCTCCTGGATCTTGCGCGTGATCGTGTTGCGCCCGATGCCCAGCTTCTGAGCCGCCTCGATGCGCCGCCCGCGCGTCGTGCCGAGCGCAGTGACGATCAGCTTGGCTTCGAACTGGCGCGTCAGCGTGTCCCAGACCTCGGGTGAGCCGGCTTCGAGCAGGGTGCGGGCCTCGCGCTCGAGGTCGGCCAGCCAGCCCCCCGCTGCCGCCGGCGCCACGGCGGGCTCCGCCACCGTGCGCGCGGCAGCCGGCGCCAGCGGCACAGGGTCGGCCTGCGCCAGGCTG
>JALHQP010000147.1 GCA_022841885.1 Aquincola sp. | reverse complement strand
GCACACAGCCCACATCAGATGCCGGATATACGACTGCAGGCTCAACCCCTCGTGTCCTTCACCGATCGATCAATCGCTGGCGTTGGCGGGGGAGTCCATATACGAAGGGTTAGGCGTCAGTTCGCACCTGGCGGCGAGGCAAACGAGCCCACTCCGGCACCGAAGGGCCAGCGCCACTGAGAGCACATGGAGCGAAGCGCCTGCAGAAAGCCCAAGCTTGATGGCGGACTGGCGAGTTGATTCATGGCGTAGCGAGCGCGGCTGCTACTCCAGCAGCGACGTGATCAAAGGCGCAGCGAGCATGAGGACAAGGACCAAACCCCAGCCGAGCAACTCGCGCTTTGTGAGGCTGTAGCCGCGCTTGGCCATGTATGGGTGCAACGGACCGATGAGTAGCTTGCCCACGAGCCCGCGCTTCCGATCGCTCTTCTTGTCGCCGCCGCGCATGTAAATGAAGAGTGCGACCCACATGGCAAAGCCAAGCAGAACGAGAAGTAGGTAGAGGGGATAGCCGCGCAAGTGGATTCTGACGCCTAACGTGTTCTAGACCGCAGACCTGCGGCGTATGCAGGTCGAGTGCGGCGTATGCAGGTCGTGCAACGGCATGGCAAACCATTGTCCTGCCTGATTTTTCGGCTCAACTGTGGTGGATTCAACACGCATATCCAACCATGTAACGCCGCGCCGACTCTCACCCGAGCGCCCTGCCGATCAGGATCTTCTGCACCTCGCTCGTGCCCTCGTAGATCTGGCACACGCGCACGTCGCGGTAGATGCGCTCGACCGGGAAGTCGCTGACATAACCGTAGCCGCCGAAGACCTGGATCGCCGCCGAGCACACGCGCTCGGCCATCTCGCTGGCGTTGAGCTTGGCCATCGCAGCTTCCTTCAGGCAGGGCCGCCCCGCGTCCTTCAGGCTCGCGGCGTGGTGGATCAGCTGGCGCGCGGCCTCGATCTGCGTGGCCATGTCGGCCAGCTTGAACTGCACCGCCTGGTGCTGGAAGATCGCTTGCCCGAAGGCCTGGCGCTCCTTGCTGTACGCCAGCGCGGCCTCGAACGCGGCGCGTGCCATGCCCACCGCCTGGCTGGCGATGCCGATGCGCCCGCCCTCCAGGCCCGACAGCGCGATCTTCAGCCCCATGCCTTCTTCGCCCAGCAGGTTCGATGCCGGCACGCGGCAGTTCTCGAACACGATCTGCGCGGTGTCGCTGGCGTGCTGGCCCATCTTGTCTTCCAGCCGCGCCACCACGTAGCCGGGCGTCTGGGTCGGCACCACGAAGGCGCTGATGCCCTTCTTGCCCGCGGCCTTGTCGGTGACCGCCATCACGATGGCGAGGTCACCCTCCTTGCCGCTGGTGATGAACTGCTTGACGCCGTTGAGCACGTAGTCGTTGCCGTCCTTCACCGCGGTGGTCTTCAGCCCACCGGCCTCGGAGCCCACATGCGGCTCGGTCAGGCAGAAGGCACCGAGCATCTCGCCGCGCGCCAGCGGCTTGAGGAAGCGCTCCTTTTGATCGGCGTTGCCGAAGGCCATCAGGATCGAGCACACCGGGCAGTTGTTGACGCTGACCACCGTGCTCGTGGCGCCGTCGCCGGCGGCGATCTCCTCCAGGATGATCGACAGCGCCAGGTAGTCCAGCCCCGCGCCGTCGTAGTCGGTGGGTACCGCCACGCCGTAGCAGCCCAGCTCGGCCAGGCCGGCGAGCTCGGCGCGCGGGAAGTGGTGTTCCTTGTCCCAGCGCGCGGCCTGCGGCGCGATGCGGTCGCGCACATAGGCGCGCACGGCGTCCTGCACGGCAAGGTGGTCGTCGGAAAGCAGCATGGTTGTTCGAAGGCTCCGGCAGCAGGCCCGCAGTGTCGCAGCGGCGCGCGCGCCGCGCTATCCGCGGCGGGCCCGATTCGCCAACACCACGCCGGCCAGCGCCATCGCGCCGCCGGTCAGCAGCGACGCGCTCAGCGGCTCGCCCAGCAGCAGCACCGAGCTGGCCACGCCCACCACCGGCACCAGGCTGATGTAGCTCGACGCCACGCCCGCGCCCAGCGCGGCGATGCCGCGGTAGAACCAGGCGTAGGCCAGCACCACGGCGCCGATGGCCATGTACAGCAGCGCGGCCCAGCCGGTGGGCGTCAGCTCGGTGACCGAGGCCCACACGGCGGCGCGGCCCTCCACCGCCAAGGCCGCCACCCACAGCAGCACGCAGCCCACCGTGGCGGTGACCGCGGTGGCGGCCAGCGCGTCGATGCCGGTCATCAGGCGCCGGCCCATCAGCGAGTAGCTGGTCCAGGTGGCCACGCAGCCCAGCAGCAGCCATTCGCCCAGGCCCACCTCGCCGGCGAGCAGCTTCCACGGCGCGCCGTGCGTCATCACCGTGGCGGCACCCAGCACGGCCAGCGCCAGCCCCGCGGCCACGAGGGCGTTGAAGCGTTCCTTGAACCACCACGCCGCCAGCAGCGTGGTGAACACCGGGTTGATCGTGACGACCACCGAGGCGCGGCTCGCCTCCACGCGCTGCAGGGCCATCATGAACAGCACCGAGTAGGCGGCCACGCCCACCGCGCCGGCCGCCGCCAGGCCGGCCCATTGGCGGCGCGTGTAGCGCGGCCAGGCACCGGCGCTGAAGCGCATCCAGGCCAGCAGCAGCACGGCGGCGATGGTGAAGCGCCAGGCCGACGCGGACAGCGGCGGCATCGCCAGTGCCATCACGCGCCCGGCGGGCCACGAGGCACCCCACAGCAGCACCATGCCGGCGAGTTGCAGATGGACCGACGCGCGGCTCACCGCGGGCCCCGCACGGGCCGAGGCAATCTCAGCGCGAGAGGTCGCGTGCCTTGACGAGCAGCGTGCCGCGGCCCACCACGCACGGGCGTGCGTGCGACACCGCCTTGCCGTCGACCTGGGCCAGCCAGCCTTCGAGCTTGGGATGCCACGTCACCGACGACACGGTCCACGACAGGTGCACCGGGTCGTCGGCGAACACCGGGGCCTTGAACGCGAAGTTGAAGTTCAGGCACAGCAGCTCGCGTGCAAAACGCTCGCAGCGGCGCGCGAAGTGCGTCGCGGCCAGGCCGATCAGGTTGGACGTGGTCTGCTGGCCGCTGGCGATGATGCGGCCATGGTGCGCGCGCGCCGCGGCCTCGGGGTCGAAGTGCAGCGGGTTGGCGTCGCCGGTCAGCCGCGCGAACTCGGCGATCGCCGCGCGCGAGAACACGATGCCGCGCTCGCAGGTCTCGGCCACCGCCACGGGCAGGGGCGGCGCGCTGGTCGGCAGGGCGTGGATGGACATGCGCCGAGGATAAGGGCGGCTGCGCGGGCCCCGCACCCACGGGCCTGGGGGGGTGCGGCATCAATGCGCCGTCAAGGCCGCTGCGCCAACGCCAGGCGCGCGGCCAGCGTGGCGAACAGTCCCGCACCGGCGAGGTGCAGGCCACGCGTCACGCCGGGGCGTGGCTTCAGGCGCCGCAGCGGCGCCACCAGCCCCACGAAGACCACGAGGAACAGCGTGCCCTGCACGATGGCCCACAGGCCGAGGAACAGGAAGGCCCCGGTCTTGTTCGGTGCGTCGCCGTCGATGAACTGCGGCAGCAGCGCGAGGAAGAACAGCGCCACCTTGGGGTTCAGCACATTGGTCAGGAAGCCCTGGCGCAGCAGGGCCCAGGGCCGCAACGGCGCGGCGTCGCCGGCAGCCGGCGCGGCGGCATCGACGGGGGCTGCGCGCAAGCCGGTGCGCAGCATGCCGACGGCCAGCCACAGCAGGTAGGCCGCGCCGGCCCATTTGATGACGTTGAACGCGGCGCTCGACGCCACCATCAGCGCGGCCAGCCCGAAGGTGGCCGCCAGCGCATGCACCACGCAGCCGGCGTTGACACCGGCCGCGGCCGCCAGCCCGCCGCGCACACCGCCGCGCAGCGTCGACACGAGCGTGAACGCCATGTCCACGCCCGGCGTCGCGTTGAGCACGAAGACCGTGAGCGCGAACAGGGCCAGGTCGTGGGTGCCGAACATCGGCCGCGCCTCAGTAGAGCTCGAGCGCCATCGCGGTGGCCTCGCCGCCGCCGATGCACAGCGACGCGACGCCGCGCTTCAGCCCGCGCTGCTTCAGCGCGCCGAGCAGCGTGACGACGATACGGGCGCCCGAGGCGCCGATCGGATGGCCGAGCGCGACGGCGCCGCCGTGCACGTTGACGATCTCGTGCGGCAGCTTGAACTCGGCCATCGCGGCCATCGTCACCGCGGCGAAGGCCTCGTTCACCTCCCACAGGTTCACGCTCTTGGCGTCCCAGCCGGCCTTCTTCAGCGCCTTGTCGATGGCGCCGGCCGGCGCGGTGGCGAACCATTCGGGCGCCTGCGCGTGCACCGCGTGCGAGACGATGCGCGCGAGCGGCGTCACGCCGCGCTGGCGCGCGGTGGACTCGCGCATCAGCACCAGCGCCGCGGCGCCATCGGAGATCGACGACGAGGTGGCGGCGGTGATGGTGCCGTCCTTCTTGAACGCGGGCTTGAGCGAGGGAATCTTGTCGAGCTTGGCCTTGAAGGGCTGCTCGTCGCGCTCGATCTTGGCCTCCCCCTTGGCCGAGGCGATGGTCACCGGCGCGATCTCCCACGTGAAGCTGCCGTCCTCGTTGGCTGTCTTGGCGCGCTGCGTGCTCGTGATCGCGTACTGGTCCATCGCCTCGCGGCTGAACGCGTACTTGGCGGCGCACGATTCGGCGAACACGCCCATCGCCTTGCCGCGCTCGTAGGCGTCCTCCAGGCCGTCCATCGCCATGTGGTCGTACATCGGCGCCATGCCGTACTTGACGCCCTTGCGCGCGAACATCAGGTGCGGCGCGTTGGTCATGCTCTCCATGCCGCCGGCCACCATCACGTTGGCCGAGCCGGCGGCCAGCATGTCGTGCGCGAACATCATCGCGCGCATGCCGCTGCCGCACATCTTGGACAGCGTGACCGCACCGGTGCTGTCGGGCAGGCCGGCCTTGCGCAGGGCCTGGCGCGCCGGCGCCTGGCCCTGGCCGGCGATCAGGCAGTTGCCCATCAGCACCTCGTCGACGCTGTCGCCGGGCATGCCGGCGCGCTCGACCGCGGCCCTGATGGCGACGGCGCCGAGTTCCCAGGCCGCGAGGCCGGCGAGGTCGCCGAGCAGGCCGCCGATGGGCGTGCGGGCGGCGGAGGCGATGACGATGGGGTCGGGGTTGGCCATGGCGGGCTCCTTGGGCTGCCTAGAACGAAGACGCGAGGATAGGCGCACCGCGCTCTTCCTGCGCGACGCGCCGGATATAGGCCTGGAAGTCGGGGTCTTCGCCGCGCAGCAGCAGCGGCAGCGCATTGTGGAAGTCGTCGCGCCGGCACCATTCGCGCATGTAGTCGTCCCACGAGTTCCAGCGCCGGCGTTCGGTGCGGTCCATCTCGTCCTTGTAGGCCACCAGGTAGGCGCGCTCGAACAGCGAGATCAGCATGTCGAAGATCACCAGCATGCGCTCGCGCTGCTCGGGCGTCGGGTTGGCCAGCGGCTCGTGCGTGCGCAGCTGCAGGTCGGCATGGTCGAGCACGACGCGCAGGAACTCGTTGTAGGCGTCCGACAGGTGCTGGTACTGCTCCTCCTCCTCGTTCTCGCGCTCCTTGCGCTGCTCGTAGAAGAAGATGCCGATCGCGAACGGCAGGCCGACCACGGTGACCACGTAGCTCGCGAACTCGAAGGTCTCGATCCAGCTCATGTGCGGGGCGTGTCGCTCGGTGCGGCGCCGGGCCGCAGGTAGATTGTCCAGTACACCAGGGCCACCAGCACGCTGCCGCCGACGATGTTGCCCGCGATCACCCAGGCCAGGTTGGCCGCGATGTCGGTGGCCGCCAGCGGCGCGCCCAGCAGCAGTGCGAGCGGGAAGAAGTACATGTTGGCGATCGAGTGCTCGAAGCCGGCGGCGACGAAGGCCGTGACCGGGAACACGATGGCCACCGCCTTGTCGACCACGCTGCGCCCGGCAAAGGCCATCCACACCGCCATGCACACCAGCACGTTGCACAGCACGCCGCGGAAGAACGCTTCCGCCCACGGCAGCTCGGCCTTCGCGCTGGCGATCGCCACCGCCGCACGCGCGACGGCGCCGCCGTTCATCGCGGTGTGGCCCGACAGCCAGACCAGCAGCGCCAGGCCGGCCGCACCGACCAGGTTGGCCAGGCACACCAGGGCCCAGTGCCCGAGCAACTCGCCGGTGCGCACATGGCCGCCGGCCCAGGCCATCGCGATCAGGTTGTTGCCGGTGAAGAGTTCCGCCCCGGCCACCGCCACCAGCAGCAGGCCGAGCGAGAACGCCAGCCCGCCCACCAGGCGCTGCGCCGCGAAGCCGAGCGAAGCGTCGCTGGCCACCAGCGTGAACGTCAGCGCGCCCAGGCCAATGAAGGCGCCCGCCAGGATGCCCAACAGCGCCTGCGTCAGCCAGGGCAGGCGCGCCTTGCGCACGCCCACCGCGCTGACGCGCTCGGCGATCTGGGCCGGGGCGTAGGCGTCGGATCCATACAGCACGGGTTCGGGCATCGGGGGCTCCTGGGGGTGCGCGGGCGCGGCAGGTCGGCGTGGTACCGCTGGCATCATGCCCGCATGCGCGACTGGATTCGCCGCCGCCTGCCGACCGAGGAGACGCTGAAGGCCCACCCGGGCCTGCGCTGGCTCGGGCCGCTGCTGCGCCGGCCCTGGCTGTGGCAGCTGAGCCGGCGCCGCGTGGCCATCGGCGCGGGCATCGGCGTGTTCTTCGGCTTCCTGATCCCGGTGCTGCAGATCGCCGGTGCGGCGCTGTTCGCGCTGGTGCTGCGCGCCAACCTGCCGGTGGCGGCTTTCGCGACCCTGGTGTCCAACCCCTTCACCCTTGCGCCGATCGGCGTGGCCGCGTACCACGTGGGCGCCGCGATCCTCGGCGAAGCGGTCGAACCCGGCGCCACCCAGGCGCTGGCCGGGGCGGTCGACGCGGCCGACGGCGGCGCGGGCGAAGAGCCAGGCTGGATCGAGCGCGCCAAGGCGATCGGCAAGCCGCTGTTCGTCGGCCTGGCGGTGTTCGCGGTGGTCGGCGGCATCGGAACCTGGGCCCTGGTGCATGTGGCGTGGACGGTGGGCGTGTGGCTCAAGCGGCGGCGGCGCCGCCGCCGCTGCGATGCCGGGGCTCAGGCGCCAGACAGGTAGACCAGCGCGACGTTGATCAGGTAGGTGGCCACCAGGCTGACGCTGAGCCAGCTCGTCACGCGAAGCAGGCGGCCCTGCGGGCGCATCACCAGGCCGACGATCACGAGCCCGGTCATCACCAGCGCCGTGACCGCCGTGCCGCCGTGCACCGGCGCGGCGTCGGCCAGCAGCGGGCCGCGCAGGTAGAACAGGTCGTCCACGGCCAGGATCATCACGTTGAACAGGTTGCTGCCCAGCAGGTTGCCGATCGCCATGTCGAGCGCGCGCAGGCGCAGCGCCGCCAGCGTGACGGCCATCTCGGGCAGCGTGGTGACCAGGGCCATGAAGATGGTGCCGACGAAGCTGCGCGACAGGCCGAGCGCCCGCGCCAGGCCGTCGGCGGCCTCGGGCAGCCAGCTGCCGGCGGCGACGACGACGAGTGCGGCGACCGCGAAGCGGCGCCACTCGCGGCGCGCG
>JALHQP010000146.1 GCA_022841885.1 Aquincola sp. | reverse complement strand
GCGGGTGCGCGTGCCGGCGGCGCGCTTCAACTCACCGGTCACCGCCACCGTGAGCCCGGCGCCGAGCAGGCCCTCGAACACGGCGCGCACGGCGGCCGGGCCGGTGCCTTCGATGGCGGCCAGGCGCTCGGCCGGATCGCGCAGCGCGCCGTGCACGAACAGGTCCAGCGCGGCGTCCTCGATGCGGCGCAGCGGCTTGTCCATCGCGCGCGCGCGCCGCACCGCGAGCTGGCGCTTGGCGCGCGCCAGTTCGTCGGGGGCGATGCGCTCGGCGTGCTGCAGCAGCAACTGCAACACCGCCTGCAGGCATTCGTCGAAACGCTCGGGCGCGGTGGACGCCTCCACGATGAACTGGCCGCACATGTCCAGTGCGTCGGCCGAGGCGCTGGCGTGGTAGGCCAGCGCGCGCTTCTCGCGCAGCTCGTGCAGCAGCGGCGAGCTCATGCCCTCGCCTAGCACCGCGGCGGCGAGCGCGCAGGCGGCTTCGGAATCGATCGAGACCTCGCGCCGCGACGGCAGCGCGCCGCCGATCACCGCATGGGTCTGGCTCGAGCCGGCCTGCGCGCGCGTGCGCACGCCGCCGAGGTACGGGGGGGCGTCCACGAGGTTCGGCGCGCCGGCCGGCAGCGGCGCGAAGGCGCGCTCGGCCTCGCGCAGGAAGGCGTCGGCGTCGAACGCCCCCGCCGCGCCCACCACCACGTTCGGCCCGCGGTACTGGCGCTGAACATAACCCGCCAGGTCCTCCCGCGTCAGGCGCTCGACGCGCGCACGTGTGCCGATCACCGGCATGGCGGCGGGGTGCAGGCCGTAGCAGGCGGCGTCGAACAGCTTGTAGGCCGAGGAGACGGGGTCGTCCTCGTCCTCGGCCAGCTCCTGCAGCAGCACCTGGCGCTCGCGCTCCAGCTCATCGGCCGGGAAGGCGGGCGTGAGCACCAGCTCGGCCAGCATGCGCGTGAACTCGCCCACATGCTCGGGCAGCCCGCGCATGTAGAAGGCCGTGTGGTCGCGGTCGGTGTGCGCGTTGACCTCGGCGCCCAGGCGCTCCGCGTCCAGGTTGATGCGCCGCGCGTCGCGCCTGGCCGTGCCCTTGAACAGCATGTGCTCGACCACGTGGCTGATGCCGTTGAGCAGGCGCGGCTCGTGGGCGCTGCCGCTGCGCACGAACACCGCGACCGTGGCGGTGGCCTGGGCGGGCGAGGGCAGGGCGATCAGGTGGGCGCCGGTGGGGAGGGCGGTCAGAGGTGGAACGTCAGCGCGGAAAGACATAGCCGAGCGTATCCCGCCTTGAACGACGGTGGGGCAGTTGGTGTTCTGCGGCGAATCGAATCCGACCTCATCACTGGTCATCTGCGTAAGTCGCGCAGTGGGTTCTGGCCAAACGGTCAATTTGGGTCGCGCGCGCCGCGCCACCAGCGACGCATGAATTCGCACTCAAGCACGCGACTAGACGACTCTAGATGAGCGCCCGAGAATGCATCGGAGCAGGAGTGGTTCTTGATGGAGGGAGCGATGCGCCGTTTGTCCGTACTTCTCTTAGTCCTCGCGGCTTGGGCTCCGCAATGTGTCCTTGCGCAGGTTCAAGTACCGCTTGCCAACGTCAAGCTTGTGCGCGCGACAAACTATGTTCAGGAGTTGCGCGTCCGCCGAGCGAACATTGCTCCCGAGGAGGCCATCTTTGCCACCAAACTCGCGTGCGAAGGGCTCCGCGAGCTGACTCGGGACCAGACTTTCCGGGAACGCGTCGCTGCGGTTGCGGAAGCAGCGGACGAACACGCACAGACAAACGCAGCAATACGCGGCAGTTTGGGGCGCTTTCTAGATGAATTCCTCAGCCCTGAACTCGTTGTTCTTGAGCGTGCCGGTCTTTCAAGTACAACGATCTCGCAGATCGTGAAGGACGCGTTCGATCTGAAGGCACATGCCTACATCGGGAAGTATGGACGCGGGTCCGCCGGCTCCTTTTTAAGGAACATCGATGTCTTCACCGACGAAGTTTGTCGAGCGGCTAGCCAAGCTAAGCTAATTGCGGAGGACAAGAAGTCGGGCATGCTGTTTCGCCTGGGTGTTGGTGTCAGTGGTGCAATTGTGGTGCTCGCGGACTTGACACTTACGCCGACGCCGACGGGCCTCTTGGCAGTCCAATCCTATTCGTTCGGTTCGTCACTTGTTGCAGGCGCGATTCTGCTGAAGTGACGACTTTACTGCCCGACCACGACTCATCGAAAGTTCAGGTCAAGGGCAGCATCCTGCCCCGTGCGGAGCTGCTTTGAGTTAACAAGAGCCGCGTAGCATGACCTCCCCCGCCCTCTCCACCTTCCTCTCCCGCGCCTCCGGCCTCACCGACGGCTGCACCGAGCCTGCTGACTGCGTGCTCGCGCTCGCGCCGCTGATGGGCGACCTGATCGAGCAGGCCGAGTCCTTCCTCGAACCGCGCCACTACCGCGGCGACCCCGCGCGCTACAGCCGCAACCTCGTGCACGCCGCGCCGGACGGGTCGCTGTCGCTCTACGTCATCGTCTGGCAGCCCGGCCAGTGGACGCCGGTGCACGACCACGGCAGCTGGGGCGTGGTGGGCGTGCTCGCCGGCGTGCTGGAGGAGCGCAGTTATGTCCGTCTGTCGCCGGACCGCGGTGCCCACAGCGGCATCGAGCTCGCGCGCGGCGGCGTCATCTTGCTGGCGCGCGGCGCGGTCACGAGCTTCGTGCCCAACCCGGACCACATCCACGTCACCGGCGTGGCCGCCGGCCGCCCGCCCGCGGTGAGCCTGCACCTGTACGGGCGCACGATGAGCGACTTCAACACCTACGACGTGGCCGCGGGCACGCGACAACGCGTCAGCGTGGCGCACAACGAGAGCTGACGGACGACACTCACCGCACAAGGAGCACCGCATGAAGCGAGTCACCGGCATCGGCGGCATCTTCTTCAAGGCCAAGGACCCGGCGGCGCTGGGCGCCTGGTACCAGAAGCACCTGGGCATTCCGCTCGAGCCCTGGGGCGGCGCGGCCTTCCGCTGGGCCGGCGAGCACAACCCTGCGGGCGTGGGCACGACGGTCTGGAACCCCTTCGCCGCCGACACGAGCTACTTCGCGCCGAGCAGCGCGCCCTTCATGGTGAACTACCGCGTCGACGACCTGCAGGCGCTGCGGGCCGCGCTGCGCGCCGAGGGCTGCACGGTGGACGACAAGGTGGAGGAGTCCGAGTACGGCAAGTTCGGCTGGGTGATGGACCCCGAGGGCAACCGGCTCGAGCTGTGGCAGCCGCCGGCCGGCAGCTGAGCTGGCGCAGGCAAACGCCTAGAGCTTGCGCCCCTGCAGCGTGGCGGCCGGCAGCGCGAAGTGGCCGCCGCCCAGGTGGTGCAGGGTGTGCAGCGCGGTGTTGTCGTCGCGGAAGGACCAGCGCCCGTTCGCGAACACGCGGTCGTCGGCCCACGCGGCGACCACCTCGCCGAAGAAGGTGTCGTACTTGGCCTCGGCGTGCGGCTCGGGGATGCGGCGGCACTCGAGCCAGGCGACGCAGTCGCCCAGCAGCGGCAGGCCGGGCGTGCTGCCGTCGAAGGTGGCGAGGTTCAGGCGCGCGAACTTGTCTTCGTCGCGCCCGCTGGTGCTGCCCACCGTGTAGGCCACGTCGGCCATCGCGCGGCAGGGCAGGTTGAGCGCGAACCGGCCGCTGGCCAGCACCAGCTCGCGCGTGTAGGTGCTCTTGTCGATCACCACCGCCACGCGTGGCGGCGTGAACTCCACCGGCATCGACCAGGCCGCGGCCATCACGTTGCGCCGGCCGCCGTGCGCGCTCGTCACCAGCACCGTCGGGCCGTGGTTGACCAGGCGGCAGGCGTGGGCGGCGGTGACGGCTTGGCGCATGGGGGGTAGTTTCCCCGGGAACCGACAAGGGTGGTCGATTCGATGCGGTCTCGCGCGTCGTGCCCATGAACTTCAAGGAGAGCCGCGATGGCCCTGTACGTGGATGGACACGCGACTCCGCTGAAGACCGACCGCATGGACGACCACCGGCGCCTGGCCCGCAAGTGCGCCAGCAGTTCAAGGAGCGCGTGGGCCTGACGGCCTGAGCGGCGCGACCGCCGCACAATGGGCGCCCGCGCAACGAGGAGCCCATGATGAAGACCCGAGCTGCCGTCGCCTGGAAGGCCGGTGCCCCGCTGACGATCGAGACCGTGGACCTGCAGGGCCCGCGCGCCGGCGAGGTGCTGGTGGAGGTCAAGGCCAGCGGCATCTGCCACACCGACCACTACACGCTGTCGGGCGCCGACCCCGAGGGCCTGTTCCCGGCCATCCTCGGCCACGAGGGCGCGGGCGTGGTGCTCGAAGTGGGCGCCGGTGTCACCTGGCTCAAGCCCGGCGACCACGTGATCCCGCTGTACACGCCCGAGTGCCGGCAGTGCAAGTTCTGCCTCTCGCGCAAGACGAACCTGTGCCAGTCGATCCGCGCCACCCAGGGCAAGGGCCTGATGCCCGACGGCAGCTCGCGCTTCTCGATCGACGGCCAGCCGATCCTGCACTACATGGGCACCAGCACGTTTGCGAACCACATCGTGGTGCCGGGCATCGCGCTGGCCAAGATCCGCGAGGACGCGCCCTTCGACACCGTCTGCTACGTCGGCTGCGGCGTCACCACCGGCGTCGGCGCGGTGCTGTTCACCGCCAAGGTGGAGGCCGGCGCCAACGTGGTGGTGTTCGGGCTCGGCGGCATCGGCCTGAACGTGATCCAGGGCGCCAAGATGGTGGGCGCCGACAAGATCATCGGCGTGGACATCAACCCCAAGCGCGAGGCGATGGCGCGCCGCTTCGGCATGACGCACTTCGTGAACCCGAAGGAGGTGGGCAACCTGGTGGACCACCTGGTGCAGCTCACCGACGGCGGCGCCGACTACAGCTTCGAGTGCGTCGGCAACGTGCAGCTGATGCGTCAGGCGCTCGAGTGCACGCACAAGGGTTGGGGCCGCAGCATCATCATCGGCGTGGCGCCGGCGGGTGCCGAGATCAGCACGCGCCCGTTCCAGCTCGTCACCGGCCGCAAGTGGGAAGGCTCGGCCTTCGGCGGCGCGCGCGGCCGCACCGACGTGCCGAAGATCGTCGACTGGGTGATGGACGGCAAGCTGAAGATCGACGAACTGATCACGCACCGCCTGAAGCTCGAGGACATCAACGAAGGTTTTCATCTGATGGAGCGCGGCGAGTCGATCCGCTCGGTCGTGGTGTTTTGATGGGAGAGTGGGAGACGCTGTCCGAGCACGCGTGCTTCGGCGGCGTGCAGCGCTTCCACCGCCACGCGTCGGTGGAGATCGGGCTGCCGATGCGCTTTGCGCTCTACCTGCCGCCGCAGGCGCTGGCCGGCGCGCGCGTGCCGCTGCTGATCTACCTGGCCGGCCTGACCTGCACCGAAGAGACGTTCACGATGAAGGCCGGCGCGCAGCGCGTCGCGGCCGAGCTCGGTCTCGCGCTGCTGATGCCCGACACCAGCCCACGTGGCGCCAACCTGCCGGGCGAGGCGGACGCGTGGGACTTCGGCGTGGCGGCGAGCTTCTATCTCGACGCGACGCGCGAACCCTGGGCGCGCCACTGGCGCATGGAGAGCTGGCTGATCAAGGAGTTGCTGCCGCAGGTGGCGCAGCATGCGCCTTTGCAGCCGGGGCGCGCTGGGACCTTCGGCCACTCGATGGGTGGGCATGGTGCGCTGACGCTGGCGCTTCGGCACCCCGGTGTTTTCGCCAGCCTGTCGGCGCTGGCGCCGATCTGCGCGCCGATGCGCTGCCCCTGGGGGCAGAAGGCGTTCACGGGCTACCTCGGCGACGACCGCACGGCCTGGGCCGCGCACGACGCGAGCGAGCTGATGCGAACGCGGCGCGGCGCGCCGTACCCGCAGGGCATCCTCATCGACCAGGGCCTGGCCGACAAGTTCCTGGCCGATCAGCAGCTGCAGCCCGAGGCCTTCGAGGCCGCCTGCGCCACCGTCGGCCAGCCGCTCACGCTGCGCCGCCACGCGGGCTACGACCACGGCTACTACTTCATCGCGACGATGGTCGAAGACCACCTGCGCCACCACGTGGCGGCGCTGGCCGGCACAGGCGGGGGCTGATGGCCTTGCCCGGACGGGCGGCGATGCCGCTACTCCGGTGTCGCCGGCTCGCCGTCGGCACCGCCATCGGCCAGCGCCTGGCGCGCCAGCTCTTCCTCGCTCAGTTCGGGCGCGGCCTGCAGCGCGGCGAGCTCTTCCAGCATCTCCGGCGTCGGTTCGGCGGTGCCGAGCAGCACGTCCTCGAGCGTGGGGTGGGGCACCTGGCGCTCCTCGTGGTCGACGGGCGAGGGGTGCACCACGGCGGGTTGCACGGCCGGGATCCGGGCCGCCGCGAGCTCAAGCTGCTCGTCGACGAGCTTGCTGAAGTCACCGTCGGGCGGTGCGGTGTCGGGGGTCATGGTCGGTCTCCTTGCGAGAGCGATGTTCCCCCTTTCCCGGCCGCGGCGCCAGCACCGCGCGCGAGGGTGGCGAGAATGCGGGCCATCGACACCCGAAGCACGCGCCATCCGAAAGCATGTCGGAACACACTCTCGAACATTGGCAGCTCGACGCGGGCGATGCCGACATCGCCGCGCTCGACATCCCGCCGGCACTGCGCGTGCGGCGCTTCCACGTCGACGTGCGCTTCGTCGTCGCTTGCCCCGCCGAGACCACCGATCCGTGGCACGCGATGAGCGTGGAACTCAACGGCCGCCGCCAATGGTCGCGCCAGATCATCACCAGCAACCCGGGCCAGACCGACAGCCTGGACTACCACGTGCGCGTGGACGTGCCCGAGGGCGAGGCGCTGCGCGTGCGCGCGAGCACGAAGGTGAAGGGTGCGGCGCGGCGGCAGTTGCGTATCGAAGCGGAGGAGCAATGAACAACGTCGAAGAGCTGCCGTTCAGTGCGCCGGCCGAGCGCAACAAGGAATCGATCCTGCAGGTACTGCAGCGCCTGCTGCCGCGCGAAGCGCGTGTGCTCGAGATCGCCTCGGGCTGGGGACAGCACGCGCAACACTTCGCGCGAAGGCAGGCGGGCTGGGCCTGGCAGCCGAGCGACGTTGACGCATCGCGCTTGCCGATGATCGATACCCGTTGCGCGGGCATCGCCAACGCCCGCCCCGCATTGCATCTGGACGTGGTTGCCACCCCCTGGCCCGCATCGATCAGCGACGGTGCGCCGTACGACGCACTGCTGTGCGTGAACATGCTGCACGCCTCGCCGTGGGCTACCTGCCCGGGGCTGATGCGCGGCGCGGCGGCGCACCTCGCACGCGGCGGGCTGCTGATCCTGTACGGCCCGTACCGCGTGGACGGCGTGCCCACCGTGCCGAGCAACGAGGCCTTCGACGCCGACCTGAAGGCGCGCGACCCCACGTGGGGCCTGCGCGCGTTGGCCGACGTGCAGCGCGAGGCCGAGGCCGTGGGCTTGGGCCTGCGCGAAGTGGTGCCGATGCCGGCCAACAACCTGATCGTGGTGTTTGCGAGAAGCGAGTGAGCAGCAGCCTCGTCTACTCCACCGACGGCGGCCGCATCTGCCCGGCCTGCCGCCAGCCGGTGGCGCAATGCATCTGCAAGGCGCAGCGCGCGGCCGCGCCTGCGGGCGACGGCGTGGTGCGCGTCAGCCGCGAGAGCAAGGGCCGCGGCGGCAAGACGGTGACGCTGGTGCGCGGCCTGGCGCTCGACGAGGCAGCGCTGCAGGCCATGGGGAAACAACTGCG
>JALHQP010000145.1 GCA_022841885.1 Aquincola sp. | reverse complement strand
GGTCGGAGCGTGCCTTGCTGTCGTCGCTGACGGCGCTGGCCGTCGAAGCCCGCGCTGGCGGCACGCGCCACGCTCCCGCGCCGCCGCCGACGGGCTCACCGCCGAACGCGGGGTCGACCGGGCCCCGCTCCGAACGCGACACCGCCCCCGCCGACGTGCTCAGCGAACGCGAGCGCGAGGTGCTCCAAGCGATGGCCGAAGGCCTGAGCAACAAGCTGATCGCGCGCGAGCTCGACATCAGCCCGCACACAGTCAAGCGCCATGTCGCCAACATCCTCGACAAGCTCGGCTTGGCCTCTCGCGGCCAGGCTGCAGCCTGGCTGCGGCGCCACGGCACCGCCTGACGGCTATCCTGTCGTGCCATGCAAGGCGTTCCTGACAGCTTCGATCATGGCGCCGACCGCGCCGAATTCCGGCGCCCTGCGCACCGCAGCGGGGTCGAGCTCTACCGCGCGCGCATCGTGCGCCACGCCTTCGAGCCGCACACGCACGAGGCCTTCGGTCTGGGCGCGATCGAGCAGGGGGTCGAGCGCTTCCGCTACCGCGGCGGCGAGCACCTCGCGCCGGCCGACTCGCTGGTGCTGATGAATCCCGACGAGCTGCACACCGGCCGCGCCGAGACCGAAGGGGGCTGGCGTTATCGCATGGTCTACCTCGATGCCGACGTCGTCGAGGCGATCAGCGGCGAGCTCGGCTGGAGCTTCGCCGCCGCGGTGGCCGAGGACCGCGCGGCCGCGCGCCGTGTCGGTGCCCTGCTGCAAGGCCTGTGGGACGCCGCCGATGATCCGCTGGCCTTCGACAGCGGACTGTTGCAGCTGCTCGACGCGCTGCGCCCGCAGGCACGCATCGGTCACGCCGCGGCGCGCGAGGCTGCGCCGCGCTTCGACGCCGTGTTCGAGCTGATGCGCGCGCGCCTGGCCGAGCGTCTGACGCTCGACGACCTGGCTGCCGTGGCGGGCCTGTCGCCGTTTCACTTCCTGCGCAGCTTCAAGGCTGCGCAGGGTGCCACACCACGCGAGGCCCTGATGGCGCTGCGCCTGTTCGACGCCAAGCAGCGCCTCGCGGCCGGCGAGGCGCCGGCCGCGGTGGCCGCGGCCTCGGGCCTGGCGGACCAGGCCCACCTGACGCGCGCCTTCGTGCGTCGCTACGGCGTGACGCCGGCGCGCTACCGCGCGCAGGTCGCCGGCGTGCGGGCCGCGGCATAGCAATCCGGTACAAGACGCCGCGCACCGGGCGGCGCATGCTTTCGAATCCATGTCGCACCGCAGCGCCCTGATCACCGGCACCCTGTTCGCGTTGGCCGCGGGCCTGATGTGGGGCCTGGTCTTCGTCGCGCCGCTGCTGCTGCCGGACTACCCGGCGGCGCTGCTGTCGGTGGCGCGTTATCTCGCCTTCGGCCTGATCGCGCTGCCGCTGGCCTGGCTCGACTGGGGACGCCTCGCGCAGCTCACACGCGACGACTGGCTCGAGGCACTCAAGCTCTCACTGGTCGGCAACCTGCTGTACTACCTGTGCCTGGCCGCCGCGATCCAGCGTGCCGGCGGGCCGCTGCCGACGATGATCATCGGCACGCTGCCGGTGGTGATCGCGATCACGTCGAACCTGCGCGACCATGCGCGCGACGGCCATCTGCCCTGGGCCCGGCTCGTGCCTTCGCTGCTGCTGATCGCCGCGGGCCTGGCCTGCGTCAACCAGGGCGAGCTCGCACGCCTGCGTGCCGACCCCGGGGCCGACCTCGGCCGCTACGCGGTCGGCGCCCTGCTGGCGGTGGGCGCGGTCGCCTGCTGGACCTGGTACCCGATCCGCAACGCCGACTGGTTGCGCGCCCACCCCGACCGCTCGCCCACCGCCTGGGCCACCGCGCAGGGCCTGGTCACGTTGCCGCCGGCCGCGCTCGGCTTCGCGCTCTTCTGGGCCTGGGCCGCGTCGAGCGGCAATGCCTTCGAGATGCCCTTCGGCCCGACGCCGCTGCGCTTCGTCGCCTTGATGGCCGCGATCGGCCTGCTCGCGTCCTGGCTCGGCACGCTGTGCTGGAACGCGGCCAGCCAGCGCCTGCCCACCGCATTGGTGGGACAGCTGATCGTGTTCGAGACCCTGTCCGCGCTCGCCTATGCGCTCGCGCTGCGCGGCCAGTGGCCCGATGCGCTGACGCTGGTGGGCGTGGCCTTGCTGGTGGCGGGCGTGTTGTCGGCCTTGCGGGTCAAACCGCAGCCCGTGCATTGATCACGGCACTGACATCCGGACACAGCGCTTGCGGCTGCTCGCGCCGCACATGCATCCGGTCACCGCTTGGCGGGTAACCGCCGGGCCTCGCGTGCATCGTTCACAGCGGTTCTTCGCTGTTCTGTCGAACATGGAACCACACGATGCTCAGGGGGAGAAGACCATGTTCGACGACGCCGCCACCGCACTGCGCATGCTGGCCGGTTGTGTGCTCGGGGGGTGCTTCGCGGTCGCCGTGATCCTCGGCACCGTGGTCGGCTGACGCGTCAGCGTCGCAGGCCGGCGCTGTCAACTCAGCGCGTCGTCGAGCACCTCGATCCAGTGCCGCACCGGCGTCGCGGTGCCGGTCTGCAGGTGCTGGATGCAGCCGACGTTGGCCGACACGATGGCCGTGGCCTCGATCGACGCCAGGCTCTCGAGCTTGCGATCGCGCAGCCGGTAGGCCAGCTCCGGCTGCAGCACGCTGTAGGTACCGGCCGAGCCGCAGCACAGGTGCGACTCGTTTGCCGCGAGCGAGACCTCGAAGCCCAGATCGCGCAGCACCGACTCGACGCCGCCGCGCAACTGCTGCCCATGCTGCAGCGTGCAGGGCGGGTGGAACGCCAGCCGTGACGCCGCTGCGCGCTTGACCCGCGGCTCGAGCGCCGGCACGAGGTCCGGCAGCAGCTCCGACAGGTCCTTGGTCAGCGCCGCGATGCGCTCGGCCTTCGCGGCGTAGTCGGGGTCGTGCGCGAGGTGGCGCGGGTACTCCTTGACCGTCACGCCGCAGCCCGACGCGTTCATCACGATCGCCTCCACCTGGCCGGCCGAGGTGAGCCCCTCCACCAGCGGCCACCAGGCGTCGATGTTGCGCCGCATGTCGGCCAGGCCGCCAGCGTGGTCGTCCAGGTGCAGGCGGATCGCGCCGCAGCAGCCGGCGCCGTCGGCCACCAGGGTCTGGACGCCGGCCGCGTCGAGCACGCGCGCGGTGGCGGCGTTGATGTTGGGCATCATCGCCGGCTGCACGCAGCCCAGCAGCATCAGCACCTTGCGTGCATGCTTGCGCTGCGGCCACTGGTGCGCGCGCGGCCCGGGCTGGGCCGGCACCTTGTGCTTGAGCGACGCGGGCAGCAGCGGCCGCACGGCGCGGCCCAGCGCCATGGCCGGCGCGAACAGCGGCGAGGTCAGGCCTTCCTTGAGCAGCCAGCGCAGCGCGCGTTCGCCACCCGGACGTTCGACCTTGGCGTCGACGATGTGGCGCCCGATGTCGACCAGCGCACCGTACTGCACGCCCGACGGACAGGTGCTCTCGCAGTTGCGGCAGGTCAGGCAGCGGTCCAGGTGCTGCTGCGTCGCGCGTGTCGGCGCCTCGCCCTCGAGCACCTGCTTGATCAGGTAGATGCGCCCGCGCGGGCCGTCAAGCTCGTCGCCGAGCAGCTGGTAGGTCGGGCAGGTGGCGGTGCAGAAGCCGCAGTGCACGCATTTGCGCAGGATGGCTTCGGCGGCGTCGCCGTCGGGCGTGCCTTTGAACTCGGGGGCGAGGTTCGTCTGCATCAGGCGGCGGGGGTGAACAGGCGACCGCGGTCGAACACGCAGTCGGGGTCGAAGGCGTCGGCCAGCGCGGTCTGGATGCGTGCCTGCACGGCGTTCAGCGGGTGGAAGGTGCCGGCGCGTCGGTCACGCCCGCGGAACCGCGTGGCGTGGCCGCCGGCCTGCGCGGCCACATCGCGTACCGACGCGGTACTGGCATGCGTGCACCACCAGCGCAAGCCGCCGCCCCATTCGATCAGCTGCTCGCCGGGCAGCAGCAGCGGCGGCGCCGTGGCCGCCACCGACAGGCGCCACAGCGCGGCGCCGTCGTCTTCCGCCTTCGCGGCGGACGCGAAGAACTCGTCGCCATGGTCACGCAGGCCGCGCCAGAACGCGGCGGCCAGTGGCGGGTCGATCGGTTCGCCGCCCAGCTGGCGCTGCGCCGCCTCGACCGCCGCGCGCGCGCCTGCGAGGCGCAGCACCAGCATGCCGCTCCACCAGGCGCTGGCCGTGATCGGCAGCGGCTCGCCGCCCCAGGCGTTCAGGCGCTTGAGCGCCTCGGCCTGCTCGCATTCGAAGCGGATCGTCGCGCTGGCGGGTGCCACCGGCAGGACCTTGAGCGACACCTCGCAGATGACGCCGAGCACGCCCATCGAGCCGGCGAGCGCGCGCGAGACGTCGTAGCCCGCCACGTTCTTCATCACCTGGCCTCCGAAGGAGAGGACTTCACCGCGGCCGTTGAGCAGCGTCGCGCCGAGCACATGGTCGCGCACCGCACCGGCCGTGGCGCGCGCCGGGCCGGCGAGGCCCGCGGCCACCATGCCGCCCACCGTGCCGCGCGCGACATAACGCGGCGGTTCGAACGCGAGGTGCTGGCCCTTCTCGGCCAGCGCGGCTTCGAGCTCATCGAGCAACGTGCCGCCGCGCACGGTGACGACGAGTTCGCTCGGCTCGTAGCTCGAGATGCCGGCCAGCGGCTTGATGTCCAGCGCCTCCCCGCTCGGCGCATTGCCGTAGAAGTGCTTGGTGTCGCCGCCGACGATGCGCAGGCGCCCCTTCGCGGCGCGCGCGGTCTGCACCTGATCGACCAGGCGGGGCAGTGCGGCGTCCATCTCAGAAGCGTTCCAGCTCGGGGAAGGGCAGCAGGCCCTTCTTCACGTGCATCTTTCCGTACTCGGCGCAGCGCTGCAGCGTCGGGATCACCTTGCCCGGGTTCAGCGTGGCCCGCGGGTCGAAGGCGCGCTTGACCGATTCCATCTGCGCGCGCTCCGCAGGCGCGAACTGCACGCACATCGAGTTGAGCTTCTCGACGCCGACACCATGCTCGCCGGTGACGGTGCCACCCATCGCCACGCTGGTCTCCAGGATGTCGGCGCCGAACAGCTCGGCGCGGTGCAGCTGGTCCACGTCGTTGGCGTCGAACAGGATCAGCGGGTGCAGGTTGCCGTCGCCGGCGTGGAAGACGTTGCAGCACTTGAGGCGGTACTTGGCCTCCATCTGCTGGATCGCGATCAGGATGTCGGCCAGGCGCTTGCGCGGAATCGTCGAGTCCATGCACATGTAGTCGGGGCTGATGCGGCCTGACGCGGGAAACGCGTTCTTGCGCCCGCTCCAGAACTTCAGGCGCTGTGCTTCGTCCTTGCTGACTTCGACGCGCGTCGCACCGCAGCCAGTCAGCACCTCCAGCATGCGGTCGATCTCCTCGGCCACCTCCTCGGGCGTGCCGTCGGACTCGCACAGCAGGATGGCCTCGGCCGTGAGGTCGTAGCCGGCGTGCACGAAGTCCTCGACCGCGGCGGTCATCGGCTTGTCGAGCATCTCGAGGCCGGCCGGGATGATGCCGGCCGCGATGACCGCGGCCACCGCGTCGCCGGCCTTTCGCACGTCGTCGAAGCTGGCCATGATGCAGCGCGCGAGTTTCGGTTTCGGCACCAGCTTGACCGTCACCTCGGTGGTCACCGCGAGCATGCCCTCGCTGCCGACCACCAGCGGCAGCAGGTCCAGCCCCGGCGCGTCGAGCGCGTCGCTGCCGAATTCGACCGGCTCGCCTTCGACCGTGAAGCCGCGCACCTTCAGCACGTTGTGCAGCGTCAGCCCGTACTTCAGGCAATGCACGCCGCCCGAGTTCTCGGCGATGTTGCCGCCGATGGTGCAGGCGATCTGGCTCGACGGGTCGGGCGCGTAGTACAGGCCGAGCGGCGCCGCCGCTTCGCTGATCGCCAGGTTGCGCACGCCGCATTGCACGACGGCGGTGCGCGCTACCCGGTCGAGCTTGAGGATCCGGTTGAACTTGGCCAGCGCGAGCGTGACGCCGAACCGGTGCGGCATCGCACCGCCCGACAGCCCGGTGCCCGCGCCGCGCGCCACCACCGGCACGTCCAGCGCATGGCAGGTCTTCAGCACGGCGGCGACCTGGGCCTCGGTCTCCGGCAGTGCCACCACCAGCGGTGACTCGCGGTAGGCGGTGAGGCCGTCGCACTCGTAGGGCGTCGTCTCCTCGCCACGCCACAGCAGCGCGTGCGGCGGCAGCACGGCGGAAAGTGCGGCGACCACCGCGCGCTGGCGTTCGGCGCGGTCGATCGCGGTGGCTTCGGCAGGCAGCGTCGGCGCGTTCATCGGATCTGCACTGTAGCGGGCCGGCGGCCGTCGCTGCACAGGGTTGACCGCTGCTCGCCTTTGCGTGCAGCGCATCAATCGCTCAGCCCACCTGTCTCGTGAAGATGGTCAGCACGCCGGTGTAGCCGTAGAGTTGCTGGTGGCCGATCTCGCCGGCGGCGAAGAAGCCCACCAGCGGCACGTCGCCGAGCGCGTGGCGCACGATCTGCAGTTCCGCCGACGGCGCACCGAAGTGCGGGCCGCCACGCCCGGCGCAGCTGACGTAGATGGCGCCGGCCATGCGCGACACCGGGTCGGCCGCCGGGGCGCCGCTGTCATCACTGCCGCCGCCGGCCGTGGCGGCCAGCGCCGTCTCGGGCGCCAGTTCGTCGCGGATCTCGGCGCAGATGCGCACCAGGTCGCGCCGTGCGGCCGCGGTGTCGCGCTGGCAGAACGCCAGCGTCATGCCGGGTTCGACCAGGTCGGCCACCGCGACGCCGTGGCGCGCCGGGTCCAGGCCGATCAGGTGGCGCACGCGCACGTCGTCGCCGAAGGCGCGGTGCCAGCCGCGCGCCGGCGCGCTGCCCTGCAGTGGCACGGGGGCGCGTGGCGTGGCCAGTCCCACCAGGGTCTGGCGCAGCCGGGCCATGGTGCGCTGCGGCTGGTCGAGCGAGAGCTCGAGGTCGGCGAGCAGGCACTCGAGCGCCGGCCGGCCGTCGAGTTCGGTCACCACGTTGCGCTCGCAGCCGGTGATGCGGCGCGTCGGGCCGACCGGCTGGCTGCCCTGGGTGATCCGCGACACCATGCCGACGTCGCCCGTGAACGCCACGCCCGACAGACCGCCTTCGACCACGCCCTCGGCGATCTGGCACAGCCGCGTGCGCGAGGAGCCGAGGCCGCCGAACAGGTAGCCGGTGCTGGTGCGTGCCGCCAGTTCGGCCAGCAGCTCGGCCACGTCGTGGGTGTGCGCGTCGGCATGCACCAGCGCGCTCGCCGGCTCGATGCCCGCGAGCGGCCGCGCGCCCGAGAAAACGCGGAAGCGTCCAGCCGGTAACGTGGCCAGCATCAGCACCAGCGCCGGCTCGTCGAAGTACTCGACGCCGCCGGCGCACACGCCCACGCCCACCGTGCCGGCCCAGGCCACGCCGGGCCAGCGCCGGTGCAGCGCGGCGTACAGGGCCTCGGCCTCGCCGGCATAGCGGTCGCTGAAATAGGCCAGGCCGAGCGCGGGCTCGGCCGCTTCGCCGCCGCCTTGTGCATGTTGTGCGCGCTGGGCCTCGAGCTGCGTCGCGGCGAGCGCGAGCGCGGCTTTCCAGTCGGGGTGCGCGGCATGGCCGACGAAGCAGCGGGTCATGGCCTGCAGTGTGCGCGCAAGCGCGCGGCCGGGCGCAACCGGTGGCGCGGGATCAGCGGCGCGTTGGGGTCTTTGCAGCGCGGGGCCTGCGCGCCGCCTGGGTGGCCGCACCCGCGGCC
>JALHQP010000144.1 GCA_022841885.1 Aquincola sp. | reverse complement strand
CGGCCGCGACGCTGGCCGCTCGCGCCGGCGACATGCCGGCCGGCCCCGAGAGCTACCGCCCGCATGCGGTGGCCGGCACCTATGTGCCCACCGCACCGGTGGCGGTGCCGACCTGGTCGGGCCGCAAGCCCTGGCTGATGGCCAGCGCCTCGCAGTTCCGCCCCGCCCCGCCGCCGGCGCTGACCAGCGACACCTGGATGCGCGACTACAACGAGATCAAGGCCCTGGGCGGCCGCAGCGGCTCCGGCCGCAGCGCCGAACAGACCGAGGTGGCGAAGTTCTGGGACTACTCGCTGCCCCCGATCTACACCCACGTCGTGCGCTCGGTGGCCCTGTCGTCGGGCCGTGACGTGGCGCGCAACGCCCGCCTGTACGCAGCGGCGACGCAAGCGATGGACGACGCGCTGATCTCGGTCTTCGACGCCAAGTACGCCTACAACTTCTGGCGCCCGGTCACCGCGATCCGCAACGGCGACATCGACGGCCACGACGCGACGGTACGCGACGCCTCGTGGGTACCCTTGCTCGATGTCCCGATGCACCCCGAGTACCCGAGCGGCCACGGCATCCTGGCTTCGGCAGTGGCGGCGGTGTTGAAGGCCGACGTGGGCAGGGCGCCCATGCCCGAGCTGTCGAGCACGAGCCCGAGCGCCAACGGCGCGACCCGTCGCTGGAAGGACACCGACGACTTCGTGCGCGAAGTCAACAACGCGCGCGTCTGGGGCGGCCTGCACTACCGCTTCTCGCAGGAGGCTGCCACGGCGATGGGCCGCAAGATCGGTGAACTGGCGGCGGCGAAGGTGTTGACGCCAGCGCACTGAGCTGTTGACGCGTGCAGGTGCCGCCGGCGGCGGCACCTGCGTTCTCCGGCCCACGCTGACTGCAACGCAGACACTGTCTGCCGTCCACTGTCGGAACGGCAGACACCACACTCGCAACCGACTCACCGCCAAGCCGCAACGGCGCGCTCGCGCCCCACGCCAACTCAGGACTTGCCCTAGGACGCGCCGTTTTGGCACGTCGCGTGCACCATGCACGCTCACCACAGGAGACAAGACCCATGAGCAAGCTTCCTCGCCGCGCCCTGGCGGCATTGGCCCTGGCCGCCGTCGGCACGCTCGCCTTCGCCCAGGCCGGCAAGAACGAGATCCGCATCGCGCACATCAACGGCAAGACCGGGCCGCTCGAGGCCTATGCCAAGCAGTCCTCGGTCGGCTTCATGATGGGCCTGGACTACGCGACCGGCGGCACGATGACGGTGGCCGGCAAGAAGCTGGTGGTCATCGAGAAGGACGACCAGGGCAAGCCCGACGTGGGCAAGAACCTGCTCGCGGCCGCCTACGGCGACGACAAGGTGGACATCGCGGTGGGCACCACCGGCTCGGGCGTGGCGCTGGCCATGCTGCCGGTGGCCGAGGAGTACAAGAAGATCCTGCTCGTCGAGCCGGCGGTGGCCGACTCGATCACCGGCGACAAGTGGAACAAGTACATCTTCCGCACCGGCCGCAACAGCTCGCAGGACGCGATCGCCAATGCCGCTGCGTTCGACCAGGCCGGCGTGTCGATCGCCACGCTGGCGCAGGACTACGCCTTCGGCCGCGACGGTGCCAAGGCCTTCAAGGACGCGATCAAGAAGGCGAACGTCGTGCACGAGGAGTACGTGCCGCAGAACGCCACCGACATCACCGCCGCGGCGCAGCGCATCTTCGACAAGTTGAAGGGCGCGCCCGGACGCAAGGTGGTGTTCATCATCTGGGCCGGCAACCTGGCGGTGCCCTTCAAGATGCTCGACCTGGAGCCGCAGCGCTACGGCATCACGCTGGCCACCGGCGGCAACATCCTGCCGGCGATGACGCTGTTCAAGCGCGTGCCGGGCATGGAAGGCGCGCTGTACTACTACTTCGGCATCCCCAAGAACCCGGCCAACGAGTGGCTGGTGGCCAACCACTACAAGCAGTTCAAGAGCCCGCCCGACTTCTTCACCGCCGGCGGCATGAGCGCGGCCATCGCGGTGGTCGAGGCGCTGAAGAAGACCAAGGGCGACACCAACACCGACAAGCTGATCGCCACCATGGAAGGCATGAGCTTCGACACGCCCAAGGGCAAGATGACCTTCCGCAAGGAAGACCACCAGGCCATGCAGTCGATGTTCCACTTCAAGATCAAGGCCGACCCGGCCTTCGAGTGGGGCGTGCCGGAGCTGGTGCGCGAGATCAAGCCGGAGGACATGAACGTCCCGATTCGCAACAAGCGTTGATCGGTCCTTCGTGCTCGAAACGCGCGATCTCACGATCCGCTTCGGCGGCCATGTGGCCGTCGACCGCGTGTCGTGCGCCTTCACGCCGGGGCAGCTGACGGCCATCGTCGGCCCCAACGGCGCGGGCAAGACGACCTACTTCAACCTGATCTCCGGCCAGCTGCCGGCCAGCGCCGGCTCGGTGCACCTCGACGGCGAGGACATCACCGCGCTGGCCGCACCGCTGCGCACGCGGCGCGGCCTCGGGCGCGCGTTCCAGCTCACGCAACTGTTCGCGAAGCTGTCGGTGCTGGAGAACGTGCGCCTGGCGGTGCAGGCGCGGCGGCAGCGCGGCATCGACCTGTGGCGCGTGTGGCTCGACCGCAAGGAGTGGATCGACGAAGCGCTGGCCTTGCTCGAGCGTGTACAGCTCGTCTCGCAGCGCGACGCGCTGGCGGCCGAGCTGCCGCACGGCGACCAGCGCAAGCTCGAGGTGGCGCTGCTGATCGCGCTCGACCCCAAGGTCTACCTGTTCGACGAACCCACCGCCGGCATGAGCGCCAACGACGCGCCGGTGGTCCTCGACCTGATCCGCGCGCTCAAGGCACAGGCCGAGCGAACCATCCTGCTGGTCGAGCACAAGATGGACGTGGTGCGCGAGCTGGCCGACCGCATCGTCGTGCTGCACCAGGGCCAGCTCGTCGCCGACGGCAACCCCGACGAGGTCATGGCACTGCCCGTCGTGCAGGACGCCTACCTCGGGCGCGCCAAGGAAGCCGCATGAGCGCGTTGTCGCTGCGCGGCGTGCATACGCACATCGAGGCGTATCACATCCTGCATGGCGTGGACCTCGAGGTGCCCGAGGGCGCCGTGACGGTGCTGCTCGGCCGCAACGGCGCGGGCAAGACGACGACGCTGCGCACGGTGATGGGCCTGTGGCGCGCGTCGGCGGGGTCGATCCACGTCGGCGGTGCGCGCATCGACGCCGAGCACACCGCCGACATCGCGCGCCGCGGCATCGCCTATGTGCCCGAGAGCATGGCGATCTTCGGCGACCTCACGGTGCGCGAGAACCTGCTGCTGGCGGCACACGGCGCGAAGCGCGAAGCGGATCTCGACGCGGCGCGGCTCGAACGCCTGTTCGGCTTCTTCCCGGCGCTCAAGCAGTTCTGGCTCTATCCGGCAGGCAAGCTGTCGGGCGGGCAGAAGCAGATGCTCGCGGTGGCGCGCGCGCTGATCGAGCCGCGCAAGCTGCTGCTGATCGACGAGCCGAGCAAGGGCCTGGCGCCCGCCATCGTCGACAACCTGGTGGCCGCGCTGCGCCAGCTCAAGACCGAGGAGCGCACGACGGTGCTGCTCGTCGAGCAGAACGTGGCGATGGCCACCGCGCTCGGCGAGCATGTCGCGGTGATGGACGGTGGGCGCATCGTGCATGCCGGACCGATGGCCGCGCTGGCGGCCGACGAGGCGCTGCAGCAGCGCCTGCTCGGGCTGTCGCTGGAGGCGCACGCATGAGCGCCGCGCCGGTGCCGCAAGCCGCGTTCGACTGGCGCCCGCTCGCCCTGCTGGCGGCCGTCGCACTGCTCGCGCTGCCCGCCGTCGGCAGCCCCAGCACCTGGCTCACGCTCACCGTGGCCGGGCTGGCGATGGGCACCATCGTCTTCATCGTCGCCTCGGGCCTCACGCTCGTGTTCGGCCTGATGGACGTGCTGAACTTCGGCCACGGCGTGTTCCTCGCGCTCGGCGCCTACGTCGCGGTCAGCACGCTGGGGGCGATGAGCGGGCTGGCGGCGGCGCCGTCGCTCGGCGCCAACCTGCTGGCGGTGTTCATCGCGATCGGCGCCGCGATGCTCGCCGCCGGCGGGCTGGGCCTCGCTTTCGAGCGCATCGTGATCAAGCCGGTCTACGGCCACCACCTGAAGCAGATCCTGATCACGATGGGCGGCATGATCGTCGGCGAGGAACTGATCAAGGTCATCTGGGGCCCGGTGCCGATCGCGCTGCCGCTGCCCGAGGCGCTGCGCGGCTCGTTCATCTTCGGCGACGCGGTGATCGAGAAGTACCGCGTGCTGGCGGTGGCGATCGGCGCCCTGGTGTTCGTGGCGCTGGCCTTCGTGCTCGCGCGCACCAAGATCGGCCTGCTGATCCGCGCCGGCGTCGAGAACCGCGAGATGGTCGAGGCCCTGGGCTACCGCATCGAGCGCCTGTTCATCGGCGTGTTCGTCACCGGCAGCGCGCTCGCCGGCCTGGGCGGCGTGCTGTGGGGCCTGTACCAGCAGAGCGTCACGCCGCAGATCGGTGCCCAGGTCAACGTGCTGATCTTCATCGTCATCATCATCGGCGGCCTCGGCTCGACGCTGGGCGCGCTGGTCGGCGCGCTGCTGGTCGGGCTGATCGCCAACTACACCGGCTTCCTGGCGCCCAAGGTGGCGCTGGTGTCGAACATCGCGCTGATGGTGGCGGTGCTGCTGTGGCGGCCGCGCGGGCTGTATCCGGTGACCTCGCGATGATCCGGCGCCTGCTCTCGCACGACCTGCCGCGAAACCGCTGGCTCGCGGCCGCGCTGCTGCTGATCGTGCTCGCGCTCGCGTTCGCACCCTTCCTGTTCCCGGGCAGCAAGGCACTCGGCGTCGCGTCCAAGGTGCTGGTGTTCGTCGTGCTGGTCGCGAGCTACGACCTGCTGCTCGGCTACACCGGCATCGTCAGCTTCGCGCACACGATGTTCTTCGGCATCGGCGCCTACGGCGCGGCGATCGCGAGCGCCAGGCTCGGCGCCGGCTGGGGCTCGGTGGGGCTCGGCCTCGCGGCCGCACTCGCCGTGTCGCTGGGGCTGGCGCTGCTGATCGGCCTGTTCAGCCTGCGCGTCAAGGCGATCTTCTTCGCGATGGTCACGCTCGCGGTGGCCGCGGCGTTCCAGACCCTGGCCTCGCAGCTGTCGGAGCTGACCGGCGGCGAGGACGGACTGACGTTCAAGAACCCCGAGTGGCTGTCGCCGGCGTTCGAGACGCAGCTCTTCGGCCTGGCCGTCGACGGCAAGCTGATCGCCTATTACGCGCTGTTCGCAGTGACGGTGCTGCTGTTCCTGGCGCTGCTGCGCATCGTCAACTCGCCTTTCGGCCGCGTGCTGCAGGCGATCCGCGAGAACGACTTTCGCGCCGAAGCCATCGGCTACCGCACCGTGGTCTACCGGACCCTGTCGAACGTGCTGGCCGCGGGCTTCGCGACCCTCGCCGGCGCGCTGCTGGCGCTGACGCTGCGCTACACCGGCCCGGACACCACGCTCTCTTTCGAGATCATGCTCGACATCCTGCTGATCGTCGTGATCGGCGGCATGGGCACGCTCTACGGTGCCGTCGTCGGCAGCGCGCTGTTCGTGCTGGCGCAGAACTACCTGCAGGATTTGTTGAAGCTCGCCGGCGGCGCCTTCGAAGGCGTGCCGCTGGTGGGTGCCGTGTTCACGCCCGACCGCTGGCTGTTGTGGCTGGGCGTGCTGTTCGTGCTGTCGGTCTACCACTTCCCCACCGGCATCGTCGGGCGGCTGCGTGCCGCGCGATCGGCCCAACCATCACCCTGAGGAGCCTGTCATGACCCTTGAGTTCCATCGACTGCGCCTGTCCATGCTCGCGGCATGCGCGGCCTTCGCCGCGACGCCCGCCGGCGCCAACGGACCCTCGGCGAACGCCAACCTGAACTTCAAGCCGCACTTCGTGGCCGGTGCCGTGAACGTCATCGAGTACGACGGCGTCAACGACGACCTGCTCACCGCGGGCCTCGGCGCCGCGGGCCTGGCCGGCGTGGCGCCCGGCTACGCCAACGCGCTCGCGCCCACCGCGGCCGAGCTGCGCCGCAACGCGATCTACAACAACTACCGCGCGCTGGTGGACATGACCAGCGCCGGCGGCTACGGCGTGTTCTACGGCCCCAACGTCACCACCGAGGGCGTGCCCGGCACGGGCGACGGCAAGATCGCCGGCGCCGAGTACATCGCGTTCGCGGACGACGGCAGCGGCAAGCGCAACGTGACGCTGATGGTGCAGGTGCCTGCGCACTTCAACCCCAAGAAGCCGTGCATCGTGACGGCCACCTCGTCCGGTTCGCGCGGCGTCTACGGCGCCATCTCGACCGGCGAGTGGGGCCTGAAGAAGGGCTGCGCGGTGGCCTACAACGACAAGGGCACCGGCGCCGCCCCGCACGACCTGATGGCCGACACGGTGCCGCTGATCGACGGCACGCGCGCCACGGCCACCGCCGCGGGCAACGCCGCCGCGTTCCGAGTCTCCGCGAGCGATGCCGAACGCAATGCCTTCAACGCGCTGACGCCCAACCGCTTCGCGTTCAAGCACGCGCACTCACAGGCCAACCCCGAGCGCGACTGGGGCCGCAGCACGCTGCAGGCGATCGAGTTCGCGTTCTACGTGCTCAACGAGCGCTACAGCCCGCGCACCGGCATCGGCTACACGGTGGCACAGATCCGCAAGCACAACACGCGCGTGATCGCCTCGTCGATCTCCAACGGCGGCGGCGCCGCGCTGGCCGCCGCCGAGCAGGACTGGAAAGGCCTGATCGACGGCGTGGCCGTCACCGAGCCCGCGGTGCAGCTGCCGCAGGTGCCGGGGCTGATCCGGATCGAGCGCGGCGGCGTCCCCGTCTCGGCGGCCGGCAAGCCGCTGTTCGACTACATGACCTGGGCCAACCTGTACCAGCCCTGCGCGGGCCTCGCGCCCGAGCTCGCGGGCACGCCGTTCCAGGCCTCGTACCAGGCGCTGTTCGGCTTCGTCGCCGCCAACCGCTGCGCCGCGCTGCGCGCCAAGGGCTGGCTCGCGGCCGACACCACGGCCACGCAGGCCAGCGAGGCGCTGGCCAAGCTGAAGGCCCACGGCTGGGAGGCCGACAGCGACGCGCTGCACGCGTCGAGCGCCGCCTTCGAGATCCCCTCCGCGGTGAGCGTGACCTTCGCCAACGCCTACACGCGCTCGAGCGTCACCGAGTCGCTGTGCGGCTACAGCTTCGGCGCGGTGACGGCGGCCAACCTGCCGACGACGCTGAACCCGCTGTTCCTGGCCGGCATGTTCGCCACCGGCAACGGCGTGCCGCCCTCGTCGGGCGTGGCGCTGATCAACGACCGCTCGCTGGGCGGCGCACGGCGCGACCTGGTGTCGATCAGCCCGAGCACGGGCACGCTCGACATGAACGTCGACGGCGCGCTGTGCCTGCGGGCGCTGAACGACGGCGACGACGCCAAGGCCCAGGCGCTGCGCCAGGGCATCCGCGAAGCCACGCGCAGCGGCTGGCTGCACGGCAAGCCCACGCTGGTGGTGCAGGGCCGCGCCGACGCGCTGCTGCCGGTCAACCACGCCGGCCGCGCCTACACCGCGCTGAACAAGGTGGTCGAGCGCCAGCGCAGCAAGCTGTCGTACATCGAGGTGACGAACGCGCAGCACTTCGACGGCTTCATCGGCCTGCCCACCGTGCTGCCGGGCTACGACACGCGCTACGTGTCGCTGCACCTGTACCTGTTCCGCGCGCTGGACGCGATGTGGGCGCACCTGGCGGACGGCACGCCGCTGCCCAAGAGCCAGGTGGTGCGCACCGTGCCGCGCGGCGGCACGCCCGGCGCCGCGCCGG
>JALHQP010000143.1 GCA_022841885.1 Aquincola sp. | reverse complement strand
CAAGCCCTGGTCGCCGCGCCAGTGGCCCCAGCCTTCTTGCAGGCGCCCCTGGCGCTGGCGCCACGCGCAACGCCGGTCTTCACGCCCTCGCCCTCGGTCAGCGACGTCGAGCCTGCGCGCTACGCCGCGCCGCAGCCCAGCTCGCCCGCAGCGGCCGAGGGTTGGGCGCTGGGTCGCGCGCTGGCCCAGCTCGGCGGCGTCTACATCCTGGCCGAGAACCGCCAGGGCCTGGTGATCGTCGACATGCACGCCGCGCACGAGCGCATCGTCTACGAGCGCCTGAAACGCCAGCTCGGTGCCGCCAGCCTCGAGGCCCAGGCCCTGCTGATCCCGGCCACCTTCGCCGCCACGCCGGCCGAACGTGCAGCCGCCGAGGACCACGCGGCGACCCTGGCCGCGCTGGGCCTGGATGTGGCGCCCCTGTCGGCGAGCTCGCTGGCGGTGCGCTCGCGGCCCGCCGCGCTGGCCGACGCCGACCCGGTGGCGCTGACGCGCTCGGTGCTGGCGGAACTTTCCCAACACGACACGAGTCGGGTGCTCGAGCGCGCGCGCGACGAGTTGCTGGGCACCATGGCCTGCCACGCTGCGGTGCGCGCCAACCGCCGCCTGACGATCGAAGAGATGAACGCCCTGCTGCGCGACATGGAAGCCACCGAACGCAGCGACCAGTGCAACCATGGCCGGCCCACCTGGCGCCAGGTGACGCTGGCCGAACTCGACACCCTCTTCCTCCGAGGTCGCTGAGCATGGCCGCGAAGCGCCTCGTCCTCGTCGTCGCCGCGCTGCTGCTCGGCCTGGCCGGCTGCGCCACGCTCGACGAGCAGCAGCGCAAGTGGATCTTCCAGCCCACCGACCGCAGCTGGTGGGGTGGCGCGCAGGCCGCCGAAGGCATGCAGGACGTGTGGATCGACTTCGCCTCGCGGCAGGAGAACGGCACGCCGGTCAAGCTGCACGGCCTGTGGCTGCCGCAGGGCCACGCCGAGGCGCCGGTGCTGCTCTACCTGCATGGCGCGCGCTGGGACGTGCGCTCCTCCGCGCACCGCATGCGCCGCATGCACGAGCTCGGGTTCTCGGTGCTGGGCATCGACTACCGCGGCTTCGGCAAGAGCACCAACACCCTGCCCTCGGAGGACCTCGCGCACGAGGACGCGCTGGCGGCCTGGCAATGGCTGGGCGAGCGCCAACCGCAGGCCCGGCGCTACCTGTTCGGCCACTCGCTCGGCGGCGCGATCGCCGTGCGCCTGGCCAGCGAGGTGGACGACGCGGCAGGCCTGATCGTCGAGGGCAGCTTCACCTCGATCCCCGACGTGTTCTCGACCATGAAGTGGGGCTGGCTGCCGCTGGGGCCCTTCATCACGCAGCGTTTCGACGCGGCCACGCGCATCGAGCGCGTGAAAGCGCCGCTGCTGGTGGTGCACGGCAGCGAGGACCGGCTGATCCAGCCCGAACTCGGGCGCGCGCTGTTCGAGCGGGCCCGGGGCCGCAAGCAGTTCGTGCTGGTCGAAGGCGGCACGCACCACAACACCAACGCGGTCGGGCACTGGGAGTACCGGCGCGCCGTCGCCGACCTGTTCGGTCTGAAGCTGGCATCGCAGTGAACGAAACGCACGACGACGGACAAGGCGAACGCCTGTCCAAGCGCATGGCTGCGCTCGGCCTGGCCTCGCGGCGCGAAGCCGACGAGTGGATCGCAGCCGGCTGGGTCAAGGTGAACGGCCGGCCCGCCGTGCTCGGCCTGCGCGTCGGCCCCGACGCGCGCATCGAGATCGACCCGCGCGCGCACCGCGAGCAGGCCCAGCGCATGACGGTGCTGCTGCACAAGCCGATCGGCTATGTCAGCGGCCAGGCCGAGGACGGTCACCAGCCCGCGGTCACGCTGGTGCGGCACGAAAACCGCTGGGCCGAGGACCGCATGCGTGCCAACGTCGCGTCGCTGCGCGGTCTGGCCCCCGCGGGGCGGTTGGACATCGATTCCACCGGCCTGCTGGTGCTGACCCAGGACGGCCGCATCGCGCGCACCCTGATCGGCGAGGACTCGCACGTCGAGAAGGAGTACCTGGTGCGCGTGCAGCGTGCGCAACCGGGCCCGGGGCCGTTGCTGCCGGCCGAAGGTCTGGCGCGCCTGCAGTTCGGGCTCGAGCTCGACGGCCGCGCGTTGAAACCCGCCAAGGTCAGCTGGGCCAACGAGGACCAGTTGCGCTTCGTGCTGCGCGAAGGCCGCAAGCGCCAGATCCGGCGCATGTGCGAGCTGGTCGGGCTGGAGGTCACGGGCCTGAAGCGCGTGCGCATCGGCAGCGTCGTGCTCGGCAAGCTGCCCCTCGGCCAATGGCGCTACCTGCGCCCCGACGAAAGGTTCTAGTCGCCCACCCTCGCACTCACGGCGCGGCGGTCTGCGCGAACAGCTTCTGTGCAGCCTCGCGCCAGGCGGGCTCCGCGGCCTCGGCGCGAGCCAGCGCACGCCGGGCGGCGCTGCGAGCCGCTTCGCGCTGGCCGGTCTGCAACAGCGCCAGCCCCAGGTTGTGCCAGGCGGCTGCGCTGTCGTGGCGCTCGGCGGCCTGCCGGAATGAGATCGCCGCGCCGGGCCAGTCGCCCGATGCCGCGCGCGCGTTGCCTTGGCCGATGCGCGCGACGAGGTTGTGCGGCCAGCGCGCGAGCACGCTGTCGTAGACCGCGGCGCGCGCGGCAGGCGCCGGGTTGGCGCGCTCGAAACCGAGGGCGGCTTCGGCGGCGTCGGCTTCGCGTGTCGTCGTGGGCAGCTGGCCCGGACGCGACACGGCAAAGGCCCAGTAGCCGCCACGCGCCCAGGTGTGTTCGAAGGGCGTGAAGCCCAGGGCCTCGCGCCGCGTCGTGCCGCTGCGCAGAAGCAACCGTTGCGCGTCGAGCTCGTAGCCCACCAGCACCGCGTAATGCCAGCGTGGCGCGAAACTCAAGCCCAGGTTCTGCAGCACGACCACCGGCCGGCCGGCGGCCACCTCCTGCAGCAGCGCACCGAGCTCGCCGGGCAGCCGGACCGCCAGCGCGCCGGCGCGGCGCGCGCCGGCCAGCATCTCGACCTGCAACGACCCTTCGCGCGCCGGCAGGAAGACCTGCTCGCCCAGCGCGTCGGGCGCCGCGGCGAAGCCGGCATGCACCAGCACCGTGGCCAGCGCCGCGGGGCCACAGTGGTAGGGCGTCTGCGCAAAGAAGGGCACCGCGTCGAGATCCTGACGCGGTGGCAGGCCTGCGGGCAGCGACACGGACAGAGCCGCCGTCTGGGGTGGCGCTGCAAGCCAGGCGCAGCCGCCGAGTGATGCAGACGACACGCCGAGCACGAAGGCCCGGCGTGTGAGTCGTCGGCCGCCCCGTTTCAGCGGATCGAACGGGTGAAGGGGAAGATCTTCGTGAAGCCGAGGATGTCGGTGATCAACAGCAGCACGAAGATGAAGACGAGCGTGCCGATCACGCCGTCGGCACCGGCGGGGGCGGCGTCGATCTGCGCCGCCACGTGGGCGGCCTCGGCATCGGTCAATGCCGCGACGCGCGCACGCGCGGCCTCGACGCTGACGCCACGCGCCTCGAGGGCCGCCGCCACGTCGGCGCGCTGCAGCGCCTGTTCGAGCTGCGCGCGGCCGGACGCCGCGTGCGCTACCTGCTCGGCGCCGATCAACTGGGCCGCCGGTGCGCCAACGGACACCGCGGCATGCACCAGACCGGCATGGCTCAGGCTCACGATGGCCAGGCCGGCCACCAAACGACGGATGCGAGCGTTCATCTTGATCTCCTCAACAGGGTTGGGAGGACCATCCTAACGCGCCCGGCACCACACCGGTGAACGCCTGCAACCGGCTGGTACCCTCGGCGCACGATGTCTCTGCTCGCGAACCCTGCGCTGGCCGCCCGCCCCGTGCTCGGCACGCTGCAGGCCGCCGCGTTGCTGGCGCTGCTGCTCGGCCTGCAGCCGGTGCTGACCGACCTGTACCTGCCCGCGCTGCCGCGCATTGCCACCGACTTCGCGGCGCCGCTGGCGGCGATGCAGATGACGATGTCGGGCCTGATCCTCGCGTTCGGTCTGATGCAGCTGGTGTGGGGGCCGGTCGCTGACCGCTTCGGGCGCCGCCCGGTGCTGCTGGCGAGCCTGACGCTGATGGTGGTCGCGAGCATCGGCGCCACGCTGGCCGAAGGCATCGCGGCGCTGATTGCCTGGCGCGTCGCGCAGGGGGCCACGCTGGCGGCAGTGGTGGTGTGTGCGCGCGCGATGGTGCGCGACCTCTACGAACCGCACGAAGGCGCGCGTGTGATGTCGCTGGCGCTGTCGGGCCTGGGCGTGCTGGCGGTGGTCGCACCGCTGTCCGGCGGCTTCATCGCGGCGGCCTTCGGCTGGCGCGCCACGCTCGGCGCGGTGAGCACGGTGACGCTGATCGCGCTGCTGGCGATCGCCTGGCGCCTGCCCGAGACGCTGCGCGCGCGCAACCCGCAGGCGCTGCGGGTGCCGGTGCTGGCGCGCAATGCGCGCGAGGTCTTCGCGCACCCGACCTTCCGGGCCTGGACCTCGCTCACGGCGTCGACCTATGCGGGCCTGTTCATCATGCTGTCGGGCTCGTCCTACGTCTACATCGGCGTGCTCGGCATGACGCCGTCGCAGTACGGCCTGACGATGGGGGCGGGTTCGTTCATCTACCTCGCCGGCACCGTCGTCTGCCGGCGCTGGCTGCGCCGGGTGGGCATGGTCGGCGCGGTGCAGCGCGGCGCCTTCTTCACGCTGGCCGGCGGCCTGGGCCTGGCGGCCTGCGCGCTGGCGGCGCAGCCACCGATTGCGCTGGTGCTGCTGGCGCACTTTCTCTTCACGTTCGGCCACGGCGTGCACCAGCCCTGCGGCCAGGCCGGCGCGGTGGGCCCATTCCCGCAGATGGCCGGCGTGGCCTCGGCGCTGGCGGGTTGCCTGCTCGCGCTGGTGGCCTTCGGCGCGGGCAGCTGGCTCGGCGCGGCCATGGACGGCACGCTGCGTCCGCTCGGCTTCGGGCTGGCCGGCGCGTCGATCGCCACCGCACTCGTGGCCTGGACCTTGGTGCGGCGGCACGGCGAGCCGGCGCGCACGCGAACAGCGTGAGCACGCCAACTGCCTTCGCACCGATCGGCCTGGCCGGCCCGACGGCCAGCGGCAAGAGCGCGTTGGCGCTCGCGCTGGCGCGGCGCTGGCCGGTCGAGATCGTCAGTGTCGACTCGGCCCTGGTCTATCGCGGGCTGGACATCGGCAGCGCCAAGCCCAGCGCCGCCGAGCGCGCCACGGTGCCGCATCATGGCATCGACCTGCGCGAGCCGAGCGAGCCCTACTCGGCAGCCGCCTTCGTCGCCGACGCCACGCGGGCGATCGACGACATCCGTGCGCGCGGCCGAGCGCCGCTGCTGGTGGGCGGCACGATGCTGTACTTCAAGGCCCTGATCGACGGCCTCGACCCGATGCCCCCGGCCGACCCGGCGCTGCGGCACGCGATCGAAGCCGAGGCTGCCGCGCGCGGCTGGCCGGCGCTGCACGGCGAGCTCGCGGATGTCGATCCAGCCACCGCGGCGCGCCTGGCACCCCACGACGCGCAGCGCATCGGCCGCGCCCTCGAAGTGTGGCGCGCCAGTGGCCAGCCGCTGTCGAGCTTCCATTCCTTGCGTGAGCAGCCGCGCGGCGGCGCGGCGTTGCCGCTGATCGCACTCGAACCCGCCTCGCGGACCTGGCTGCACGAACGGATCGCCGCGCGCTTCGACGCCATGCTCGCCGCCGGCTTCCTCGACGAAGTGCGGCGCCTGCGCACACGTGCCGACGTGCATGCGCAGCTGCCCGCGATGCGCGCGGTCGGCTACCGCCAGGCCTGGGATGCGCTCGACGAGGGGCTCGAAGGCGACGCGCTGTCCGCGCGCGTACGCGAACGCGGCATCGCCGCGACACGCCAGCTCGCCAAGCGGCAGCTGACTTGGCTGCGCTCGATGCCGCTGCGCCAGGCCGTTCCCTGCGATGCCGACGACGCGCTCGAGCGCGGCATGGCGCTCGTCGCCGCCCACTGGGGGCCACCGAGGTGAGCAAGCCGCTGCTCGAGGTCGTGGCCCTCGGCAAACGCTTCGGCGACACGCCGGTGTTCGACGGCGTCTCGTTGACGCTCGCACCCGGCGAACTGGTCGCCGTGCTCGGCGAGTCGGGCGTCGGCAAGTCCACGCTGCTCAATGTGATCGCCGGCCTGGACCGCCCTGCGAGCGGCCGCGTCCTGCTCGACGGCGCGCCGCTGCCCTGGCATGACGAGAGCGCACTCGCGCGGTGGCGGCGCCGGCACCTGGGCTTCGTGTTCCAGGCCTTCCACGTGCTGCCGCATCTGAGCGTGGCGCAGAACGTCGCGCTGCCGCTGCTGCTGCTCGGGCGGCCCGATCCGTCGCGTGTCGACGCCCTGCTGGCCGCCGTCGGGCTGCAGGGCCTGGCCGAGCGTGCGCCGCGCACGCTGTCCGGAGGGCAGCTGCAGCGCGTGGCGATCGCGCGCGCGCTGGTGCATGCGCCGCCGCTGGTGCTGGCCGACGAACCCACCGGCAACCTCGACCCCACGACCGCCGAGCGCGTGATCGAGCTGCTGGCCACGCAGGTGCGCGAGGCCGGTGCGGCCTGCGTGCTGGCGACGCATTCGACGGCGGCCGCCGCGCGTGCCGATCGCGTGCTGCGTCTGACGCCCACAGGCCTGCAACCCGTCGACATGAGCCCCCGCGCTCGCTCGAGCTCGCTGCCCCCCGAGGGGGCGTCAGTCCCCTGACTCCCATGCGCCTCGATCTGCTGCGCGCGCTGGTCGTCCCCGAGTGGCGCGCCCATCCTTGGCGCCAGGCGCTCGCGGTACTCGCGGTCGCGCTCGGTGTCGCGCTGGCCTGGTCGGTGCACCTGATCAACCAGTCGGCGCTGGCCGAGTTCGCCGGCGCGGTGCGTGCGATCCAGGGCGAGCCGGATGCGTCGCTCGCGTGTGTCGATCGCGCCGGCTGCGACGACGCACTGATCGACCGCCTCGCGACGCAGCCCGAGGTGATGACCGCCCTGCCGGTGGTCGAGGTCGACAGCTACGCGATCGCCTCGGACGGCAAGCGCGTCGCGCTGCGCCTGGTCGGCACCGACGCGCTGCAGGTCGCCGCGCTCGCACCCTCGTTGCTGCCGCGGGCCGCCGGCGGCGAGACACGGACCGCGCTGCTCGACCCCGACGCGCTGTTCCTCAACCCCTCGGCCTTCGAGCGCCTGGGCATGACGGAGGGCCAGACGCTGCGCGTGCAGCATGGCAGTGCCACGCTCGCGCTGCGCATTGCCGGCCGCGTGGCCGCGGCCGGGCCGCCGCTCGCGGTGCTCGACATCGCCGGCGCGCAGCATCACTTCGGCTTGGCCGGCCGGCTGACACGCATCGACCTGCGCCTGGCCTCCGGCGCCGACCCCGCTGTGATCGCTGCACCGTCAGGATGGCGCCTCGCGCGCGCCGACGACGCCGCGCAGCGCGTGTCCAACGTCTCGCGCGCCTACCGCGTGAACCTGACCGTGCTGGCCCTGGTCGCGCTGTTCGTCGGCGCCTTCCTGGTCTTCGCGGTGCTCGCGCTGTCGGTGGCGCAGCGCGTGCCGTCGCTGGCCCTGCTCGGCGTGCTCGGCCTGTCGGCACGCGAGCGCGGCGCACTGGTGCGCACCGAGTGCGCGCTGCTCGGTGCGCTCGGCAGCGTGCTGGGCATCGGCGCCGGCACCGGGCTCGCGCAGGTGGCGCTGGCCTGGCTCGCCGGAGACCTCGGCGGGGGTTACTTCCCCGGCGTCGCGCCGGCACTGCAGTTCGATCCTTGGCAGGCGCTGCTGTTCGCGCTGCTCGGCGTCGCCGCGGCGCTGGTCGGCGGCTGGCTGCCCGCGCGCCAGGCGGCC
>JALHQP010000142.1 GCA_022841885.1 Aquincola sp. | reverse complement strand
GCGGCGTGGCGCCGCCCATGCGGCGCATCAGCAGGCGGATCACGACGATGGCCACCATGATCAGCAGCGCGATCATCACGAAATTGGCGAGTTCCTCGCCCAGCCCGAGGTGGCTGAACAGGGCCGCAATGCCCAGCCCGGCGGCCAGGCCGGCGATCGGGCCCATCCACGAGCGCTTGGGCGCGGCGGCTGCGGCACCTGCTGCCGCGGGCGCAGCCCCGGGCGCAGCCTGCTGCTGCGCCGGCGTCGCGTTCTGTTGCGGCGGTGCCTTGTCCGGCGTGGCGCTGCGCTGCATGCCCGAATTGCGCGCGCCGCCCAGGCGCTTGGCCTCGGCCTCGGCCGGCAGCAGCGAGAACACCATGCCCACGGCCAGCATCGCCGACCACAAGAAGCTCTTCATCGTCTCCACCTTGTCTTGAACTGCGGGATCACCCTTGGGGCCGGATGCGGCCTGCAAGTTCCGCGAGGGTACCCCAGACGCCCGGGCGGCGTCGTCAGGCGTGCGCCGGCAGCTCGATGCGCACCTCGAGCCCGTCCGGCGCATGGCGCGGATGCGCGAAGCGCACCGACACCTCGCGCGGCGGCACGTCGATGTACTTGGCCACCACCAGCTGCAACTCGCGCTGCAGCGCGGGCAGGTAGTCGGGCGCGCGCGGCGGGCGCGTGTGGAAGCCGCTGCGCTCCTGCGAGATCAAGATCTGCAGGCGCTGCTTGGCGAGCTGGGCCGACTTCTTGTTCGAGCCGAACAGCCACGAGAACCAGGAGACCATCGTCAGGCTCCCGACGACTGGCGCGTGGGCTTCGCGAACAGGCGCTGGAAGAAGCCGGGCCGAGCCTCCTTGGTAAAGCGCATCTCGCGGCTTTCGCCGAGGAAGCGGCGCACCACGTCCTTGTAGGCCTCGGCGACCGGGCTGCCGGCGATGTGGATCGCCGGCACGCCCTGGTTCGATGCGTGCAGCACCGACTCCGACTCGGGCACCACGCCGATCAGCGGCGTGCGCAGGATGTCGTGGATGTCGTCCACCGACAGCATCTGGCCGCTGGCCACCCGCGCCGGGTCGTAGCGCGTGATCAGCAGGTGCTCGCGGATGCCTTCCTTGCCGTCGATGGCGCGCTGCGTCTTCGACGCCAGCATGCCGAGGATGCGGTCGGAGTCGCGTACCGAACTCACTTCGGGGTTGGTCACGACGATCGCCTCGTCGGCGTAGTGCATCGCCAGCAGTGCACCGGTCTCGATGCCGGCCGGCGAGTCGCAGACGATGTACTCCATGCCCATCTCGGACAGCTCGTCGAGCACGCGCTTGACGCCTTCCCTGGTCAGGGCCTCCTTGTCGCGCGTCTGCGAGGCGGCGAGCACGACCAGGTTGTCGCAGTGCTTGTCCTTGATCAGGGCCTGGTTGAGCTTGGCCTCGTCGTGGATCACGTTGATCAGGTCGTAGACCACGCGGCGTTCGCAGCCCATGATCAGGTCGAGGTTGCGCAGGCCGACGTCGAAGTCGATCACCGCCGTCTTGTGGCCGCGCAGCGCGAGGCCCGAGGCGAAGCTCGCGCTGGTGGTCGTCTTGCCGACGCCTCCCTTGCCGGAGGTCACGACGATGATCTTGGCAGCCATCGGGAACGGTTCCTTTGCGTGGGTCGTGTGGGTCGGTGGCGCGAAATCAGCCGGGTCTCACCCAAGAGGTTCGATCACGAGCCGCTCGCCGTCCAGGCGCACCATCGCGCTTCCGCCCATCGCGACGCCCGCCGGCAGCGGCTCGTCGGTGGTGCGGTGCACGCCGGCGATGGCCAGCACCTGGGCTTCCATGCGCTGGCAGAAGATGCGCGCGTCGGTGTTGCCGGACTTGCCGGCATGCGCGCGGCCGCGCAGCGGCGCGTACACATGCACGTGGCCGTCGGCCATCACCTCGGCGCCGTGGCTGACGAGCGCGAGCACGATCAGGTCGCGGTCGCGCGCGTAGACCTGCTGGCCCGAGCGCAGCGGCTTGTCCACCACCAGCGGCGGCAGCGGCGCGAGCTGCACCTCGACGAACCGTTCGATCACCTCCGGCCGCGGCAGCTCGCGCAGCGGTCGTGCGCCCTCGGGCGCGTCGAGCAGGCCGGCGGCCACGGCCGCGGCCATCTGCGCTTCGTTGCCGCCGCGCACCGCGAGCGGGCGCATGCGGTGGCGGCGCAGCAGCGCAAGCAGGGCCTCGAAGTCGATGGCCGCATCGGCGTCGCGCACGCCCGAGAGGTCGATCGCCACCGGCTCGTCGTCGAACAGCCCCGGCATCACCGAAGCGCGCTGCTCGAGCTCGTCGGCCAACGCCTCGAGGTCGGCGGTCTTCAGCACCACGGCCATCAGCGTGAGTGCGGCGCTCTTCAACTCCAGTCGGGCGGCGAAGGGGAGGTCGCTGCAGACAACGGCACTCATGCGAAACGTGGCAAAGGGTTGCGATCGATTCTATCGACGGGGTATGCCGCCTTCGGGCTTGCACGCGGTGTGACTCGCGCAACCGCTGCGTTCAAGCTGGGGGCTTGACAGGGTGGCGGCGACAATGCAGCGATGGCCCTGCTGACCCTGCTCGATGCCCACCTCGCCTACGGCCACGTGCCGCTGCTCGATGGCACGGCGTTCGCGCTCGACGCCGGCGAGCGCGTCGCGCTGATCGGGCGCAATGGCGCGGGCAAGTCGTCGCTGCTGAAGATCCTGGCCGGGCTCGAGAAGGTCGACGATGGGACGCTGCAGCTGCAGCAGGGCATCAGCCGCTTCTACGTGCCGCAGGAACCGGCCTTCGACCCGGCGGCCACGGTGTTCGATGTGGTCGGCGAAGGCGTGGCCGAGGCGCGGCGCCTGCGCGAACGCTACGAGCGCCACGCGCCGGGCGACGACCTCGACGCGCTGCAGACGCGACTCGAGGCCCTCGGCGGCTGGACCTGGGAGCAGCGCGTGCAGGAGACGCTGGCCACGCTGCACCTCGACGGCGTGGCCGCGGTCGGCGCGCTGTCGGGCGGCACCAAGAAACGCGTCGCGCTGGCGCAGGCGCTGGTGGCGCGGCCCGAGGTGCTGCTGCTCGACGAGCCGACCAACCACCTCGACCTCGACGCGATCGCCTGGCTGCAGGGTTTGGTGACCGACTGGCGCGGCGCGCTGGTGTTCATTTCGCACGACCGCGCGTTCATCGACGCGGTGGCCACGCGCATCGTCGAACTGGACCGCGGCGTGCTGCGCTCCTACCCCGGCGCGTACACCGCCTACGAAGCCAGCAAGGCACGCGAGCTGGAGGCCGAGGCGCTGGCCCATGCGCGCGCCGACAAGCTGCTGGCGCAGGAAGAGGTGTGGGTGCGCAAGGGCGTCGAGGCGCGCCGCACGCGCAGCGTCGGCCGTGTCGGGCGCCTGGAGCGCCTGCGTGCCGAGCGCGCGTCGCGCCGCGAGCGCGTCGGCCAGGTGCGGCTCGAGCTCGATTCCGGCCTGCCGAGCGGCAAGATCGTCGCGGAGCTGAAGGACGTGTCGATGCGCTTCGATGGGGCCACGTTGATCGATCGCTTCAGCGCCACCTTCCTGCGCGGCGACAAGGTCGGCCTGGTCGGGCCCAACGGTGCGGGCAAGACCACGCTGCTCAAGCTGATCCTCGGCGAGCTGCAACCCACCAGCGGATCGGTGCGCCGCGGCAGCAACCTGCAGGTAGCCTACTTCGACCAGCTGCGCGAGGGCCTGGACCTCGATGCGACGCTGGGCGACACCATCAGCCCCGGCAGCGAGTGGGTCGAAGTCGGCGGCAAGCGCAAGCACGTGATGAGCTACCTCGGCGACTTCCTGTTTTCGCCCGAGCGCGCCAACTCGCCCGTGCGCACGCTGTCGGGCGGCGAGCGCAACCGCGTGCTGCTGGCGCGATTGTTCGCGCTGCCGGCCAACGTGATCGTGCTCGACGAGCCGACCAACGACCTCGACATCGAGACGCTCGAACTGCTCGAGTCCCTGCTTGCCGACTACGCCGGCACCGCCTTCCTGGTCAGCCACGACCGGCGCTTCGTCGACAACGTGGTCACCAGCGTCGTGGCCTGGGAGGGCGACCCGGCCTACGGCGGTCGGCCCGGCCTGTGGCGCGAGTACGAGGGCGGCATCACCGACTGGCTGATGCAGCGCGAGCGCGCGCGCGTCGCGGCAGTCAGTGCACCGGTGACCACGGCCGCGACCGTGCCGGCCGCCTCGCCACCGGCGGCGTCGAAGTCCAAGCTCAGCTACAAGGAGCAGCGCGAACTCGAGGCCCTGCCGGCGCGCATCGAGGCGCTCGAAGCCGAGCAGACGTCGATCGCCGAACTGACGGCCGACCCGGCGCTGTACGTCAGCGACCCGCAGCGCGCGACGGCGCTGCACCGGCGCTCGGCGCAGATCGAGGACGAGCTGATGAGCGCGCTCGAGCGCTGGGAGGCGCTCGCGTCGCGTGTCGGCTAGGGTGGCGCGCCGTCCGGGTATTCCGGGAGCGGCGCTGCGCGACTCGCAAGCCTTCCTAGAATGCGGCCCTTTTTCGCATTGGAGAGACTGCCCATGACTTCCGTAACGCGGCGTCGCATGCTCGGCGTGCCCCTGGCGTTGTCCACGCTATCCCTGGCTGCCTGCGGCGGCGGTGGGGACGACGACGACAGCAACGGCGGCGGCACTGCCAACGTGCGCCTTTTGAACGTGATGGTCGACGTGCCTTCGGCCGACGTGGCCGTGGACACGACGGCGTGGTTCTCCGGGGTCGCGGTCGACACCGTCAGCGCCTACGACGACAAGCCGACCAACACCGTCACGCTGCTGCTGCGCGCGGCAGGCTCGACGACCACGCTGCTGGGCTCGTCGCAGGGCTTTGGCGGCGGCCTGTCGTACACGCTCATCGCCTGGGGCCGCTCGACCGCGCCGCAGATGTGGAAGCTCGAGGAGAACTCGAACACCTCGGAGATCACTGACGGCAAAGGCCGCGTGCGCGTGTTCGGTGCCACGCAGGACGTCGGCTTGCTCGATGTCTACCTGACCGGCGCCACAGCCGACCTGGCCTCGTCCACCCCGGTGTTCACCGGCACGGGCGGCGGCGCGGGCACAGGCTATGCCGCCGTGACGGCAGGCACCTACCGCCTGCGCGTGACGACCAGCGGCAACCCGGACGACGTGCGTCTGGACGTGGCCAGCGTCACCGTGGCCGCCACCAGGTACGCCACCCTGGTCCTCACGGCCGGCGTGGGGGGTACGCTGATCAATGCGTACCTGCTCGAACAGCAGGGCGCGCTGACGGCGTTGCGCAACACGAACGCGCGCGTGCGGGTGGCCGCCGGCGTTGCCAACCAGACTACGGTGGGCGTCACCTGGGGCGGCAACACGGTCTACTCGACGGCGCTGGTGTCGCCGGTCGTCTCGCCCTACGTCCTGGTGCCGGCCGGCACCAGGACGCTGGGGCTGAGCATCAACGGCGCGGCGGCCAGTTCGCAAAACGCGACGCTGGCGGCGGGCGGCGACTACACGGTGCTCGTCACGGGCACCGCCGCGGCGTCCCAGATGGCGGTGCTGTCGGAGGACAACCGGGTCCCGTCCACTCAGGCGCTCACGCGCATCCGGCTGGTTCACGGTGCGGCTTCGCAAGGGCCGCTGACGCTGACGGTCGACGATGCGGTCATCGCCAGCGACGTGGCGCCGGCCTCGTCCTCTGCGCTGGCCAGCGTTGTCAGCAACAGCAGCGCGCGCGTCGAGGTGACCGCGGCGACCTCGAGCAATCCGCTGTTCCTGCGTACCGACGCCAACCTGCAGGTGCGTGGCGTGTACACCGTGTTCGCGCTCGACGGCCCCACCGCCGGCGCGACCGGCTTGTTGCGCAAGGACCGCTGAGCGCGCACCCTCGGCGCGCTGGGCTGCTCAGAGGCGCGTCGTGCCGAACCAGCTCTCGTTGCTGGCCACCGGGTGGGTGCGGCTGACGATCAGCCCGCCCTGCAGGTACAGCGCGTTGAGCAGGCGCATCGCGCGCGCCCGGTTCAGGCCGGGCCACTCGGCCATCTCGCGCAGGTTGGCGCTCTCGCGGTGCATGCGGTTCACGGCGGCCTGCACCACGCCGGTCAGCACCACGTCGCGCAGGTTGGTGCCGAGCGCGACGCGGTAGGCCGCGGGGCCGGCGATCTCGGGCAGCAGCTGCTCGCGCGAGCCGCGCATCGCCAGCTCCCAGGTCACCGGGCCGAGCGGCTGGTACAGGTGCGGCTCGCCGACCAGCGCCTCCTCGGGGTCACCAGGCGCACGCAGCATGGCGGGCTCGACGCGCAGCACCACCATGTCGCTCAGGCGCAGGGCCAGGAACTCGTGCATCGGCATCGGGCAATGCACCAGGCGCTCGATCGGAAACACGGTGAGCGGCACCACGCGCGGGCCCATCTGCAGGTAGATCGCCAGCGGCCGCGAATGGCGCACGCAGGCGGCGATGACCTCCAGCAGCTCGGTGCGTCGTCCGTCCTGCTCGAAGCGCAGCAGGTCCTGCAGCAGCGAGGGGTTGAGCGAGGACAGCCGGGTCAGCGAGTCGTCTCCGCTCTCGCGCCGCAATTCGTCCAGGTAGCGCTCGAAGGCGCTGACCCGCATCAGCTCGGGCTCGCCCAAGGGCAGGGTGGATTCGAAGGTCACGCGGCGGCGGCGGTCCGGGGGGTGGCCGATGTTACGCGCTGATACGCTCTGCCGCAGCCCCCGACTCGGCGGGGAGGCCCGCCCCAATTCGTGACAGCGAGCGCTGGCGCGCCTCGCGCAGTGCGCGCCACAGCCGCGCTTCCTGCGCCGCCGCGAAGTTGATGCGCATCAGCGTGCTCGGCTTCGGCTGTGCATGGAACAGGCTGCCCGGCGCCAGCAGCCAACCCTGGGCATGCAGCAGGGTGGCCAGACGGTCGGTGTCGACGCCGCATTCGACCCAGCCGAACAGGCCCTGCGGTGGCGTCGCGAAGCTGAAGCCTGCGTCCTGCGCCACGCGGGCGGTGCGCGTGCGCGCGGCGGCCAGGCGCTGCGTCATACGCTCGGCATGGCGGCGCAGCACGCCCTGTTCGAGCGTGATCGCGAGCGCCCGCTCGGTCAGGCCCGGCGCGGCCAGCGTGGTCAGCAGCTTGCGGCGGATGGCGCGTTCGGCCAGAGCGGGCGACGCGGCCAGGAAGCCGACACGCCAGTCCGGCGCGAGAATTTTCGAGAAGCCGCTGACATAGACCGTGCGCTGCAACTGATCCAGCGTGGCCAGGCGCGGCGCCTGCGGGCTGGCGAGCCAGGCGTAGGTGTCGTCCTCGACGATCGTCAGGTCGTGCGCCTCGGCGAGCTTGAGGACCTCGTGCGCCGCGGCCAGCGTGATCGAGCCCCCGGTCGGGTTGTGCAGCACCGACACCGTGATGTAGCAGCGCGGCTTGTCGGCGCCGCGGCGCGACTCGAGTGCGCGCCGCATCGCGTCGCGGTCGGGGCCGTCGGCCAGCCGCGGGATCGGCACGCACTTGACGCCCATCTGCGCCAGGCGCGCGAACTCCACCGGCCAGCCTGGCTCGTCGACCAGCACGCTGTCGCCAGGCGCGAGCAGAAGGTGGCTCACGAGGTCGAGCGCTGCGGTGGCGCCGGCGGTGGTCACCACCTGGCTGGCGTCGGCGGCGATGCCCAGGGTCGCGAGCCGGTGCGTCAGCGCATTGCGCAGGCGCGCGTCGCCGGCCGGGTCGCCATAGCGCAGGCTGCGCGGGTCGCGCGCGTCCTCGGCCATCGCGCGGCGCAGCGCGCTGTGCAACAGCGACAGGTCGAGCCAGTCGGCGGGCAGGGTACCGATGCCGGGTGACAGGGCCCGGTCGCCCTGGTGCTCGAACATGCTGCGCACGAGTGCGGCGGCGTCGAGCGGCGGTGGCGCCCGGCGTGCCGGCGCGGCGTGGTGCGGCTGGGTTGGCGCACCATGGCCGCGCACGAAGAAGCCGCGTTGCGCCCGCGCTTCCGCCAGGCCCTGGGCCTGCAGCAGGTCGTAGGCCGCGACCACGGTGGACGGCGCCAGGCCATGACGGCGCGCCGCCTCGCGC
>JALHQP010000141.1 GCA_022841885.1 Aquincola sp. | reverse complement strand
GTGCTCGCCACCGACATTGCGCCGGCGCTGCTGGCGTTTGCGCAGCGCGACGCGCAGGCGGCCGGCCTGGGCGACGTGGTGGCCACGCGCGAGGTGGACGGCGAGGCGCTCGCCAGCCTGCCGGCCGCGTCGTTCGACGTGGCGATCAGCCGCGTGGGCCTGATCTACTTTCCGGACCAGCAGCGCGCGCTGGCCGGCATGAAGCACGCGCTCAAGCCCGGCGGGCGCGTGGCGGCCATCGTGTACTCCACGCCGGAGCGCAACGCCTTCTTCTCGATCCCGGTGAAGATCATCCGCGAGCGCGCGCGCCTGCCGGCGCCGCTGCCGGGCCAGCCCGGCCCCTTCTCGCTCGGCGCGGACGGCGTGCTGGAAGCCGCGTTCGCCAAGGCGGGCCTGAAGGACATTGCGGTGCGGCGCGTGCCGTCGCCGGTGCGGCTGCCGACGGCGGCCGAGTGCGTGCGCTTCGAGCGCGAGTCGTTCGGCGCGCTGCAGCAGATGATGGCAGGGCTGGACGAGCACCAGCGCGCGCAGGTGTGGCGCGACGTGCAGGACGCGCTGGCCGCGTTCGAGACCCAGGACGGCTTCGTCGGCCCGTGCGAGATGCTGGTGGGCGTGGGCACGGTGTAGCGCAGGTCAGCCTTTTCATTCAATCCGCACCGGTGCGCGCTGCGCAGAATTCAGCGCACGGACCCAGCCCTTCGGTTCGCCACCCACCCCTCACTGCGGAGCCCTCCATGAACTCACTCGACACCACCCCCTCCTGCACCTGCGCCCGCTGCCTCGGCAGCGCCTGCACCTGCGGCTGCCAGCACGCCACGCCGCGCGCGCTGCTGCAAGCCGGCGCGGCCTGCGCCTGCCCTTCCACCTGCGGCTGCCAGGGCGGCGACGCCGGCTGCCTGTGCGGCACGGCGGCGGGCTGACGCGCTGCGCTCCCCGCCCAGCTTTACCTGGGTGTTACGTCATGGCGCGGTACGGCGCGTAGCATCGGCGCGGGAACCGACGTGGTTCCCACCTCACGTCGATGGGAGCTGCCATGAAGACCTTTGCCGTTGCATCCACGGCCCTGCTGAGCGCGGTGGCCCTGGCCAGCCCGAGCTGGGCGCAAACGCAGTCGCGCAGCCGGCCTGCCGAGGCGAGTCCGCGCGCACCGTCGGGGCCGTCCTCGGTCGAGCGCGGCACGGTCATCTCCGTCACGCCGATCGTCGAGCAGGTGGCGGTGGCGCGCCGGGTCTGCCACGACGAGCCGGTGGCGGTGCAGCGGCAGCCCTCCGGCGCCGGCGCGCTGGTCGGCGCGATTGCCGGGGCCGCGATGGGCAATGCCATCGGTGCCGGCAGCGGGCGGGCCGCCGCCACGGCGCTCGGTTTCCTGGGCGGTGCGGCGGTCGGCAACCAGATCGAGTCCGACGGCCAGCCCAGCCAGGTGCAGTCCACGCGCCGCTGCACGACCGAGCACGACTACGAGGACCGGACCCGCTCGTACAGCGTGGTCTACGAATACGGCGGCCGGGAGTACACGACGCAGATGCGCCGCGACCCGGGCCGCTACGTCCAGATCCAGGTGCAGGCCGCCCCCGAGGGCGACGAGGCACCGCGGGAGTACGCCCCGCCGCCGCCTCGCGCGCGCAGCGCCCCGCCGCCCGTGTCGTCGCGTCAGCCGCCCGTCTATGTGGAGCGGCCCGTCTACGTCGAGCGGCCGGTCTATGTGGAGCGGCCGGTCTATCAAAGTTACCCTGAGCCGGTGTACCAGACGTATCCGGCGCCGGGTCCGGCGTACTACGGGCCAGGCCCGCAGTTCGGCACCGGCCTGGTGCTGGGCGCGCTGATCGGCTACGGCGTCCACCACGGGTACCGGCACCACGGCTGGCGCCGCGGCCGCTGATCGACCGCAGGGCGGCGCGCATTGGCGCGTTACTCCGTTACCAAGAGAAAGCGGCCGCGAGTGCGCGGCTGATTCACGCACCGGGCGCGCCTGCAGGCCACATCATCCGGCCCCATGTCGGACCTGAAAACCATGCCCGCCGCGCTGGCGGAACTGCTGCGGCCGCGCCGCATGGCGCGCGTGCGGCGCACCGTGGCGCGCAGCCGCGCCGAGGGCGCGTTGTTCGACGCGGGGCTGTGGACTGCGTTCTCGCTGCTGGTCGTGCTGGTGCTGCTGGTCGTCGTCGACGACGTGAGCCTGACCTTCCTGGCCGCGCGCGGCATCGACAAGGTGTGGCTCGTGGCCGGCGCCATGCTCGTGGGCCTCTTCGGAGCCGGCGCGCTGTGGTGGCGCTGGTTCAAGTGGAACCTGCTCGCCGTGGACCTGAGCCGGCACGCGCGGGGTTCGCAACTGCCTGCCGATTCGATCAGCCCGCGCTAGGGCCCGTTCTCACGCTGCGGGCGCGTCAGCCCCGGCGCGCCGCCTCGATCCTGGCGATGTCGATCTTGCCCATGGTCATCATCGCGTCGAACGCACGCTTGGCCGCCGCGGCATCGGGGTCATGGATCGCGTCCATCAGGGCGCGTGGCGTGATCTGCCACGACAGGCCCCAGCGGTCCTTGCACCAGCCGCACTCGCTGGCCTGGCCGCCGTTGCCGACGATCGCGTTCCACAGGCGGTCGGTCTCGGCCTGGTCGTCGGTGGCGATCTGGAACGAGAACGACTCGTTGTGCTTGAAGTGCGGGCCGCCGTTCAAGCCGATGCAGGGGATGCCGGCCACGGTGAACTCGACCGTCAGCACGTTGCCCTGCTTGCCGTCCGGGTAGTCGCCCGGCGCGCGCAGGATCCGGCCCACCGAGCTGTCGGGGAAGGTTTCGGCGTAGAACCTCGCGGCGTCGACGGCGTCGCCGTCGTACCAGAGGCAGATGGTGTTCTTGCTCATCGTCATGTCGTTCTCCTGAAAAGTGAAGGCCGTCGCGATCAGCCCCCGCTGAGGGCCAGGACGACGGCGATGAAGTCATCCGGCTTCAGCGCGTGCTGCATGTCGCGCACGCCCAGCCCGCTGACGAACAGGCGCATGTTCGGCCGCAGCTGCCCCTGCTCGTCCACCACGCGAAAGCGCAGCCCGGGGTAGCGGCGGTCGAGGTCGGTGAACAGCGCGTCGAGCGTGTCGCCCTCGGCCTCGACCTGCGCGTGGCGCGTGTACGAGCGCAGCGCGCCGGGAATCAGCACCTTCATGTCTACGCGCGCTCGGCCACTTCCACCGCATAGATCTCGGGCAGGTGGCGCGCGATGGGAGCCCAGCGAGCGCCCTCGTCGCGCCCGATCCACAGCTCGCCGCTGGTGGTGCCCAGGTACAGGGCCGGGGTGGGCAGCGCGTCCGCGGTCATCGCCTGGCGCTTGACGGTCCACCAGGCCTGGCCCTCGGGCAGGCCCGCATCCAGCCGCTGCCAGCTGCGGCCGCCGTTGCGCGTGACGTAGGCGGCCGGGCGACCGTCGGGGCTGGTGCGCGGCCAGACGTCGGTGCCGTCCATCGGGAACACCCAGGCGGTGTCGGCGTCGCGCGGGTGCAGCACCATCGGGAAGCCGACGTCGCCCACGCGCTTGGGCATCTTGCGGCCGATGCGGTCCCAGGTATCGCCGCCCGCTTCACCCCAGCCGTCGAGCCGGTAGATGCCGCAGTGGTTCTGCTGGTACAGGCGGTCGGGCTGGCTCGGGCATTGGCGCACGCAGTGCGGGTCGTGGAACGTGACGGTGGCGGGGTCCATGCCCTCCACCACCTGCAGGCCCTGGATCAGCGTCTTCCAGCTCTTGCCGGCGTCGCGCGACTCGTGAACGCCGCCGCCGGACATGGCGAACAGCAGGTGCGCCGGGTCGCGCGGGTCGACGGTGATCGAGTGCAGCTTGGGGCCGTCGGGCGTGCCGTCCTGCGCAGAGCCCATCCACTCGCGGAACTGCGGATCGTCGTTGACGGCGGGCAGCGGCGCCCAGGTGACGCCGCCGTCCTCGGAGCGGAACAGGCCCTGCGGCGAGGTGCCGGCGTACCAGGTGTCGCGCTCGCTGGCGTGGCCGGGGGTGAGCCAGAAGGTGTGGTCCACCGAGCGCGCGGGCAGGCCGTTGGTCGGCTTGGCAAAGGCCGGCGGCTGCTTGGCCTCCTTCCAGGTGCGGCCGAAGTTGGTGGAGCGGAAGACCGTGGGGCCGAGGTGGCCGGTCTTGGCCGCCGCCAGCAGCGTGCGGCCGTCGCGCGGATCCAGTTTCACATGGCTGATGTTGTGGCCCAGGAAGTGCGGGCCGTCGGCGGTGAAGGTCTTGCGCTTGGCGTCGCCGTGGAACAGCCACGCGCCCTTGCGCGTGGCGACCAGGACGACGAGGCGGGTGGACGGGGCGGCAGCTCGGGGCATGGCGGTTCCTCGGCGGGTTGCGGACGAAGGCGTCACCCCCACGACGATCGGGAGGGCCGGATTTCGACGTCGGGGTTTCAACTGGCTGCGCAATGTTCTCCTGCTCCGGCCCGACAATGCCCTGATGCAAACCTCTACCCTCGTCGCCTTCTCGCTGGTGGCCCTGGTGGCCATCGTGACGCCCGGCCCGACGATGTTGCTCGCGCTGTCCAACGGCACGCGCCTGGGCTTCCAGCGCTCGCTGCCCGGCATGCTGGGCGCGGTGGCGTCGGACATCGTGCTGGTGGCCGCGGTGGCGATGGGCCTGGGCGCGCTGCTGGCCGCGAGCGAATTCTGGTTCTCGGTGGTCAAGTGGGTGGGCGCCGCCTACCTCGCCTGGCTGGGCTGGCGCCTGCTGCGCTCGTCCGGCGGCGCGCTGCACTTGCCGGCCGACGAGGCGGTGGCCGCAGCCGCCCAGCACACGCCGCGCACCGTGTTCATGCGCAGCTTCCTGGTGGCCGTGACCAACCCCAAGGGGTATCTGTTCTGCGGCGCACTGCTGCCGCAGTTCATCGACCCGGCCGCGCCACAGCTGGCGCAGTACCTGGCGATCGGCACGCTGTTCTGCGCCATCGACTTCGCGGTGATGTGCGCCTACGCCGCGCTGGGCGCGCATGCACTGCGCCTGCTGCACCGGCGTGTGCTGCAGTGGCTCGACCGCTGCTGCGGCGCGGCGCTGCTGGCGCTGTCGGGCTCGCTGCTGCTGTACCGGCGCTCGGGTACCTAGGGCCTGTTCAAGCGCTGTTCGGCATACAGGCGCAACGCGAAGCGCCCGGCAGCCGTGCCGCGCAGGTGCAGCGCCTCGTCGCGCATGGCCGCCGGCACCTCGTCCAGGCCCGGGTAGGGCGCGCCGCACTGCGGCGGCAGCAGCGCCGGCGAGGCGAGTGCGGCAAAGGTCAGGTCGGCGGCGCTGAAGCGCGCGCCGACCAGGAAGCGCCGGCCGTCGGCCAGCAGCGCGTCCAATGCGTCGAACTCGGCGCGCACGCGTTGGCGCGAGCGCTCGGTGCTCTCCGGCGTGATGCGAAAGGCCGCACGCACGGCGGGCACCACCAGCGGCATCATCAGCGGCAGCAGCAGCGCCTCGAGCCGCGGCACGCCGCGCAACATCATCGCGCGCAGGCGGCGCCGGTCGGGCAGCAGCTGCGCGTAGGCCCAGCGCCGCGTGTGCACGCCGAGCACGGTGTCGAAGCGCTCCTCCAGCGCGTCCACGTCGCGCCGCAATGACGGATCGGCCGGGTACAGCCGGTCGCCGCCGCACTGCGCGTCGGCATGCACCAGGATGTCGGTGGAGTCCACGAGGCAGCGGCCGCCGTGCAACAGCACCGGCACGCTGCCACCACCATGGCGCTTCGTCGTGAGGCGGTGCAGCAGCGGCACATGCGGCTCCTCGCGGTAGGGCATGGCCAGCCAGTCGAGCGCCCAGCGCGCCTTCTCGGCGTAGTGGCTGTGCGGCATGGTGACGAGCACGGCGGTCATTCGCCGCAGTGTGCCTGCGCCGCCGTCGTCCGTCAGGAGGTCGCAGCCTTCTTGCGAGATGCTCTCAGGTAGCGAACTCGGCGCGCAGGATCTTCGCCGCCGCCACCATCGCACGCAGCTTGCCCACCGCCACTTCGCGCGGCAGGTACTTCATGCCGCAGTCGGGCGCCAGGATCACGCGCTCCTTGGCCACGTAGGGCAGCGCGCGCTGGATGCGCGCGACCACCTGCTCGGGCGTCTCGACGTTCATGTCCGACAGGTCGATGCAGCCGACCATGATCTGCTTGTCGTCGAGCTCGGCCAGCACCTTGCAGTCGAGCTTGGATTGAGCGGTTTCGATCGAGACCTGGCGGCACGAGCAGCCGCGCAACTCGGGCAGGAAGCTGTAGCCGCTCGGCCGCTCGTGGATGATGGCCGCGTAGCCGAAGCAGATGTGCACCGCGGTCGTGCCGGTGATGCCGTCGAGCGCGCGGTTGAGCGCCTGCAGCCCGTACTGGCGCGCCTTTTCGGGCCGCGCCTGCATGTAGGGCTCGTCGATCTGCACGATGTCGGCGCCGGCGGCGAACAGGTCGCGGATCTCGGCGTTGACGGCCGCCGCGTAGTCCATCGCCGCGTCGGCCACGTCCTTGTAATGGTCGTTCTGGGCCTGGCAGCTCATCGTGAACGGGCCGGGCACGGTGATCTTGACCTTGCGCGTGGTGTTCGCCTTGAGGAACTTCAGGTCCTCGACCTCCACCGCGTGTTTGCGGCGGATCGGGCCGACGATGCGCGGCACGGGGTTGGGGTGGCCCGAGCGGTCGAGCGCGCTGCCAGGGTTGTCCAGGTCCACGCCCTCGAGGGCGGTGGCGAAGCGGTTGCTGTAGCTCTCGCGCCGGATCTCGCCGTCGGTGACGATGTCCAGCCCGGCGTCCTCCTGCGCGCGGATGGCCAGCAGCGTCGCATCCTCCCAGGCCTGTTGGAGATACGGCTCGGCCACGCGCCACAGCTCCTTGGCGCGCACGCGCGGCGGGAAACGGCCGGCCAGCTTCTCGCGGTCGATCAGCCAGTCGGGTTGCGGGAAGCTGCCGACGATGGTGGTGGGGAAGAGCATGGCCGTCGTCCTCGGTGTGTAGGCGGATTCCAGCGCCCGTCGGCGCAGCTGACAATGGGGCAGCCCCGCGCCGGCGCGCGTGGCGGCGGAAAACACTGTTCCGCCGCCACGCTTGCCCACCCTGCCGCCGCTTTGCTGCAATCGCCGCCCCGATGAAAGCTTTCGTCTACCAGGCCCCGGCCACGCGCGTGATCTTCGGCCCCGGCACGCTGGCGCGCCTGCCCGACGAGGTGGCGCTGCTGGGCGCGACGCGCGCGCTGGTGCTGTGCACTCCGGAGCAGCGCGCGGGCGCCGAACGCGTGGCGGTGCTGTTGGGCGAGCGCGCGGCGGGCATCTTCGACCGCGCCGCCATGCATGTGCCCATCGAATCGGCGCGCGAAGCGCGTGCGGCAGCCGTGCGCCTGGGCGCCGACTGCGCGGTGGCGATCGGCGGCGGCTCCACCACGGGCCTGGGCAAGGCGATCGCGCTGGAATCGGGGCTGCCGATCGTGGCCGTGCCCACCACCTACGCCGGCAGCGAGATGACGCCGATCTACGGCCTGACCGAAGGCGGGCTGAAGACAACCGGGCGCAACGAGCGCGTGCGGCCGAAGAGCGTGATCTACGACCCGGAGCTCACGTTGACGCTGCCCCTCGCCATGACCGTGACGAGCGTGTTCAACGCGATCGCGCATGCGGCCGAGGGCCTGTACGCGCCGGACGTGAACCCGGTGATCGCGCTGATGGCCGAGGAAGGCATCCGCGCCAGCGCGGCGGCGCTGCCGCCGTTGCAGCGCGACCCGCGCGACCTCGACGCGCGCAGCGACGCCCTCTACGGCGCGTGGCTGTGCGGCACGGTGCTGGGCGCCATCACGATGGGCCTGCACCACAAGTTGTGCCACACGCTGGGCGGCAGCTTCAACCTGCCGCATGCCGATGTGCACACCGTGGTGCTGCCGCATGCGCTGGCCTACAACGCGTCGGCCGCGCCCGAGGCGATGGCGCGCGTGGCGCGAGCGCTCGGCGTGACGGATGCGGCGCGCGGCGTGCACGAGCTCGCGCGCCGGCTCGGCGCCCCCACCTCACTCGCCGCGCTGGGCATGTCCGCCGATGGCCTGGACCGCGCCGCCGATCTGGCGGTGCAGAATCAGTACGCCAACCCGCGTCCGCTCGAACGCGCGGGCCTGCGGGCCTTGCTGCAGC
>JALHQP010000140.1 GCA_022841885.1 Aquincola sp. | reverse complement strand
CGGCGCCCGTCGGCTGCGCGGGCAACGTCGGCGCAGCCTCCAGCGGCACCGACTCGGGCGCCAGCGGCAGCGATTCGGTGGGCGCGATCGCGTCGGCCGCGACCGCGATCACCTCGGTCAGCGTCGGCAGCGCGCGGCGCGGCGTCGTCACGGCGCCGCCCTACGTGCGTGGTGCACCAGCTCGACACCCGGCTGCTCGCCATAGGTGCGCCAGCGCTGCCGCGCCGGCTGGCTGTCGGCATCGTCGGTGCCGACTACCTCGATCACACGCGCGAACTGCTGCCAGCCCGGCACCATCTTCGTGCCGAGGTTGACGAGCACGTCGGTCGGCGCGCTCGCGGCGGGCACATCAGCCAGCCAGATCGGCGTGCGCGCCGCCGCAGGCGGTGCACTGCCCGCGGCGCGCACGCGCACATGCGGCACGAAGGACAGCGCGTCGAAGGTCCACAGCGTGACATCGAGCCGATCGAGCAGACCCGGCTCGCCAGCAACCACCACCTTGGCACCGGTGGCCTGCGCCTTGCGCAGCAAGCGGCAGGTGTGGTCCAGCTTGTCGGGTACGCCGGAGTGGAACTCGACCTTCACTGCGCCCTTCTACACCACGCGCCCGTCTCGCCAGGTCAGCCGGCCCGGGACAGCACGAAGTGTGTCAGCAGCGGCACCGGACGCCCGGTGGCGCCCTTGGCGGCACCGCTCTTCCAGGCGGTGCCCGCGATGTCCAGGTGCGCCCACGGGAACTTGGCGGTGAAACGCTTGAGGAACATGGCCGCCGTGATCGCGCCGCCGGCACGGCCGGCAATGTTGGCCATGTCGGCGAAGTTGCTCTTCAGGCCTTCGTCGTACTCCTCGTCCAGCGGCATGCGCCAGGCCGGGTCGAGCGCATCGCGGCTCGCAGCCAGCAAGTCCGTCGCCAGCTTCTCGTCGGCCGAGAACAGGCCGGAGTGGTGGTGGCCCAGCGCCACCACGCAGGCGCCGGTCAGCGTCGCGATGTCGACCACCGCCGCGGGCTCGAAGCGCTCGGCATAGGTCAACGCGTCGCACAGGATCAGGCGGCCCTCGGCGTCGGTGTTCAGGATCTCGATCGTCTGACCGGACAGGCTCTTGACCACGTCGCCGGGCTTGACCGCGCGCCCGCTGGGCATGTTCTCGCAGGCGGCGATCAGGCCGATCACGTTGACCTTGGGCTTGAGTTCGCCGATCGCGCGCATCGTGCCGAGCACGCTGGCGGCGCCGCCCATGTCGAACTTCATCTCGTCCATCTCGGCCCCCGGCTTGAGCGAAATGCCGCCCGAGTCGAAGGTGATGCCCTTGCCCACCAGCACCACGGGCGCCTTGGTCTTGGCCGCGCCCTGGTAGCGCATGACGATGAAGCGCGGCGGTTCGTCCGAACCCTGGGCCACGGCCAGGAAGCTGCCCATGCCGAGCTTGTCGATGTCCTTGCGGTCGTGGACGTCGACCTCGAAGCCGAACTGCTTGCCCAGCTTCTTGGCTTCGGAGGCCAAATGGCTCGGCGTGGCATGGTTGCCGGGCCGGTTGGCACATTCGCGCGCCAGCGCCACGCCGGCCGCGAGCGCCTGGCCGCGTTTCAGGCCGCGCATCACGGCCGTGCCTTCCTTGCGGCCAGCGATCAGCGCCACGCCGGCCAAGCGCGGTGCGGCCGGCGCGCTGGGCTTGGTGTGACGGTAGACGTAGACCGCATCGCTGACCGCCGTGACCAGGGCCTCGGCATGTGCATCGCCGACTGCCTCGTCACCGACGCGCGCCACGGCGAGGTAGGCCACGCCCAGCGCCTTGAGCGCACCCAGGCCCGCCGCCACCGCGGACTTGAAGGCCTTGGCCGAGCCGTCCGGCGCCGCCACGAAGGCCAGGCGCGCGCTCTTCACGCCGGCCGGGCGGTGCACGTAGAGCACGCGGTTGGCCTTGAACTCGAAGTCACCCTGCGCCACCGCATCGGCCAGCAGGCTGGCGAGCGGCTTCTCGAGCGCGGCGGGCACGGCCTTGCCGGACACCACCACGAGCAGCGCATCGGCGGGCAAAGAGGCGAGCCCTTGCGCGGGCGTGGCTTGGTATTGAAAGTCCATAATGAAAGCAAGTTACTTGAACTGTCGATGTTATTCGATACCACGCTGCGCAAGGACCTGTCGCGCACCTTCGGCGGCACCCTCGTCGTCATCCTCACCATCGTGCTGACGATGATGTTGATCCGTACGCTCGGGCAGGCCGCGGGCGGCGTCGTGGCGCCGCAGGACGTGGTGCTGCTGCTCGGCTACACCGCACTCGGCCACTTGCCGACGATGCTGACTTTGTCGCTGTTCATCGCCGTGGTGGTCTGCCTGGGGCGGATGTACCGCGACAGCGAGATGGCGATCTGGTTTGCCAGTGGGGTGCCGCTGGCGCGCTTCGTTCGCCCGGTGCTGCGCACTGGATGGCCGGTGCTGCTGGTGGTGGCGCTGCTGGTGCTCTTCGTCTGGCCCTGGGGCAACCGCCAGAGCGCCGACCTGCGCGACCGCTACGAGCAACGCTCGGACCTGTCGCGCGTCGCACCCGGCGTGTTCCAGACCTCGCGCGACGGCAAGCGCGTGTTCTTCGTCGAACGCGAGAGCCCGGAGTCGCTCAACGCGCGCAACGTGTTCATCCTGTCCAACGACGGCACGCGCGAATCGGTCACCTCGGCGCGCGGCGGCCATCTCGAGCAGGTCAACGGCGAGCGCTGGCTGGTGCTCGAGCGCGGCCAGCGCAACGAACTCGACAGCGCGGACGGCGACAAGCTGCTGTCCAACTTCGACACCTATCGGGTGCTGGCCGGCGAACGCGCGCTGAAGAAGGCCACCTCGCAGCCCCCCAGGGCGATGCCGACAGCGGAGTTGCTGCGTGACCCGACACCGCGCCACCAGGGCGAGATCGCGTGGCGCCTGGGCATGCTGTTCGGTGCCGGCAACCTGGTGCTGATCGGCGTCGGCCTCGCGGCCACCAACCCGCGCCGCGCCAGCAACTGGAACCTGCTGCTCGCACTGCTGGGCTTCGTCGTCTACTTCAACCTGATCAACCTGAGCCAGGCCTGGGTGGCCGGGGGCAAGCTCGGCCTGGGCGGCGCGCTGATGCTGCTGCATGGCGGCGCGCTGGCCTGCGCCCTGGCGTTGGTCTGGTGGCGCGACCATGCGCAGGTGACGCGCTGGCTCGCGCGGCGGCGCCGGGCGGCGACCGCATGAAGACGGTGCGGCGCCTGCTGTACCGCGACATCGCCGGCGCGGTGGGCTTCGTCACGCTCGCCTTCCTGTCGCTGTTCTTCTTCATCGACTTCGTCGACGACCTCGAGGAGGTGGGCAAAGGCGGCTACACCGTCGCCCATGCGCTGCTGTCGTCGCTGCTCGAAGCGCCCGGACACTTCTACGAGCTGTTCCCGATCACGGTGTTGATCGGCACGATCTTCGCGCTGGCACGCATGGCGCAGAGCTCCGAGTTCACGATCCTGCGCACCGGCGGGCTCGGCCCCGGGCGCGCGCTGGGCCTGCTGACGCTACTGGCGGTGGGCTTCGCGGGGCTGAACTTCGTCGTCGGCGACTACGTCGCGCCGTGGAGCGAGCGCGAGGCCGTCGCCCTGAAGGCCGGCCTGCAGGGCGGACGCAACCTCGGCCGCACCGGCGCCTGGCTGAAGGACCGCCGCACCCGCGAGGACGGCAGCGAGGTCAGCGTGTCGGTCAACGTGCGCCGCACCACACCCGACGGCGTGCTGCAGGACGTGCGCATGTTCGAGGTCGACACCGACAGCCGCCTCGTCGCGCGCGTGTCGGCGCGCAGCGCGCGCGTCGGCGACGGCTTCTGGCTGCTCGACGAAGCCCAGGTCACCGAGTGGCCGGCGCAGGCCAGCGCTGGGGAGGCGCCGGTGCGCGAGCGCCAGGTCGCGCAGATCCGTTGGCCGAGCGGGCTGGACGCGGGCGTGGTGGCCGCCGCGGTGCTGCCGGTGTCGACGATGTCCACGCTCGAACTGTGGCGCTACAGCCGCCACCTCGCAGCGCAGGAACAGGCTGCGCAGCGCCACTCGATCCAATTCTGGAAGAAGGCGCTCTACCCCTTGGCCTGCCTGGTGATGGTGGCGCTGGCGCTGCCCTTTGCCTACCTGCAGGCACGGCGCGGCAGCGTCAGCTTCAAGGTCTTCGGCGGCATCATGCTGGGCATCAGCTTCGTGCTGCTCAACAACGTGGCCGGCCACCTGGGCGTGCTGCGCGACTGGACGCCTTGGGTGGTGGCGGCGGCGCCGAGCCTGCTATACCTGCTGCTGTCGATGGCGGCCTTCACCTGGCTGGTCCGCTACCGATGAACAACGGACTGATCCTCTTCGCCCACGGCTCGCGTGACCCGCGCTGGGCCGAGCCGTTCGAGACGATCCGCGAGGCGATTCAGGCGCGATCGCCCGCGCTGCCGGTGCGTCTGGCCTATCTCGAGTTGATGCAGCCTGACCTGGCGACCGCCGCCGACGAACTGGTGGCCGAGGGTTGCACGCGTATCGACGTCCTGCCGCTGTTCCTCGGCACCGGCGGCCATCTGCGGCGCGACCTGCCACCTCTGGTCGAGGCCATCCAAACCCGCCACCCGCAGATCGTCGCCACGCTGCACGCGGCGGCCGGCGAGGCGCCGGCGCTGATCGCGGCGATGGCCGAGCATGCCCTGTCCCTGTCCTCACGATGAACCTGCACCAGTTCCGATTCGTCCAGGAAGCGGTGCGCCGCGGCCTGAACCTGACCGAGACCGCGAAGGCGCTCTACACCTCGCAGCCGGGTGTCAGCAAGGCGATCCTCGAACTCGAGGAGGAACTGGGCATCGACATCTTCGCGCGCCACGGCAAGCGCCTGCGCCGCGTCACCGAACCGGGCGAGCAGGTGCTGAAGTCGATCGAGGTCATCCTGCGCGAAGTCGGCAACCTCAAGCGCATCGGCGAGGAGTTCAGCAAGCAGGACGCCGGCCGTCTGTCGATCGCCACCACGCACACGCAGGCGCGCTACGTACTGCCCGAGCCGGTGACGCTGCTGCGGCGCCGCTTCCCGAAGGTCGCGGTGACGCTGCACCAGGGCTCGCCCGACCAGGTGGCGCGCCTGCTGATCGAGGAGAAGGCCGACATCGGCCTGGCCACCGAGAAGCTCGCCGACTACGAGGAGCTGATCACCCTGCCCTGCTACAGCTGGCAGCATTCGATGGTGGTGCCCGCGGGCCATCCGCTGGCCACGGTGGAGCGGCCCACGATCGAGCAGCTGGGCGCCGCGCCCCTGGTCACCTACCACCCCTCGTTCACCGGCCGCACGCGCATCGACGCCGCCTTCGCGCGCGCGCACCTCAAGCCCGACATCGTGCTCGAGGCGATCGACTCGGACGTGATCAAGACCTACGTGCGCTCGGGCCTCGGCGTAGGCATCGTCGCCGAGATGGCCACGCGCGACGAACCCGCCGGCGGCGACCTCGTGTCGCGCCCGCTCGGCCACCTGTTCGGCGACAACGTGTCGCGCGTCGCGTTCAAGCGCGGCGCCTACCTGCGCAGCTTCGTCTACACCTTCGCCGAACTGCTGTCCGAACGCCTGACGCGCGCGCTGATCACCAAGGCCCTGACCGGCCACGCCGAGTCCAGTGACGATCCTTCTCTCTAGACGCTTGCCATGAACGTCCGCACCCCCGCCTTGCAGACCCGACTGCCCGCCGTCGGCACCACCATCTTCACCGTCATGTCGGCGCTGGCCCAGCAGCATGGCGCCGTCAACCTCGGCCAGGGCTTCCCCGACTTCGGCTGCGACCCGAAGCTGCTCGACGCGGTGGATGCCGCCATGCGTGCCGGCCACAACCAGTACCCGCCGATGACCGGCGTGCCCGCGTTGCAAGAGGCGGTGTCGGCCAAGATCGAAGCGCTGTACGGCCGCCGCTACGACGCGGCCAGCGAGATCACGATCACCGCCGGGGCCACGCAAGCCATCCTCACCGCCATCCTCGCCGTCGTGCACCCGGGCGACGAGGTGATCGTGCTCGAACCCTGCTACGACAGCTACGTGCCCAACATCGAACTGGCGGGTGGGCGGGTCGTGCGCGTCGCGTTGACGCCCGGCACCTTCCGCCCCGACTTCGACGCGATCGCCGCCGCGCTGAACCCGCGCACGCGCGCGATCATCGTCAACACGCCGCACAACCCGAGCGCGACCACCTGGCGCCGCGAGGAGATGGACCGCCTGGCGCGCCTGCTCGAGCCCACCGATACGCTGCTGATCAGCGACGAGGTCTACGAGCACATGGTCTACGACGGCGAAGTGCACGCCAGCGCCTCGTCGCACCCGGTGCTGGCGGCGCGCGGCTTCGTCGTCTCCAGCTTCGGCAAGACCTTCCACGTCACCGGCTGGAAGGTCGGCACGGTGGCGGCGCCGGCGGCACTGACAGCCGAATTCCGCAAGGTGCACCAGTTCAACGTGTTCACGGTCAACACGCCGATGCAGCACGCGCTGGCCGCCTACCTGGCCGACCCGGCGCCGTACCTGGGCTTGCCGGCGTTCTACCAGGCCAAGCGCGACCTGTTTCGCGCCGGCTTGGCCGGCACGCGACTGCGCCTGCTGCCCAGCGAGGGCAGCTACTTCCAGTGCGTCGACTATTCGGCGGTCAGCGCGCTCGGCGAGGAGGACTTCTGCCGCTGGCTCACCACCGAGATCGGCGTGGCGGCGATTCCGCTCTCGGCGTTCTACGAGGACGGCCGCAACCAGCGCATCGCACGCCTGTGTTTTGCCAAACGCGACGAGACGCTGCGCCTCGCGCTGGACCGGCTCGCGAGGCTCTGACCCGCGCTATTTGCGGCGGCTCTCGTCCGGGTCCCCGGACCAGAGGTCGCCGCCTTCGGCGGCCGGTTTGTCGTCGCGCTCGCCACCGCCCAGGTCCAACTCCACGCCCGACGACGGCGCGCTGTCGATCGAGCCGGTCTTGGTCGTCAGGTCGAGGTCGAGCGACAACGCCTCGCCGTGGTTGAACTCGGGCCGCAGCACGATCGTGCCTTGCGCAGCCGGTGCCGCCGCCGCACCGATGGGCAGCAGCACGTCGACGTTGTCGGCCTCTTCGGGCTGGTCGGCCTGGTGCAGGTCGCGCGCCAGCTGGTACAGGAACAGCACTTCCTGGTAGGCCGGCAGGTCGAACAGCTCGGCGCCGGCGCCGCGGCGGAACAGCAGCGCCTCCAGCTCGGCCATCGCATCGAGCGGACGCGGCCAGGCATGCTGGATGCGCCCGACGACGAGCGGATAGTCCTCGAGCGAGCGGCCCGCCCCCGGCACACTGTTCCACTCCGGCGCCACGCTGTTGAAGCGCTGGTTGAAGCGCACGCGCGTGCGCTCGTAGGCCTCGCGGTCGCCGCGCCGGCGGTGGATCTCGAGCAGCTTCAGGAACGGCAGCGGCGTGCCACCGCCCGTGCCGCGCAGGTGCGCCATCAGCAGATCGACCGCCGATTCGTCGTGGCCGAGCGCGATGAAGAAGTCGGCCTGCTGTTCGAGGTCGATCTGCTCGTCGACGCTGACGGCGCGACTGCTCTCGTCGCTGCGCGGCGGCATCGGCGGGATCGTCACGGCCATCGGCGCAGCCACCGTCGGCGGCGCAATCAGCGAGTCGAGGCCAATGTTCGTCGGTGGCCCGTCGCGCGCACCTAGCGGTGCCGGGGCCGAGGGCATCCTGAGCGGCACGCGTGCCGACGACTTGAAGCTCGAGGGCCGGTAGGTCGAGTCCTCGTCGGGGTCCAGCGCCGGCGGTTCAGACACGCCCGCCTTGTCCCACCAGACGTCGCGCTGCGGGGGCAGCGGCTCCTGGCGGCGCGATCGCAGCGCGATCCACAGCGCCAGCACCGCCATCACCACGGTCGCCATCAGCAGCAGCGGGTTGACCCAGCTCGACTGCTGCTGCCGCTGTGCCTGGTCCTGCGCAATCTGCTGGCGCAACTGCACCAGCGCGTCGGTCTGCGCCTGGGCTTCGGCGCGCAGACGCGCCATTTCGGCTTCCACGTCCTTCAGGCGCTGCTGCGCTGCCGAGGCCGCGGCTTCGGCGGTGGCGGCGGCCAGGCGTGCGGCCGACGCCTGGGCCTCCGCGGCCGACGCCTGGGCTTCGGCGGCCTGCACC
>JALHQP010000139.1 GCA_022841885.1 Aquincola sp. | reverse complement strand
GCGCACCGCCAGGCAGGCGGCGAGCGCGGCGAGCGCCGCACGGCCCACCGGCACGCTGCGCCGCTTGCTGCCCTTGCCGAGCACATAGGCCGTGGCGTCGGCGGCGTCGATCCAGCCCGCGCCGTCGCGGCCGGCGCGCCGGTCCAGGCCGATCAGCTCGCCCAGGCGCAGGCCCGAGCCGTACAAGAGTTCGACGATCGCGCGGTCGCGTGCGGCCAGGCGCACATCGCCGTCGTCGGCGTGGAAGTCAGCCAGCGCCACCGCATGGTCCACCGACAGCGCCTTGGGCAGTGGCTTGGCCGACTTCGGCGCCCGCACGCCGGTCACGGGGTTGCTCGCCACCACGCCCTGCTCACCCCACCAGCGGTAGAGGCCGCGCCACGCCGCGAGCAGCAGCGCCAGGCTGCGCGGCGCGAGGCCGCTGCGGTGCGCCTGCGCCGCCCAGCTGCGCACATGGTGGGTCTGCGCCGCCTCGAGCGCCACGCCCTGGGCCAATGCGCTGGCCACCAGCCGGCGCAGCGCAAAGCCGTAGTTCTCGCGCGTGCGCGCCGCCAGGCGCCGCTCGACCTCCAGATGCTGCAGGTAGCGCTGCAGCGCCTCGGGCAGATCGGCGAAGGCGCTCACCGCGGCGGCAACAGGCGCACCAGCGCGGCGCCGGCCACTTCGCCCAGGCGCGCGAGGAAGTCGGTGGCCATGTCCGCGCTGTAGCGCGTGGGGTCGGGCGAGCCGAGCACGAGCAGGCCGAACGGCGGCTCGGTGCTGGCGCGGCGCAACGGCACCAGCGCGAGCGAGGCAATGACGTTCGGGTCGCCGCCATCGTCGGCCAGCCAGCGCACGGCCTCGAAGCCGTTGTTGGCGCCGCAATAGGGCTGCGTCAGGCTGGTCGCGAAGGCCTTGGCGTCGTCGCTGACGCCGCTGGCGAAGGCGGTGCCGGCATGGGCCGCGTCGACGCCCCACAGGCGCAGGCCGGCCTGCGGCACCAGGAACTGCAGCTTCAGTTCGCGCAACAGCGCCGCCGGCAGTTCGGCCGCGTCGGCCGTCAGCATCAGCGCGCGCGTCCAGCGGTGCAGGCGCTCGGCGATGGCCACGTTGTCCTGGCCGTTGCGGATCATCTCGACAATCTTCTTCTCGAGGCCGCGGATGCGCTCGCGAAGCATCTCCATCTGCCGCTCCTGCAGCGACACGGCGCGCTGGCCATGCGGGCTGGTGAGCTGGATCGTCGCCAGCAGTTCGGCGTGGCGCTCGAAGAAGGCCGGCGTGTGGACGAGGTAATCGGCGATGTCGGCCTCGGTGATGCCTTGCGGTACCTGCACAGTCACAGTTCGATCTCCCCTTCGTAGACGGTCTCGGCCGGGCCGGTCATCAACACATGGCCGCCGAGCTCGGGCCCGGCGACCCACTCGATCGTCAGGTCGCCGCCGCGCGTATGCACCTCGACCCTGGCGTCGAGCCATCCCAGCCGGATGCCCGCCACCACCGCGGCGCAGGCGCCGGTGCCGCAAGCCAGGGTTTCGCCCGCGTCGCGCTCGTAGACGCGCAGCGCGATCTCGGAGCGCGACATCAGCTGCATGAAGCCCGCGTTGACGCGGCGCGCGAAGCGCGCATGGCCCTCGATCGCCGGCCCGAGCGCCGCCACCGGCGCGCTGCGCACGTCGTCGACGCGCAGCACCGCATGAGGGTTGCCCATCGACAGCACCGCAACCTCGACCGTGCGCCCTTCGACCTCCAGGGGCCAGAGCGCGAAGCCGTTCACCTCGCGCGGCACCAGGCCCGTGGCGTCGAAAGGCAGGCGCGCATGCTCGAACAGCGGTGCGTTCATGTCCACCGTCACCCGCCCGTCGGGCTGGGCGCGCAGTTCGAGCAGGTTGTTGACCGTTTCGACGCGCACCACCGACTTGTCGGTCAGGCCCTTGTCGCGCACGTAGCGCACGAAGCAACGCGCGCCGTTGCCGCAATGCTCCACCTCGTCGCCCGAAAAGCCGTTGAAGATGCGGTAGCGAAAATCCACGCCCGGCGTGTCGCTGCGCTCGACCACCAGCACCTGGTCGGCACCGACACCGAAGCGGCGGTCGCCCAGGCGCTGCACCTGCTGCGCACTCAGATCGAGCGGTGCGCGCGTCGCGTCGAGCACGACGAAGTCGTTGCCCGCGCCGTGCATCTTGGTGAAGGGCAGTCGCATCGGGGCGATTATCCGCGCGGGCCGTAGAGGCCCTGTTCGCCAGGCGGCCGCGTCTTGAAGCGCTTGTGCACCCACAGGTACTGCGCCGGCAGGCGGCGCACCGCGGACTCGATCCAGGCGTTCATGCGCGCCGCGTCGGCCACCGGGTCGTCGGTCGGCCAATCGGTCCAGGCCGGCAGGAAGCGCACACGCCAGCCGCCGCCCTCCTTCATCTCGGCCACCACCGGCTGCACCGTCATCTTCAGCAGGCGCGCGAGGCGCGAGGGTGCCAGCAGCGTGGCCGCGGGCACGCCAAAGAAGGGCACGAAAGTCGACTCCTTGCGCCCGAAGTCCATGTCGGGCATGTTGAAGAAGGCACGCCCCTCGTCGCGCACCGCGCGCAGCAGCGGCTTGACGCCCTCCTTGCGCGCAATCAGCACCGAGTCGCCGAAGCGGTGCCGCCCGCGCGTGATCGCCGCGTCGAACACCGCATTGCTCTGGCGCTGGTAGATGTCGCAGGCCGGGCGCGGCTGGCGCAGCAGCACCGCGAGCCCGGCGATCTCCAGCGCCAGGAAGTGCGGCACCAGCCACATCACCGCGCCCTCGGTGCGTGCGGCCAGGCCGACGTCGCCTTCGACCTCCAGCAGCCGCTCGAGCCGTTCGCGCGGCGCGTACCAGAGCAGCCCGCGCTCGACCAGGCTGCGGCCGAGCCAGCGGAAATGCTCGCGCACCAGGGCCTCGCGCGCGGTCGCGTCGAGTTCGGGCAGGCACAGCTCGAGGTTGCGCCGCGCGATGCGCCGACGCGGCCCAGCCAACGCATGCAGCAGCGCGCCGATTAGGGCACCGAGCGCCCATTGCACGCGCACCGGCAGCCAGTGCAGCAGCCACAACAGACCGATCGCGAAGCGGGCGCCGAGGTGGTTCATGCCGAACCCTTCGGCCCCTTGTAGCGGTGATAGCCCCAAAGGTACTGCTGCGGGCAGCGCCGGATCAGGTGCTCCATCGCACGGTTGACCACCGCCGCGCAGGCGGCCTGGTGCGCACCGTCGTCGCGACCGAAGGCGCTCGCCGCCGGCAGCCGCTCCGGCATGTCGATCACGTGGATACGCCAGCCTGCCGCGCGCGGCAGGCGCTCGCCGAGCATCAGCAGCATCGGCGCGCCGGTCTGCAGCGACAGGCGCGCGGCCAGGGTCATCGTGTACGCCGGCCGGCCGAAGAACGGCGCCCACACGCCCATGCCCTCGGGCGGTACCTGGTCGGGCAGCAAGCCCACTGTCTGGCCCTGGCGCAGCGCGCGGATCATCTGGCGCACGCCGGCCAGCGACGCCGGCGCGGTGAGCAGGCCGGGGCGTGCGCGCGCCGTCTCCTCCAGCTCGCGCAGCCAGGCCTTCTTGGCCGGGCGGTACAGCGCGGTCATCGGCGCTCGCCCACCGAAGCGCTCGGCGTAGGCTTGCGCGATGACCTCGAACGCGCCCAGGTGCGGCGTCAGCAGGACCAGGCCCTGCTTCAGCTCGAGCGCGCGCTCGATGCGCTCGGGGGCGACCCAGGCCACTTGCGGGTCGAGCGGTGCGCTTGCGGGCCGCAGCCAGAGCTTCGGCGTCTCGGCCACCATGCGACCGGCCTCGGCGATCGCGGCGCGCCGGTCCGCGCGCGACAGCCCGGCGAGCGCGGCGTTGGCCTCGAAGCGGCGCCGGTAGGTGGGCGAGCCGAGATAACCCAGCCACCCGATCAGGGATCCCAAAGCGTGCAGAAACCCCAGCGAGCGGCGTGACAGCCAGCGCAGCAGTGCGAGCATGTTCCCTATAATCGCGGCCATCGCCGAGTTACTGAACTACTTGCGGGGCGATTCAAAAATCCTGCTAAAGCGTTCGCCGCAAGCTCCCAGGTTTCGAGTCCGGCGCCACGCGAAGGCCGAGTTCGAAACCTGTTTTCTTTTGTGGAGTTTACGAAGTGGCAAGCAACGACTTCCTGTTCACCAGCGAATCGGTCTCCGAAGGCCATCCGGACAAGGTGTCCGACCAGATCAGCGACGCGATCCTCGACGCGATCTTCAAGCAGGACCCGCGCAGCCGCGTCGCCGCTGAGACCCTGTGCAACACCGGCCTGGTGGTGCTGGCCGGCGAGATCACGACCAACGCGCATGTGGACTACATCCAGGTGGCGCGCGACACCATCAAGCGCATCGGCTACGACAACACCGAGTACGGCATCGACTACAAGGGCTGCGCGGTGATGGTCTGCTACGACAAGCAGAGCAACGACATCGCCCAGGGTGTGGACCACGCCAGCGACGACCACCTCAACACCGGCGCCGGCGACCAGGGCCTGATGTTCGGCTACGCCTGCGACGAGACGCCCGAGCTGATGCCCGCGCCGATCTACTACGCGCACCGTCTGGTCGAGCGCCAGGCGCAGCTGCGCAAGGACGGCCGCCTGCCCTTCCTGCGCCCCGACGCCAAGAGCCAGGTCACGATGCGCTACGTGGACGGCAGGCCGCACAGCATCGACACCGTGGTGCTCTCGACCCAGCACGCGCCGGAGTACAGCCTGGGCCACAAGATGACCGACGCCTTCTACGAGGCGGTGCGCGAGGAGATCATCAAGCCGGTGCTGCCCAAGGACTGGCTCACCAGGGACACCAAGTACCTGATCAACCCGACCGGCCGCTTCGTCGTCGGCGGCCCGCAGGGCGACTGCGGCCTGACCGGCCGCAAGATCATCGTCGACACCTACGGCGGCGCCTGCCCGCACGGCGGCGGCGCGTTCTCCGGCAAGGACCCGAGCAAGGTCGACCGCAGCGCCGCCTACGCCGCGCGCTACGTGGCCAAGAACGTGGTCGCCGCGGGCCTGGCGCGCCAGTGCCAGGTGCAGGTGGCCTACGCCATCGGCGTGGCCAAGCCGATGAACATCACGGTCTACACCGAGGGCACGGGCAAGATCAGCGACGACAAGCTGAGCGCGATCGTGGCCGAGGTGTTCGACCTGCGCCCGAAGGGCATCATCCAGATGCTCGACCTGCTGCGCCCGATCTACGAGAAGACCGCGGCCTACGGCCACTTCGGCCGCGAGGAGCCGGAGTTCACCTGGGAGCGCACCGACAAGGTGGCCGCGCTCAAGGCCGCCGCGGGGCTCTGAGCTTGAACCAGCGCGGGCTCGCGGCCTACAGCCTCGCGCTGGGGGCCCTGCTCGCGCTGTCGGGCTGGCGGCCCTACGACCTGCCGACCTGGGCCATGGAAGTGGCCCCGGTCGCCGTCGTGCTGGCGCTGCTGTGGGTGACGCACCGGCGCTTCCCGCTCACCCCGCTGCTGTACGCGCTCATCTTCGTGCACGCGGCCGTCCTGATGCTGGGTGGCCACTACACCTATGCGCGGGTGCCGCTGGGCGACTGGCTGCAGCAGGCCTTCGGCCTGGCGCGCAACCCGTACGACGGGATCGGCCACTTCGCCCAGGGCTTCATCCCGGCGATCGCGGCGCGCGAGCTGCTGCTGCGCCACACCGGCCTCGCACGCGGCGCCTGGCTGTTCACGGTCATCGTGCTGGCCTGCCTGGGCATCAGCGCGGCTTACGAGTTGATCGAGTGGGGTGCGGCGGTGGCGCTCGGCCAGGGCGCGGAGGAGTTCCTCGGCACCCAGGGCGACCCCTGGGACACGCAGAAGGACATGGCGCTGGCCGGCGTGGGGGCCGTCGCCGCCCTGGCACTGCTGTCGCGCTGGCACGACCGCCAGCTCGCTTCGCTGGTGCGGCCGACCTGAGCCGCCGCACCAGCAGCGCGCCGCGCTGAGCCATGACGATTCCCATCCTGGACGCACTGCGCCGCCACGCCATTGCGCGCAGCCTGTTCCCGCCCACCACGCTGGCACGTGCGATCGACAGGCTCGGCTTCGTGCAGGCCGACCCGATCCGCGCCCCGGCGCGGGCGCAGGACCTGACGCTGCGCCACCGTGTGCGCGACTACCGCGCCGGCGACCTGGAGGCGCGCTACCCGAAGCTCGGCATCGAGGAGGACTTCTTCGTCAACTACGGCTTCGTGCCGCACGCACTGCACCGGCTGATGCACCCGCGCAGCCCGCGCACCGTGTGGTCGAAGGCGCGCTGGGCACAGGCGCAGGCGGTGCAGGCCTTTGTGCGCGAACGCGGTACGGTGCACCCGCGCGAGGTCGATGCGCACTTCCAGCATGGCAAGACGCGCAACTGGTTCGGCGGCTCGTCCAATGCCAGCACCGAACTGCTCGACGGCATGCACTACCGCGGCCTGCTGCGTGTGGCCCGGCGCGACGGTGGCACGCGCTGCTATGCGGCGCACGACGGGCACGAGGCGCGCAGCGGCGACACGCCGGACCCGGCCTCCGCGCTGGACGCGATGGTCGACGTGATCGTGGCCAAGTACGCACCGCTGCCGATGCCCTCGTTCAGCGGACTGGTGATGCGCCTGGCCGCGGCCGTGCCGCAGTGGCGCACGCAACGCGCCGCGGCGCTGGCACGCGCGAAGGTCCGCCTGCCGCAGGCCGAGGTGGACGGCCTGGTCTGGGTCTGGCCCGCCGGCGAGGATCCGAGTTCGCGCCGCCATCAGGTCGATGACGCCGTGCGCCTGCTGGCGCCCTTCGACCCCGTTGTCTGGGACCGGCGCCGCTTCGAGGCCTTCTGGGGCTGGCCTTATCGCTTCGAGGCCTACACGCCGGCGCCGAAGCGCCAGCTCGGCTACTACGCGCTGCCCGTGCTGTGGCGCGAGCGTGTGGTCGGCTGGGCCAATGTCAACGTGCGCGAGGGCCGGCTGCAACCCGAGGTGGGCTTCTTCGGGCCGCGCCTGGCCGACGCGGCCTTCAGCGCCGCGATGGACGAGGAGCTACACCGTCTGCACGCCTTCCTCGGCCTCGCGTGAACTCGCATCGAGGATGCACTGCGCCACCTCGGCGAAACCGGCTCCGCGTTCGCCCTCGGTAACGAACGCGGGCCACACCGTCAGCTGGGCCGCGAACTCGCGCAGGTTGGCCACACCCACCGACAGCGGAAAGAAGCCGAACATCGCCTGGTCGTTGGTCGAGTCACCGACGTAGACCCAGCGTTCACGCTCGGCGTCGAGCGTGCGGTCGAACAGGCGCTGCAGCATCCAGCGCGCGCCGGAGAGCTTGTCGTGGCTGCCGAACCAGCCGTTGATGTGGATCGAACTCACCGTGGCGGTCATGCCTTCGGCGCGCATGATCGCGACGACCCGCTCGATCGCCGCGTCGTCTAGGTGGGTGAATTCGGCGTGGTCGATCGCGATGTCGGTCACACGGCCCGCGCTGTCGCGCGCCAGCATGGCGCCGGGCACCTCGGCGAGCACGCGCGCAACCACTTCGCGCAGGCGGCGCGCGTTGCGGTCGCGCGCGGCGGCGTCCTGCGCGTACTCGGTGACGAGTTCGTTGCCGTCGCGAATCAAGGCCACGGCGCCGTTCTCCGGCACGATGGCGGCCACCGGCCAGGCCCGCGCGAAGGGTTCGCTCCAGCCCAGCGGCCGGCCGGTGATCGCGATCACCGGCACGCCGGCCGCGTGCAACGCGTGCAGCGCGTCGAGCGCGGCGGGTTCGATCGCGCCGTCGCGCGTCAGCGTGTCGTCGATGTCGGTGAAGACGCCGCGCACGCCGACCCAGGGAACGGGGTCGGCGGCCGCAAGCGCCTGCGGTCGAAGGTTCATGGCCGGGCAGTGTGTCACGCCCCTGCTTGCGCGCAGCCCGCCGGGCCGGGCATGATCGCGCCCGATGACGCCAGGACACCCTTGTGCCGACGCTCCGGCGACCGCCGCGCCCGCGTCGGCCCGACCGCTGCAAGGGCCATGGCGCCCGCTGCTGCCGGTGCTGGGCGCCGCGGCGGCCGTGATCGTGCTGCTGGCCTTGGGCGCCGTGTGGCTCGCGCGCGAACGGCAGGTCGAGCTCGAGACGGTGCGCCTGGAGGCCGTGGCCACGCTGCGGGCGCAGCAGGTGGCGGCCTGGGTGGCGCAGTACCGCGCGCAGTTCCGTTTCCTCAGCCGCACGCCGCTGTGGCCGGACCTGCTCGCGCGCTGGCAGGACCAGGGCGACGACAGCGCGCGCGCCTGGCTGCTCGAGCGCACGCGCGAGTACGCGCGCGGCAACGGGCTGGCGTCGCTGCACTTCGTCGATGTGCGCGGGCGCGGCCTGCCGCTGGACGACGGCCTGGCGCCGACG
>JALHQP010000138.1 GCA_022841885.1 Aquincola sp. | reverse complement strand
GGCGCTGCCCGCCGCCGCCTGGGCGCAGGCCGTGGGGCCGGCGACCGAAGCGGCCTCGACCGCGGCGACGGTGCCGGCCGAGCGCAAGGAACGCCCGGCGCGGTTCGAAGGCGCGGTCGGCCTGATCCTGGCCTACCGGCCGGCCTTCAGCGGTTCATCGGACCGGCAGATCAAGCCCGAACTGGCCGGCTTCCTGCGTTGGGGACGGGTCACGGTGTCGGGCGCGGGGGGCTTCACGACCAAGGCGCAGGACGACGTCGAGCGCGGCCTGGACGCGCTGCTTGTCCAGCGCGAGAACCTGCGCGTGAACCTGGCGCTGCGCTTCGACCCCGGGCGCCAGGAATCCGACAGCGCGGACCTGGCCGGCATGGGCGACGTGCGGGCGACCGTGCGCGCGCGCCTGGGCCTGCGCTGGGAACCCGCGCCCTTGTGGAGCGTCAGCCTGGCCAGCAGTTTCGACGCGCTCAACCGCGTCGGCGGCTACATGGTCAGCGGCAGTGTGTCGCGCCGTTTCGACTTCGGCCCGCGCCGCCGCCTGTCGCTCGGCGCGTCGCTCACCGGTGCCGGCGACCGCTACATGCAGACCTGGTTCGGCGTGACGCCGGCGCAGAGCGCGGCCTCGGGCTACGCGGCCTACGACGCGTCCGAGGGACTGCGCGACCTGTCGCTGTCGGCCACCTGGCGCGAAGACTTCAGCGAACGCTGGGCCGGCTTCGCCAGCCTCGGTGGGACGCGCCTGATCGGCCCCGCGGCTGCCAGCCCGCTCGTGCGCCAGCGCAGCAGCGCCGGCCTGTCGGTGGGCCTGGCGCGCCGCTTCTAGGCCGCTGGCGCCGCGAACCAGGCCCGTGCGTCGGCCTCGTCGCGCGCGATGCCGGCGCGCAGGTCCTCCAGCGAGTCGTACTTGCGCTCGGCGTGCAGCCAGTGCAGCAGCTCGACGCGCACGATGCGGCCATAGCCGCCGTCGCTGCCGAGCGTGGCCGGCCAGTCGAGGCAATGCACTTCGAGCAGCACGCGGCCGCTGTCGTCGACCGTCGGCCGGCGTCCGAAACTCGCGACACCGGGCAGCGCTTGCGGCGTGAGCCCCTGCGTGCGCACGACGAAGATGCCCGACGCGGCGGGGCGCTCGTGCGCGAAGCGCAGGTTCAAGGTGCGAAAGCCGAGTTCGCGACCGAGCTTGGCGCCGTGCAGCACGTGGCCGCTGACCGAGTAGGCGCGGCCGAGCAGCGCGGCCACGCGCGCCATGTCGCCGGCGGCCAGCGCGGCGCGGACCGCCGAACTCGACACGCGCAGGCCGTGTACCTCGTAGCTCTGCATACGCGCGACGTCGAAACCCTGTTCGGCGCCGGCCGCGTCGAGCATCGCGTAGTCGCCGGCGCGCTTGGCGCCGAAGCGGAAGTCGTCACCGACCAGCACATAGCCCACGCCCAGGCCGCGCACCAGCACCTGGGCGATGAAGGCCTCGGCCGGCAGCGCGGCCAGGCGTTCGTCGAAGGGCAGCACGATCACCTGGTCGATGCCGCAGCGCTCCAGCTCGGCCAGCTTGTCGCGCAGGGTCGCGATGCGCGCCGGCGCGGACTCGGGCTTGCCCAGGCGTGCCGCGAAGAAGTCGCGCGGGTGCGGCTCGAAGGTCAGCACACAGGACGCCAGACCGCGGTGGCGCGCCTCGTTGGTCAGCAGCGCGAGCATGGCCTGATGGCCGCGGTGCACGCCGTCGAAGCTGCCGATCGTCAGCGCGCAGCGCGGCGCGAGGTCGGGGTGGTTGAAGCCGCGGAACACGCGCATGGTGGCGCGCATTATCCGCAGCGTGGTCTCAATGCCGCACCAGCGGCATCAAACCGGTGTCGAACGGCATTTGCTGCGCCTGGTGTTCACGCACTTCGGACAGCAGGCATTCAAGCAGCACTCCGGCTTGCTCGACCGAGAGCGGCCGCGACAAATGGAAGCCCTGGCCCTGCTCGCAGCCCAGTTCACGCAGCTGTGCGAGTTGCGACACCGACTCGATGCCCTCGGCCACCACCGACTTGCCCAGCGTGGCGCCGAGCGAAACGATGGCGCGCACGATCTCGGCGTCCTTGGACCCGGCGCGGCGCATGCCGTGCACGAACGAGCGGTCAATCTTCAGGCTGTCGATCGGCAGGCTCGACAGGTAGGCCAGCGACGAGTAGCCGGTGCCGAAGTCGTCGATCGCCAGCGACACGCCGAGCTTGCGCAGGCGTTCGAGCGTGGCGACCGCCGCGTCGATTCGCTCCATCAGGATGTTCTCGGTGAGCTCGAGGGTGAGCGCACTCGGTGGGAGCCGGCATCCGGAGAGTGCGCGCTCGATGCGCTCGGGCAGGGCGCTGTGTGCCAGGTCGCTGCCGGACAGATTGACCTGCAGCTTCAGGTCGGCCAGCAGCGGATCGATCGCATGCCATTGCGCCATCTGACGGCAGGCTTGGCTGAGCACGAAATCGGTCAACTCGATGATCAGGCCCGCCTCTTCGGCGATCGGGATGAAGGTGCCGGGAACGACTTCGCCGCGCTGCGCGTGCTGCCAGCGCGCCAGCGCCTCGAAGCCGCGCAGGCGGCCGCTTTCGATGTTGAACAGCGGCTGGTAGGCCACATGCAGCTCGCCGCGCGTGATCGCCTGGCGCAGGTCGGACTCGATCTGCATGCGCTGAGCCACCTCGGTGTGCAGTTGCGCGTCGAACACGGCGTAGCGCGCTTTGCCCGCGGCCTTGGCGCGGTACATCGCGATGTCGGCGTCGCGCACCAGGTCTTCCGGCGTGGTGTAGCCGAGCTTGCTGAAGGTGATGCCGATCGACGCGCTGGTCGTGACGTTGACGCCGCCGATCTGCATCGGCTGCTTGAGCACCTCCTGCAGGCGCTCGGCCATGTGGGTGGCGGCGCTTTCTTCGCTAACGTGGTGCAGCAGCACTGCGAACTCGTCGCCGCCCAGCCGCGCGACGACATCGCCGGGGCGCACATGATCCTGGATGCGGCGCGAGACCTGGATCAGGAATGTGTCGCCGGCCGAGTGGCCCATGCTGTCGTTGATGAGCTTGAAGCGGTCGAAGTCGAGGAACATCACCGCGAAGTGCTGCTTGTCCTCGCGCGCCGCCGTCAGCGCTTGGGACAGCAGGGTGTGGAAGCGGCTTCGGTTGGGCAGGCCGGTCAGGCTGTCGTGGAAGGCGATGTGGCTGAGCTGCGCTTCGGCATGGCGCCGCCCGCTGATGTCCTGCACCTGCAGGATCAGGCAAGGCGCCTCGGAGCTGGCTTCGGTGAAGAAGGCGCAGTGCAGCGCGGTCCAGAGGTCTGTGCCGCTGCGGTGCAGGCAGCGTGCCTCGGCGTTGAAGGTCTCGAGTTCGCGCGCGCCGATGCGGCCGAAGTCGCGCTCGATCACGGCACGGTCGTCCGGTGCGACCAGTGCGGTGAATGGCTTATCGGCCAGGGCATGGCCATCGTCGTGGCCGAGGATGCTGGCCAGCGCCGTGTTGGCCTGAAGGATGCGGCCGTCCACTGAGACCAGCGCCATGCCGATCGAGGCGTGGGTGAAGGCGCTGTGAAAGCGTCGCTCGCTGTCGGACAGCGCGGCAACGTGGCGCGCCGCCTGCTGGGCTTCGCGCTCGGCCGCTTCGATGGCGCTCTTGCGCACGGCTTCCTGCGCTTCCTGTTGGCGCATGAAGTAGTGCACCGTCGTCAGCAGCATCGCCACCACCGGCAGCGCGCCGAACAGCACGCTTATGCCCGATTGGCGCACCGTCAGGTGCAGCAGCGCGGCAATCAGCGCGCTGCCGCCGAAGGCGATGCCCACGGAGCCGAAGTTCGAGACATGGTTGCGCAGGTTGAAACGCTCGTCGCGCTTCAAGGTGATGATCATCGAGACGAAGATGGTGTTCAGCAGGAAGTAGCCGACGGCCACCGCGCAGGCGATCAGCAGGACGAAGGCCGGCGCCAGCGTGGAGCGGCCGTCGCTCCAGGCCAGGCCCGCCTCCATCACGTGTCCGGCGATGCTCATCGCCAAGGCGGCCATGGCCAGGCTGCCGATGCGGCTGGTCCAGCGCTTGGAGGAGCGGTACGAGCCGACGAAGGATTCGCCGGCAGCAGCCACGGTAGCGGCGGCGGGGCCGTGCGTCAGCAGCAGCAGGAAGATGAAGACCTCGCCGGCGACGAAGGAGTTCCTCGAACCGGGGATGCGCACTGGGAAGAAGCCGGCGACGATCGCAAAGGCGGTGCCAATGACGATCTGCATGATCACGCTCAGTGGCAGTTGGCCCACCTCCAAACCGGCGAACAGCAGCGCCATGCAGCCGACCACCACCATCGACCACCAATAGATCGTGGCCTTGCGGTTGTAGTCCGGCATCAACGCCTGGTGCAGGCGCTGCCAGAGCGTGCGGGCTGGCGGGGCGGCGGTCATCGCGCTCTCGTCGGGCCCTGGGGCGATGCCGCCCGGGCTGTGGTCTGGTGGGGACACCCGATCTTAGGAATGAGATCTGCCGCGGCGAAGCAGCAGATCGGGCGCGCGTGAATAAGCGGCGTCGAGTCGGTCACGGTTCGCGGTCTTTGGCATCGACCGCGAGCCGCCGATCACTCGCCCTTGGTGAGGCTCTCGCTGATGACCACGCCTTCGCTGATGACCACCCCTTCGGAGATCACCACACCTTCGGAGATCACCACGCCCTCGCTGATGACCACGCCCTCGGAGATCACTACACCTTCGCTGATGACCACGCCGCTGCCGAGCGTGATGCCGCTGCCCGACGTGAACCAGCTTTGCAGCGTCGATGTCGGCGTGAACATGCCGGTCTTGCCCACGGCCGAGCTGCTGCCGAGCAGGGAGGTGCCGTCGACCACGCCCGAGGTCAGCAGCGTCAGCGTGCCGCTGGCCGGCATCTCCCAGAACCACTTCGGGAACTGCTTGGCCGAATCCCAGTAGTCGGCGTAGCGGTCGATGACGATCTTGTTGGCCCAGGTGTAGCGCGGGTTGTAGATCGACTGGAAATTGGTGAACAGGGCATCGCCTGTGGCCACGCGGTTACCGCCGACGAAGACGATGCGCGACCAGTTGAACGATTGACCCTCGATCGTTGTGCTGCGCGACGAAGGCATCGATTTGCCGCTTGCCAACAGGGTGTTGCCAGAGGCGATCCCGTTGGAGGCGATCTTGCTGGTGACGTCGGTGCGCAGCGCGTTGGCCAGCGTCACCGCCCCCGGCAGGTTGACCAGGCCGGCGCCTTGCTGCAGCAGGTTCTGACCGGCGAGCGGCTGCGCGGTGTATTGCAGGATCGCCTTGACCATCGGCGGCGTCAGCCCGGGGTTGGCTTGCAGCAGCACCGCGGCAGCGCCGGCGACGACCGGGGCGGAGACCGAGGTGCCCGACAGGTACATCTGCGTCTCGCGGTAGGTCTGCGTGATGCCCGTGGGCGTGACCAGCATCGGGTAGTGAGCGGTGGCCAGGTTGTTCCACTTCATCGTGCTGTCGGCCTTGGTGGCGGCGGCGCCGACGATCTGGTTGCCCGGCGCCACCAGGTCCGGCTTGAGCAGGTTGTCGCGGCGCAGCCGGCCGTCGGCGAGCGTCAGCGTGCCGCGCGTCGGGCCGCGCGAGCTGAAGGTGTTGAGCACGTCGTCGCTGCGAATCGCCGTCGCCTTGTGGTTGGCCGAGCCGACGGTGATGACACTCGGGTCGTTGCCGGGCGACGAGATCGAGCCGTAGACTTCCTGGCCGAACAGCGACTTGCCGAAGTTGCCGGCCGCCACCACCACCGTGATGCCCTGCGCCACCGCACTGCGCGCGGCCACGCACAGCGGGTCGTATTGCCAGCTGTCGGTCGAGTCCATCGCCAGGCTCAGGTTCATCACGCGGATGTTGTATTCCTTGGCGTGGTAGATCACCCACTGGATGCCTTCGAGCGTATCCGACAGCGTGCCCCAGCCCAGGTCGTTGAGCACCTTCACGTCGTAGATGTCGGCGTTGGGTGCGATGCCGGTCAGGTCGGGCGCGGTGGCGTAGCTCTTCGGGCGGCCGGCGGCGATCGACGCGACGTGGGTGCCGTGGCCGTAGGCGTCTTGCGTCAGGGCGTTGCTGTTGTCGATCGACGCTTCGTAGCTGGCCAGCGCGGCGCTGCCCGGCTGCAGCGAGGTATTGCTGTCGTAGCCGTTGGTCCAGTCGGCCAGGTTCGTGGTCAGGAACTGGACGTTCTTCTTGACGCGCGTCACGGCGGAGCCGTTGTCGAAGGCGCGGTGGTTCTTCATCACGCCCGAATCGACGATCGCGATGCCGATGCCGGTGCCGTCCAGACCGCTGTAGCTGGTCTTGGTCGAGCTGGTGCGCACCGGCGACTGCACTGCGCCGGTGGATTTCTCGAGCAGGCTGGCGGTGCGCTGCGTCGGCCGGTTCGGCGCGACGTGCACGACGTCGTTGCGCTCGGCGATCTTGGCCACGCGGTTGGCGGGCAGGGTGGCGGTGAGCATGCGCAGCGACGGCATCGAGGCGTCGATCGTGCCGCCGCCGCGCTTGATGTCGCGCTTCAGGTCGGCCATGTCGGCATCGCCGTCACCGACGACGAAGACCACCTGCACATCACGACGGCCGCCGTGCTCGCGCACCCAGCGCTGCTTGGGCGCCCGCACGCCGTCGATGCCGGCCTTGAGGTCGGGCGACATCTTGTGTTCGCGCTTTTCGACCTGCATCGGCCGACCCTGCTGCGCAACGGCACGCGGAGGGGCCAGGACGATCGCGGCCAGGAGCGCCAGCAACGCCGCCATCCACAGGTGCGGCGTCAGACGCCGTTCGATCAGCACCGTGAACCGTGTCAGCGACTCGAACATCTTGCGCTCCCTCGCCCCTGCGGTCGGATGAAACCAAACCTTGGGACATGTAAGTAATTGATGCACGGAGCGTAGAAACTCGTCGGTTCCCGCGATAGAGGGGAAGTGCTTCGAGCGTGCGATACGAGCGCGGCATCGATCACGGGGCGGGCTGCGGCGCGGCCGTTCGTGATCTGCGTCACGCCGGCTTTGTCACCGCCCGCAGCAACTGCTTGCGTGTGTGAGCGTGCTTGTTTCAGACCGCGCCGGCGCGGTCGCGCGCTGCCGGACAGCCGGGCCGGCCGACGGCGTGCTGCACGGCGTGCAGGATTGCACGCGCCGTGACTTCCGCGGCGAGCGTGCCCAGCAGCGCCAGCGAGGCCGGCGCCGCCGCGCTGCCCCCGAGCGACAGCGCGAACAGGGTGTCGCCGTCGAACGGCGTGTGCGCCGGCAACACGCAGCGCGCCAGGCCGTCGTGGGCCATCGCCGCGAGCTTGGTGCACTGCGCCTTGTCGAGTGCCGCGTCGGTGGCGATGACACCGATGGTGGTGGCACCGCCAGGCCGCAGGCGCTCGGGCAGTTCGCCGCGCAGCAACGCTGCCGTGCTGTCGATCACGTGCATGCTGCTCGGGCTGCTGCGCGCTCCGGCGACGATCTGGCCGTCGCTCGGGTCGATCACGTCGCCCGTCGCGTTGACGACCACCAGCGCGCCGACCGTGATGCCGGCCACGCGCACGCTGGCCGTGCCGATGCCGCCGGCCATGGCGCGCTCGATGCCGAAGAGCTTACCCACGGTCGCGCCGGCGCCCGCACCGACGCTGCCCTGCGCCGGCGGCTGCTGGCTTGCCGCATCGCAAGCCGCATGGCCGGCGTGCGCATCGGGGCGAACCAATGGGTCGCCGTGCCACAGGTCGAAGATCACCGCGGCCGGCACGATCGGCACGCGCACCGCACCGACGGGGTAGCCATGCCCGCGCTCCTCGAGCCAGCGCATCACGCCGCCGGCGGCGTCCAGCCCGAAGGCGCTGCCGCCGGCGAGCAGGACGGCATGCACGCGATCGACGATGTTCTCCGGCCGCAGTAGATCGGTCTCGCGCGTGCCGGGCGCGCCGCCGCGCACGTCGACGCCGGCGACCGCGCCTTGCGGGCACAGCACGACGCTGCAGCCGGTGGCGCGCCCCGCGTGCGTGAAGTGGCCGACGGCCAGGCCGGGCACGTCGGTGATCGAGTCCTGAAGCTCGCTCACGCAAACACGCCCGCCGTGTCGGCCATGCGCGCGCTGACCTCGCCGAGGTGGTGCAGCGTGTCGCCGCCGACGAACTCGATCATCGTCAGGCGCTTGAAGTAGTGGCTGGCGCGGCACTCGTCGGTGACGCCGATGCCGCCGTGCAGCTGGATGCACTGCTGGCCGACAAAGCGCAGGCTGTAGCCCAGTTGCACCTTGGCCTGCGAGACCGCGCGCCGGCGTTGAGGCGCCGGTTCCCCCAGCTTCAGGCTCGCGAAGTAGCTCATCGAGCGCGCCAGTTCGAGCTGCATCTTCACGTCGGCCATGCGGTGGCGCAGGGCCTGGAAGCTCGCGATCGTCACGCCGAACTGCTTGCGCGTGTTCATGTACTCGACGGTCTGGGCCACCAGCGAGTCCATCGCGCCGACGCCTTCGGCGCAGGCGGCGGCGATCTCGATGTCGCGCGCCTGTTCAAGGGCCGCGGCGCCATCGGCGGCGATCAGGGCAGCGGGCGCCGCGGCCAGCAGCACGTCGGCCGCACGCGCGCCGTCC
>JALHQP010000137.1 GCA_022841885.1 Aquincola sp. | reverse complement strand
CCGTCGTCGCCGGTCGTCGCGCCGCCGCGCCAGGCGCCGCTGGCGATCTGCTCCGGCGTGATGCGCTCCACCCGCACCGGTACCACGCCGCGCAGGGTGTCGAGCTGCAGCGCGGCGGTGTACGACAGGTCGATGATGCGGCCGCGCACGAAGGGCCCGCGGTCGTTGACCCGCACGATGATCGAGCGTCCGTTGGCCGGGTTGGTGACGCGGGCGTAGCTCGGGATCGGCAGCGTCTTGTGCGCCGCCGTCATCGCGTACATGTTGTAGACCTCGCCGCTCGCCGTCTTGCGGCCGTGGAACTTGCGGCCGTACCAGGAGGCGAGCCCGTCCTCGACATAGGGCGCCTCGGCGCGCAGCGGCTCGTAGCGGCCGCCCAGCACCTCGTAGGGCTTGTTCGGGCCGCCCTCGCGGATCGGCTCGAGCCTGGGCCGGGCGTCGGGCACCTGCATCAGGTCGGGCGGCGGGCGCGCCTCCGGGCCGTCGCTGCCGGGCCGCGCGGATGGAGGGGACGGCGCGCGCGTGGCGCAGCCCGCCATCGTCGCCACCAGCAGTACCGCCACACCGATGCGCCGCCCATCCATGGGTCGCAAGGGTAGCGTGGCTAAGATCGGCGCACCATGCGGGTCGAGGACATCGCGCGACATCCGTCACCGCCGTTCCGGCGCCTCGAGACCATCCGCGGCCTGCGAATCGACCTGCGCTACGCGAGCGCCAACAACTTCGACGGCCGCGTGCTCTACCGCGACATCGATTGCGCCTGGTTACGCGGCGAGGCCTGTACCGGGCTCGAAGCGGCCGTCGCGTGGCTCGAATCCGAACACCCCGCACTGCGCCTGGTCGTGCTCGACGCGCTGCGCCCGCAGCGCGTGCAGGAGGCGATCTGGCGCGACGTGGCCGGGACACAGGCGGCGCTGTACTTCGCCGACCCGGCGCGCGGCTCGATCCACAGCTACGGCATGGCCGTGGACGCGACGTTGATCGACGCCGAGGGGCGTGAACTCGACATGGGCAGCGGCTTCGATGAGATGGTCTTGGCTTCGCACCCCGCGCTCGAAGCCGAGCAACTCGCGGCCGGCGCGATCACGCGGGCGCATGTCGCGGCGCGGGAGATCCTGCGCGGCGCGATGGGGGCCGGCGGCTTCCTAGGCATTCCCACCGAGTGGTGGCATTTCAACTTCGGCGATCCGGAGCGGATCCGGCGGGAGCTGCCGCGTGTCGAGTGAGGCGGGTTGTTCGCTCGCGTTGGTCGCGTGCCCGAGTCGCCGCGAGCCGCCCACAGGGCCGGCCGCCGGCGGGGCTTCGATGCGGCGGCCTTCGCTTCGCTCAGGCTGCCCTGCGCTGCTCGCCTGTCGCGGGTGACCTCGACAACTCGGCCCTGAGTACAGGGCCTCAGACACGTCGAGGTCAGGCGCTACGCGCCCGCCCGCTCCGGCTGCGCTGCTCGGCGCCGCATAGGCGCCCCGCCGCCGGCCGGCCCGTTGTGCGGCAGGGTTGAGCACGGCACATCGCGATGGACAATCCACGCTTCCGAAACTGTGGTCGCTGCTGGAGGTGAGACCGTGAGAAAGCCAATGCTGAAACAGTTCGGGGAGCTCTCGATGGATGACTTGGATCTATATCCGGTCTGGGTGAACTGCCATGTGATCGACTACGACGAGCCGTGGTACGAGGAGACCGATGAGGAGACCTTTCGGCCCTGGCTCGGTCAGTTGCCGGCCGATCCGACCGAGACGATGTTCTTGGTTCGAGCTGAGTTTCGATCGGCCAACGGTCGCGAATTTCAAGGGTTCGTCACTCCCGCTCAGGAAAACGATCTCGGCCTGATCCAGCCGCAGTTGGTGTTGGGTTCAAGGCGCTTCGGCTTCTGGGGAGGAATGTTCGGGGTTTCCGAAAGCGAGCGCGCCGCGTTCTACAACGCCTTGCAGATGAGGCCCGAGCAGGTCTTTCCTCTGCAGTTCAATGCAGTGCCTGGGCTTGCAACTGGGATTGCCGCCGGAGTGGTCGAGGGGTTCTATCGGAAGCCCGACCTCAGTTCGCCGCCGGTATTGGAGCGCTAGCGTTGGTGCGTGCTGGCAACTTCGGCTCCGGCAAGTCACCGAGGCCGCTGCCAGGCTGAGCGCCTATGCGGCGCCGAGCAGCGCAGCCGGAGCGGGCGGGCGCGTGAGCGCCTGACCTCGACGTGTCTGAGGCCCTGTACTCGGGGCCGAGTTGTCGAGGGCACCCGAGGAGGCGAGCAGCGCAGGGCAGCCTGAGCGCAGCGAAGGCCGCCGCATCGAAGCGAAGACGGGTAGTGGCCTCGGTGACTTGCTCGCGCTGAACGCGGCGAACAGAGAAGTCAACCAACCGACTTTAAGGACAAGCCGCCATCACCTGCGCCACGCTCGTCGTGAGCTTCTTGCCATACGGCACATGCAGGAATTCGTTCGGCCCATGCGCGTTGCTCTTCGGGCCGAGCACGCCGCAGACCATCATCTGCGCCTTCGGGAAGCCCTTGGCCAGCATGCTCATCAACGGGATCGTGCCGCCCTGGCCGATGAAACCCACCGGCGCACCGAACTGCGTGTTCGACGCGGCGTTGAGCGCGTCGTGCAACCAGGGTGACAGCTCGGGCGCGCTCCAGCCGGTGGCGCCGAGCTGGCCGGCGCGGCCGTCGGGGTGGAAGGTGACCTTGGCGTTGTAGGGCGCGTTGTCCTCGAGCAAGGCTTTCAGCTTCATCGACGCTTCGTGGCCGTCCACCAGCGGCGGCAGGCGCAGGCTCAACTTGAATGCGGTGTAGGGGCGCAGCACGTTGCCGGCACTAGAGAGCTCGGGGAAGCCGTCGACGCCGGTGACGGACAGCGTGGGCTTCCAGGTGCGGTTGAGCAGCGCCTGCGCCGGGTCGGTGGTGGTGGGCAGCGCGGGCGCGCCGTCGGCGCCGCAGGCCCAGGGGAAGCGCTTGTAAACCTCGTCCTTCAGGATCGCGGCGCTGGCCTGCGCTTCCTTGACGCGGTTGGCGGGCACCTCGCAGTGGAAGCTGGCCGGGAGCAGCTCGCCGGTCTTGCTGTCCTCCAGGCGGTCGAGCACCTGACGCATGATGCGGAAGGACGACGGCACCAGGCCGCTGGCGTCGCCCGAGTGCACGCCCTCGGTCAGCACCTCGACCTTGAGCACGCCGCTGACCATGCCGCGCAGGCTGGTCGTCAACCACAGCTGGTCGTAGTTGCCGGCGCCCGAGTCGAGGCAGACGACAAGGCTGACGTTGCCCAGGCGCGCCTTCAGCGCCTCCAGGTAATGCGGCAGGTCGAACGAACCGCTCTCCTCGCAACTCTCGATCAGGCCGACGCAGCGCGGGCGCGGGATGCCCTGCGCGTCCAGCGCCATGATCGCGGCCAGCGACGCATACACCGCGTAGCCGTCGTCGGCCCCGCCCCGGCCGTAGAGCTTGCCGTCCTCGTACTTCGGCGTCCACGGGCCGAGGTCGTTGCGCCAGCCGTTGAACTCGGGCTGCTTGTCGAGGTGGCCGTACAGCAGCACGGTGTCGGTCGAGCCGGGCTTGGTGGCCGGCACCTCGAACAGGATCACCGGCGTGCGGCCTTCGAGGCGGATCACCTCGAGCTTCAGGCCCGGCAGCTTCTTGCCCTCGACCCAACCGGCGGCGTCGCGCACCACGCGGTCGACGTACCCGTTCTTCGCCCAGTCGGCGTCGAACATCGGGCTCTTGGCCGGCACCTCGATGTAGCGCTTGAGCGCGGGCACGATCTCGTCGTCCCACAGGCGGTCGGTGAATTCGGCGAGGCGGTTGGTGTCGGGGCTCATGGCGGAAACCCTGGTGGGGTGCGGCTCGTGTGAATGTTGCGCAGTGTAGGCCGCGAGGCTTGGAATCGCGGCGCGCCGGGCCTACCATCGACCCATGGTCCGACTGCTGCACAAGGGCTCGGCCGCGTTGGCGGCGGCCCTGGTGTTGCTCGGTTGTGCGACGCCGCCGCAGGCGCCAGTGCTGCCGCCGCCGCCGAATCTGTTCGAGGACGCGGCCTTCGGCCCTCCGGCGCATCCGCCCGACCCGAAAGCGGTGTTCGCGCTCAGCCCGGCCATGAAGAGCTACCTCGAGCACGACATTGCCAGGCTGGCGCGCCAGGTCGGCGCCCAACGTGCTCTGGTCGACGCGCTGCACAGCAAGGCGCAGCTGCGCCTGGAGTACGACGCCGAGTTCACGCGCACGGCGGCCGAGGCCTTCGACCGGCGCGCCGGCAACTGCCTGTCGCTGGTGGTGATGACCGCCGCCCTGGCCAAGCAGCTCGAGTTGCCGATCGCCTACCAGGCCCTGATCGGCCACGAGACCTGGAGCCGCAACGGCGACCTGTCCTTCGTCAACGGCCACGTCAACATCACGGTGGCCAAGCGCCTGGTCGACCGTGTCGGTGCCTTCGACGGCGACACCCAGGTGCGGTTCGAGTTCGGCGGCATCCCGGCCGGGCGCGGCCAGGCGCTGCGCCTGGTCAGCGAGGCCACGATCATGGCCATGTTCATGAACAACCGCGCTGCCGAGCACTTGGTGCGCGGCGCACTGGACGACGCCTACGCCCATGCGCGCGAGGCCATGGTGCAGGACCCGAGCTATGCCGCCGCCTACAACACCCTGGGCGTGATCTATCAGCGAAAGGGCCTGGAGCCCGCGGCCGAGCGTGCCTACCGCGAGGCCTTGCGGCACGACGCCGAGCACAAGTCGGCGCTGCTGAACGTGGCGCGCCTGCTCGAGCGCCTGGGCCGCAGCGCCGAGGCGGCGCCGTTTCACGCCCGCCTGGCGCAGATCGAGCGCGACCCGCCGTTCGCGCACTTCGACCGCGGCGTCGCGGCGGCCAAGGCGGGCGACTTTCGCACCGCGCGTGACGAACTGTTGCGCGAGATGCGGCGTGACCCCGACTACCACGAGTTCCACTTCTGGCTCGCGGTGTCGCTGTTCGGCCTGGGCGAGGTGGACCAGGCGCGCCAGCATCTGACCGCGGCGATGAAGGGCAGCGTCACCACGCGCGACCGGGCGCTGTACGCGGCCAAGCTGCGCAGCCTCGAGCCTGCGGCGACGCCGCGCGCCCATTGAGCCGACGGCCTAGCGTCCTTCGAACTTGAAGACCGCTACGCTGGCCCGCGCATTCGGCCAGAAGCGGATCGGCCGCCCGTCCTGGAGCCCGAAGCTGTCGAGGATGGTCAGCCCGTTCTTGCGCGCCAGCACCTCGAAGTCGGCGTGGGTGCCGACGCGGATGTTGGGCGTGTCGTACCACTGGTAGGGCAGGGCCTTGGTCACCGGCATGCGGCCGCGCGCCACCGCCAGTCGGTTGGGCCAGTGGGCGAAGTTCGGAAAGCTGACGATGCCGGCGCGGCCCACACGCGCGGTTTCCTGCAGCATCTTCTCGGCATTGCGCAGGTGCTGCAGCGTGTCGAGTTGCAGCACCACGTCGAAGCTGGCGTCGCCGAACATCGCCAGGCCCTCCTCGAGGTTGAGCTGAACCACGTCGATGCCGCGCGCCAGACTGGCCTGCAGGTTGGCGTCGTCGATCTCGACGCCGTAGCCGCTGCAGCCCTTGTGCTGCACCAGGTGGGCGAGCAGTTCGCCGCGGCCGCAGCCGAGGTCGAGCACGCGGCTGCCCGCCGGCACCAGGCCGGCGATCACGTCGAGGTCGCGCCGTTCACTCATCGCACGGGGGCCGAAGCCGGCGGCGTGGGCGGGGCCAGCGACGGCGCCGCCGGCACCGCGCAACCGGCCGACTGGCCGAAGCCCTTCAAGTAGGCGCGCCGGACCGTGCCGGCCGCGATGGCCGCGGCCACCTCGCGCGAGTAGCGCTCGGCACCCGTCAGGCGCCGCACCCAGCCGCGAAACGGGATCACGCCTTCGGCGGCGTTGCGCAGCGCGTCGCCGGCGCCGCGCTCGATCAGGCTCGGGTTACGGTCGGTCGAGCGTGTGTCGAGGTCGGCACCGAGCACCGCGTCGAGCGCGCGCACCTCGTCGGCGAGCGCCGCGCAGCTGCGGTCGACCGGCAGCGCATAGGGCGACTTCTGCGTCGCCGCCAGCACCGGCGGGATCTCGGCGCGCACCACGTTCAGGTCCTGTAGCGGCTGCGTCGCGGCCTGGCCGACCGCATCGCCCGCCTTCTCGGTGGAGGACGAGGCGCAGCCGGCGAGCGCGGCGGCCAGCAAGAGGGCAGCGGGCAGCGTCTTCATGCGAATTCCTCGGCGATGCGATCGAAGTAGGTGCGCAGCACGCCGTGGTAGCGCGGGTCGTCGAGCAGGAAGGCGTCGTGCCCGTGCGGCGCGTCGATCTCGGCGTAGCTGACATGCTGGCGGTTGGTCACCAGCGCCTTGACCAGCTCGCGCGAGCGCGCCGGCGAGAAGCGCCAGTCGGTCGTGAAGCTGACCAGCAGGTACTTCGCCAGCGCGCCGGCGAAGGTCTTCGCGAGGTCGCCGCCGAAGCGCGCGGCCGGGTCGAAGTAGTCGAGCGCACGCGTGATCAGGAGATACGTGTTGGCGTCGAAGTAGTCGCTGAACTTGTCGCCCTGGTAGCGCAGGTAGCTCTCGATTTCGAAGTCGACGTCGAAGCCGAAGCTGAAGCCCTCCTCCGCGCCGCGGCGCAGCTTGCGGCCGAACTTGCTCGCCATCACGTCATCCGACAGGTACGTGACATGGCCGATCATGCGCGCGATGGTCAGGCCGCGCCGCGGCACCACGCCATGCGCGTAGAAGTGGCCGCCGTGGAAGTCGGGGTCGGTGATGATGGCGCGGCGCGCGATCTCGTTGAAGGCGATGTTCTCGGCCGACAGGTTGGGCGCGGTGGCCACACCGATGCAGTGGCGCACGCGGTCCGCGTAGCGCAGCGTCCACGCCAGTGCCTGCATGCCGCCCAGGCTGCCGCCGATCACGGCCGCGAGCTGGCCGATGCCCAGGCGGTCGATCAGGCGCGCCTGCGCGTCGACCCAGTCCTCGACCGTGATGACCGGGAAGTCGGCGCCGTAGGGCTTGCCCTGGGCCGCGGGATCGGGGTTCGCATGCATCGGCCCGGTCGAACCGAAGCACGAGCCCGGGTTGTTGATGCCGATGACGAAGAAGCGTTCGGTGTCCAGCGGCTTGCCGGGGCCGACCAGGTTGTCCCACCAGCCCTCGGGCCCGGCGGTGTCGACGCCAGCCACATGGTGCGACGCGTTCAGCGCGTGGCACACCAGCACCGCATTGCTCTTGTCGGCGTTGAGCGTGCCGTAGGTCTCGTAGGTCAGCCAGTAGGCGCCCAGCGTGGCGCCGCTGCGCAGCGGCAATGGCTGCGCGAAGTGCATCTGTTGTGCGGTGACGGTTCCGACCGAAGTCATGGCCTGTTTAGCGGCATTTGTTAGAGCGCCCGCAAGCTGGTGCAAATCGGCGCTGACGGGCGCGAGTATAGCGACGCCACCTCGATCTTGACGATTACTGGTCATGCGACCAATAATGACCGATGCCCCGCCCTTCGCAGCAGATCGACCAGGCCCTGCTCGCGAGCGCACGCGAGTTGTTCCCCGCGGCCGGCTGCGCCGGCCTGTCGGTGCGCGCGCTGGCCGAGCACGCCGGCGTGTCGCCGGGCATGTTCCATTACCACTTCGGCAGCAAGGAGCGTTTCCTGCGCACGCTGCTCACCGGCGTCTACGAGGAGATGTTCGGCTCGCTCGCTGCGCAGGCGGCGTTGCCGGCCGAGCCGGTCGGGCGCTTGCGCGCCGCGCTCGGCCTGCTGGCGCGATTCGCGCGCAGCAACCGCCAGTTGCTCGCGCGCCTGTGGCTCGACGCGATGGCGGGCGAGGCGGTGGCGCGTGATTTCTTTCGCGACAACGCGCCGCGCCACATCGGCCTCGTGCTGCAGCTGCTCGGGGCCGGCCAGGCCGCGGGCGCGCTGAAGCCGATGCCGCCCCTGCAGGCCTTCGCCTTCGTGATGGGTGCGGTACCGATGCCGATGATCTTCGCCGCCGGACTGATCGACAGCGGGCTCGTGCCGCCCGGCGGCAGGACAGCGTTCGATGCCCAGGTGATGAGCGACGAGGCGATCGACGCCCGCATCGAGCTCGCGCTCGGCGCCCTGACATCACCCAAGACGGCCCCGGCCAGGAGAAGAAGGCGATGAAGCAACTGCTGTGGCCGATCGCGGCCGCTGCCCTGCTGCTGGCCGGCTGCCAGCGCGCGGCCGAGCGACTGTGGTCGGGCTATGTCGAGGGCGACTATGTCCATGTCGCCGCACCGATCGGCGGCACGCTGGCGACGCTGGCGGTCAGGCGCGGCGAGACCGTCATGCGCGGCGCGCTGCTGTTCGCACTCGACAGCGCGAGCGAACGCGCGGCGCGCGAAGAGGCCCAGGCGCGTGTACTGAGCTCGAAGGCGCAGGCCGCGAACACGGACAAGGGCCGGCGCACCGACGAGATGGCGGTCATCGAAGCGCAGCTCGCGCAGGCGCGCGCGCAGGCGGCGCTGGCGGCGAGTGAACTCGCGCGGGCACAGCAGCTCGTGGCCCAGGGCTTTCTCTCGCCGTCGCGCCTGGACGATGCGCGCACCGCCGCGCGCCAATCCGAAGCGCGCGTCGCCGAACTCGCCGCCGCGCTGCGCGTCGCCC
>JALHQP010000136.1 GCA_022841885.1 Aquincola sp. | reverse complement strand
GCTGGCCACGGTGGCCGAGGCGCCGATCGTCGCAGCCCGCATGGGCCCGCGGCGCGCGCTCGCCGCGCTGCTGCAGTCCTGCCTGGCACAGGTGCTGCCCAACCATGCCGAGCTGGCGCGGCCGCTCGACGCGGGCGGGCGCGCGGAGATCGTGCACCAGCTGCGCGTGGGCCTGCGCCGCACGCGTACCGCGCTGCGCGAGTTCGGGCGCGGTGTGGAGGGTGTGGACCCGGCCTGGGACGAGGCGCTGGCCGAAGTCTTCCGCGTGCTCGGCGCGCAGCGCGACCGCGACGTGATCGCGGCGACGCTGGCCCCGGCCTTGGACGCGGCACGCGCCGCCGGCCTGCACGTGCCGCCCGATGTCACGGCCGCGGCGCCGCACGACATGGACCCGACAGCACCGCTGCGCGCTGCGGCGTTCAACGCTCTGCTGCTCGACCTGATCGGTTTCGTGCTCGCGGCCGCCGAGAACCCCGAGGGCGCCGATGCAGCGCCGCTGCGCGGCCGCGCACGCGAGCGCCTGAAGCGCCTGCACCGCCAGATCAGCACGCAGGCGGCGGCGTTTTCCACGCTGCCCGACGAGGCGCGCCACCGCCTGCGCAAGCGCGCCAAGCGCCTGCGTTACACGCTCGAGTTCTGCGCACCGCTGTTCGGCCGCAAGGCTTGCGCGCGCTACCTCGGCGAGTTGCGTCGCCTGCAGCAGGGCCTGGGCGACCTGAACGACCTGGCGCTGGCCGCCGCGTGGCTCGATGCGCCGTCGCCCGCCGACGCCGGCAGGGCCTTCGTGCGCGGCTGGGTCGCCGCGCGGCGCGAGACGCTGGTGGCGCAGTGCGCCGCCGCGCTGGACACGCTGGCGCGTGCCGATCGGCCCTGGGCCTAGATGGAGCCCCCAAGCTCGCTCGCGCTCGCTACCCCCCGGGGGGGCCGTCCGCCGACGGACCGGCAAAGCCGGATCCGTGGCGGGAAGCTGGGGTTGGTCCGTCGAACGCTGCGGCGGCTGTCGGCACGATGGCGTCCTCGCCCAGCACCGCGGCGAAGCCGGCGCGGCGCATCAGCGACAGCGGCTGCTCGTTGACGTTGGCCAGCACCAGGCCGATGCCCTGGCGCTTGAGCGTGCGGTGCAGTTGCGCCAGGGCGTCCAGGCCCGAGGTGTCCATCGAGATCAGGCGGTGCATCTCGAGCACCAGCGCGCGCGTGTCGGGCGGCAACTGGGCGGGCAGGGCCTCGATCTTGCCGACCGCGCCGAAGAACAGCGACCCGAAGAGTTCGAAGCTCACCACGCCTGCCGGCAGCGGGCCGGCGTCGTAGGGCTGCACCTTGAACAGGGTGCCCATGCGGTAGATGAAGAACACGCAGGCCAGCACCAGGCCCACCTGCACCGCCACCGTCAGGTCGAAGATCACGGTCAGCAGGAAGGTGCCGACCAGGATCGTGCGGTAGGGCAGGCTGAAGTGGCGCAGGCGTGCGAACTCGTGCCACTCGCCCATGTTCCAGGCCACGAAGAGCAGGATGCCGGCCAGCGCCGGCAGCGGGATGTGCACCGCCAGCGGCGCCGCCACCAGCACGATGGCCAGCAGCGCGGCGGCATGCACGATGCCGGCGATCGGCGTGCGCCCGCCCGAGCGCACATTGGTCACCGTGCGCGCGATCGTGCCGGTGGCCGGCATGCCGCCGAACAGCGGCGACACGATGTTGGCCACGCCCTGCGCCATCAGTTCCTGGTTCGGGTCGTGGCGCGGGATCTCGTCGGTCGCGTTGTCGGCCACGCGCGCGCACAGCAGCGACTCGATGGCCCCCAGCAGCGCGATCGTCAGCGTCGGGATCAGCAGCTGCTTGGCGCTGTCCCACGAGAACGGCGGCAGTGCCAGGTCGGGCAGGGTGCGCGGAATGCCGCCGAAGCGCGAACCGATGGTGTCGACCGGCAGTGCGAAGTACCACGACACCAGCGTCATCGACAGCAGCGCCACCACCGGACCCGGCACGCGCGACAGGGCGCCCACCGAGCGGCCTTCGATCAGCTTCTGCGTGAAGGCACCGGAGGCGAACAGGCGCGGCCACAGGAACAGGCCGCCGAAGCAGGCCAGGCCGATCGCCAGCGCATAGGGGTTGAAGCTGCCCAAGTGCAGCCACAGCGTGCCGATCTGCGAGAAGAAGTCGGCCGGCATCCTGTCGATCGACAGGCCCAGCAGGTCCTTCAGCTGCGACAGCGCGATCAGCACCGCGATGCCGTTGGTGAAGCCGATGATGATGGTCACCGGGATGTAGCGCACCCAGACACCGAGCTTGAACAGGCCGAGCAGGAACAGCAGCACGCCGGCGCTGGCGGTGGCGATCAGCAGGTTGGTCAGCCCGTAGCGCTCGACGATGCCGTAGACGATGACGATGAAGGCACCCGCCGGCCCTCCGATCTGCACGTTGGAGCCGCCGAGCGCCGAGATCAGGAAGCCGGCGACGATCGCGGTGACCAGGCCCTGCTCGGGCTTCAGGCCCGAGGCGATGGCAAAGGCCATCGCCAGCGGCAGCGCGACGACGCCGACCGTGAGGCCGGCGCCGACGTCGGCGAGGAAGCGCTGGCGGTCGTAGCCGCGCAGCGCGTCAGCAAGCCGCGGTCGGAACGGGTGGAACTGACGGGGCAACATGCAGGCTCCGGGTGAATGACGATCGTTGGGCAACGCTCGTCGGGCCCGGGGGCCCGCAGTGATGGCCGCGCGCCATCAGGCGTCTGCGGCGCGACATCAGCCACACGCGGGAAGACACGGGGCAGGTCGCGCGCGACATCGAGGCTCAGCGCACGCGCAGGCCCGGCACCGCGCCGGGCCAGGGTTCGAGCACGTACAGGCCCGAGTGCGCCTTCTCGTCGGCGTGGCTGGCGGCCAGCACCATGCCCTCGCTGACGCCGAACTTCATCTTGCGCGGCGCGAGGTTGGCGACCATGACCGTCATCTTGCCGATCAGGTCCTCCGGCTTGTAGGCGCTCTTGATGCCGGAGAAGACGTTGCGGTGGCGGCCCTCGCCGACGTCCAGCGTCAGGCGCAGCAGCTTGTCGCTGCCCTCGACATGCTCGGCGTTGACGATTTTCGCCAGGCGCAGGTCGACCTTGGCGAAGTCGTCGATGCCGATCTCGGCGGCCAGCGGTTCGCCCCCGGGTGTCGGCGTGGCGGCTGCGGGCGCCTCGAACAGCGCGTCGACCTGCTTCGGATCCACGCGCTGCATCAGGTGCTGGTAGGGACCGATCGTGTGGGCACCGAGCGCGCGCGTCGCGTCGTGCCACTCCAGCGGCTCGACCTTCAGGAAGGCTTCCACCTGCGCGGCGAGTGCCGGCATCACCGGCTTCAGGTAGACCGTCAGTAGGCGGAAGGCCTCGATGCAGGTGCTGCACACGTCGTGCAGCGCGGCGTCCATGCCCTGCTGCTTGGCCAGCTCCCAGGGCTTGTGGCGGTCGACGTACTCGTTGACGCGGTCGGCCAGCAGCATCACCTCGCGCAGCGCCTTGCCGAACTCGCGCTCCTCGTAGAGCTCGCGGATCCCGGCGCTGGCGTTGCGCAGGCCGTCGAGCAGCGCGCGGCCCTCGACGCCGAGATCGCCCGACAGCTTGCCGCCGAAGCGCTTGGCCAGGAAGCCCGCGGCGCGGCTGGCGATGTTGATGTACTTGCCGACGAGGTCGCTGTTGATGCGTGCGATGAAGTCCTCGGGGTTGAAGTCGATGTCCTCGACCCTGGCGTTGAGCTTGGCAGCGATGTAGTAACGCAGCCACTCGGCGTTCAGGCCCACCTCCAGGTACTTCAGCGGCGACAGGCCGGTGCCGCGGCTCTTGCTCATCTTGTCGCCGCCGAGCGTGATGAAGCCGTGCACGTACACCTTGTCCGGCGTCTTGCGGCCCGAGAAGTGCAGCATCGCGGGCCAGAACAGGGTGTGGAAGTAGGCGATGTCCTTGCCGATGAAGTGGACCTGCTCGACCGCCGGGTCGGCCAGGAAGGTCTCGACGTCCTTGCCGATCTTGCCGAAGTAGTTCTTCAAGGACGCCAGGTAGCCCACCGGCGCGTCGAGCCAGACGTAGAAGTACTTGTCCTCGGTGTCGGGGATGCGGATGCCGAAGTAGGGCGCGTCGCGGCTGATGTCCCAGTCGGCCAGGGTTACATGCCCGGCGTCGTCGGCCGCGAACCACTCGCGGATCTTGTTCAGCACCTCGGGTTGCAGGCGGCCGGGCGTGGCGGTCCACTGCTGCAGGAAGTCGATGCAGCGCTGCGAACTCAACTGGAAGAAGTGGTGCGCGCTCGACTTCAGCACCGGCGTCGCGCCCGACAGCGCCGAGTACGGGTTCTTCAGCTCGGTGGGCGAGTAGACCGCGCCGCAGACCTCGCACGAGTCGCCGTACTGGTCCTTCGCGCCGCACTTCGGGCATTCGCCCTTGATGTAGCGGTCGGGCAGGAACATCGACTTCACCGGGTCGAAGAACTGCTCGATCGTGCGTTCGGCGATCAGGCCCTGCTTGCGCAGCGCGCGGTAGATGTCCTGCGCCAGTTCGTGGTTCTCGGGACCGTCGGTCGAATGCCAGTTGTCGAAGCCGATGTGAAAGCCGTCCAGGTACGGCTTGCGGCCGGCGGCGATCTCGGCCACGAAGGCCTGCGGCGTCTTGCCCGCCTTCTCGGCCGCGATCATGATCGGCGCGCCATGCGCGTCGTCGGCGCAGACGAAGTGCACCTCGTGTCCCTGCATGCGCTGGAAGCGCACCCAGATGTCGGCCTGGATGTACTCCATCATGTGGCCGATGTGGAACGGCGCGTTGGCGTAAGGCAGGGCGGTGGTGACGAAGAGCTTTCGGCGCATGGGGGGATTTTAGGGATGGCCCTAGACTGAGCGCCCTGGAGTCCCGCCACCACCCCTACATGAGCCTCACCGAAGCCTCCGTCACCGAAGCCCTGAAGGCCGTCGTCGACCCGAACACCGGCAAGGACTTCGTCTCGACGCGCCAGCTGAAGAACCTGAAGGTCGAGGGCGGCGACGTGGCCTTCGACGTCGAGCTCGGCTACCCGGCCAAGAGCCAGATCCCGGCGCTGCGCAAGGCGCTGATCGCGGCGGTGCGCGCGCTGCCCGGGGTGGAAAACGTCAGCGTCAACCTGGGCACGAAGGTGGTCGCGCACGCGGCGCAGCGCGGCGTGCAGCTGCTGCCGACGATCAAGAACATCGTCGCCGTGGCCTCGGGCAAGGGCGGCGTCGGCAAGAGCACGACGGCGGTCAACCTGGCGCTGGCGCTGGCCGCCGAGGGCGCCAAGGTCGGCATCCTCGACGCCGACGTCTACGGCCCGAGCCAGCCGATGATGATGGGCATCGAGGGCCGCCCCGAAAGCGCTGACGGCAAGACCATGGAGCCGCTGGAGAACTACGGCGTGCAGGTGATGTCGATCGGCTTCCTGGTCGACACCGACAACCCGATGATCTGGCGCGGACCGATGGCCACCCAGGCGCTCGAGCAGCTGCTGCGCCAGACCAACTGGGGCGATCTCGACTACCTGATCGTCGACATGCCGCCGGGCACCGGCGACATCCAGCTCACACTGTCCCAGCGTGTGCCGCTGACCGGCGCGGTGATCGTGACCACGCCGCAGGACATCGCGCTGCTCGACGCCAAGAAGGGCCTGAAGATGTTCGAGAAGGTCGGCGTGCCGATCCTCGGCCTGGTGGAGAACATGGCGGTGCACGTCTGCTCGTCGTGCGGCCATGTCGAGCACATCTTCGGTGCCGACGGCGGCAAGCGGATGGCGGCCGAGTACGGCGTCGACTACCTGGGCGCGTTGCCGTTGAACCTGTCGATCCGCGAGCAGGCCGACGCCGGCCGGCCCACGGTGGTGAGCGACGCCGACGGCGAGATCGCGGCGATCTACAAGACGGTCGCGCGCCAGGTGGCGGTGAAGATCGCGGCCAAGGCCAAGGACTTCAGCTCGAAGTTCCCGACCATCTCGATCTCGAAGAACACCTAAGTGGACCGACCGAGCCTGCGCGTCGCGGTGGTGATGGAGCGCGAGAAGGCGCCCAACCGCTGGGAGGACTGGCGTCACTCGATCGCCGAGGTGGTGCCCGACGACTCGTTCGGCAGCGCACCGCGCGTGCTGCGCGACGACGGCAAGACGGCGCGCGTGCTGCACCCCGGCATCGAAGTCACGCTCTACCCCGACGAGGGTGAAGGCTACTGGCTCAACCTCACGTCGCCCGCGACGGTGTGGTTCGTGATGTGGCGTGTGGCCGACGAGGACCCCTCGCGCGCCTGGCCGGAGCTCGTGACGCTGTCGTACAACGAGGCGGGGCGCCTGCTCGACGCGCAGGAGCGCGTCGACAACGTCCCCGTGCAGGCCGAAGTGCGCGACTGGCTGCAGGCCTTCACCGACGAGCACTACAAGCCGGAGCCGAAACAGCGCAAGCGGCCGGCCTCGTTCCAGAAGCCGGAGGACCGGAAGTGAGCGACGACGGTGAAGGCTTCCTGAGTCGCTGGTCGCGGCGCAAGGCGCTGGTGCGCGAGGGCAAGGCGCCGCCGCCCGAGCCAGTGTTGGCGCCCCCCGCCGCTCCGGTGGCCAAGGCCGCGCCGCCGCCGGTACCACCTGCGGTGGACGCACCCGCTGCCCCCGAACGCCCGCCGGCACCGACGCTCGAGGACGTGGCGCAGCTGACGCGCGATGCCGACTACACGCGTTTCGTCGCGCCCGCCGTCGACCCGCAGGTCAAGAACGCGGCGCTGAAGAAGCTCTTCACCGATCCGCAGTTCAATGTGATGGACGGGCTGGACGTCTATATCGACGACTACGGCAAGCCCGACCCGATCCCGGCGTCGATGCTGCGCCAGATGGTGCAGTCGCGCGCGCTCGGCCTGTTCAAGGACGAAGAGGACGAAGAACGCCGGCGACAGGCTGTCGCAGCGGGTGAGGGGGCCGATCCGGATGGCTCCACGGCAACGGGTGCGGCAACATCGGCACCGAACGACATCAGTCCACCCCGCGTGGACCCCCCGAATGACCCAGACCCTGCTGTGCGACTGCAACCGGACGATGCCGCTGGACCGGCCGGCCCTGGCCCAGGCCCTGGGCAAGACGCCGGGCGCGAGCGCTGACGGCGTCGAGCAGCCGTTCACCCTGCTGTGCCGGCGCGAGGCCGGCGCCTTCCAGCGCGCGGCCAAGGGGGGCGACGAGTTGCTGGTGTGCTGTACGCAGGAAAGCCGCCTCTTCCTCGAACTCAACGAAGAGACCGCCGGCGCGCCGCGCCTGGAGGAGCGGCCGATCCGCTTCGTCAACGTGCGCGAGAGCGGCGGTTGGTCGAAGGACGCGAAGGCTGCGACACCCAAGCTCGCAGCGCTGATCGCGGCCGCGCAACTGCCGCCGCCCGACCCAGTGGCCACCGTCAGCTACCGAAGTGCGGGGCGTTGCCTCGTGGTCGGCGCGGCCGATGCGGCCGAGCGCGCGGCGGCCATGCTCGGCAGCGGCCTGCAGGTCAGCCTACTGGTCGACGGCGGTCCAGGCGGCGGCGGTGCGCTGTCGCAGCGCCACGAACTCGCGGTGCACACCGGGCGGCTCACCGGCCTCAGCGGCTGGCTCGGCGCCTTCGAGGCGAAGTGGGAGTCGTCCAACCCGATCGACCTCGACCTGTGCACGCGCTGCAATGCCTGCATCGACGTCTGCCCCGAGGGCGCGATCGACTTCTCTTACCGCGTCGACCTGTCGCGCTGCAAGAGCCACCGCGACTGCGTCGCGGCCTGCGACGCGGCCGGTGCGATCGACTTCGGGCGCGCCGCGCAGAGCACGAGCGAGACCTTCGACCTGGTGCTCGATCTGCGCGCCGAACCCGCGTTCACCCAGCACGCGCCGCCGCAGGGCTACTTCCATGTGGCGCATGCGCGCGACGAACGCCCGCTGACCGACGCGGTGCTGAAGCTGCGCGACCTCGTCGGCGAGTTCGAGAAGCCGCGCTTCTTCCACTACAAGCCCAAACTGTGCGCGCACAGCCGCAACGAGCAGATCGGCTGCACCGCCTGCATCGACGTCTGCTCGGCGCGCGCGATCCGCAGCGACGCCACGCTCAAGGGCAAGGCCGGCGCGCGCATGCGTGGCGCCACGCCGGCCACGCCGGTGGCCGGCGGGCTGGGGGGCGGCATCGTCGTCGATCCGCACCTGTGCGTGGGCTGCGGCGCCTGCACCACCGTGTGCCCGAGCGGCGCGCTGGCCTATGCGACGCCCAACACGGTGGACCAGGGCAAGAAGCTGCGCACGCTGCTCACGGCCTATCGTCAGGCCGGCGGCCAGGACGCGGCACTGCTGCTGCACAGCGAGGGTGCCGGAGCGCGCCTGGTCGAGGACCTGGGCCGGGCGGCGCGCACCGACCGCGCCGTGCACGGCGTGCCGGCGCGCGTGATCCCGCTGTCGCTGTGGCACACCGCGAGCACGGGGCTGGACCTGTGGCTGGCGGCGATCGCGCTCGGCGCGAGCCAGGTCTGGGTGCTGGTCACCCACGAGGAAGCACCGCAGTACCGGCAAGCGCTGGCCGAGCAGATGGCCGTCGGCCAGGCGCTGCTCGCCGGCCTGGGCTACACCGGCGAGCACCTGCGCCTGATCACGGCACGCGATGCGCGCGACCTGGCGGCGCTCGACGCGGCGCTGCAGGCG
>JALHQP010000135.1 GCA_022841885.1 Aquincola sp. | reverse complement strand
CACGCGCAGCACCGCCGCGGCCTGCAGCACGAGGTACAGCGCCCACACGCGGTCGTCGGCCGCCACCGGCCGGCCGCTGTGGCCGGCGGCCACCCGCGTGGTCATCGCCACCAGGGTCGCGCCCAGGTGGCCCATCGTCAGCGCATGCAGCGGTGCGAGGCCCAGCCCAGCGCCATCGCCCTGCACGGCGGCGAGCACATGCGACGCGGCCGCGAGCGCGAGCGCCACGCCGAGCCAGACGAAGCCACCGTGCAGCATCGCGAGCAGCCGCTGCGTCAGGCTGTGCAGCAGGCCCCAGCGCAGCGCGAGCCACAGCACCAGCAGCGCGGCCGGCGCCTGCACCGCGGCGAGCGCGGCATGCGCGGCCGGCGGCAGCGGCCACCACAACATGCCCGCCACTTCGCCCGCGGCCGACGCGCCGAGCGCGAACAGCATCGTGCCGAGCAGCCAGTTCGGCCGCCATGCTTCGAGCCAGGGCAGCGCGCTGGCGGTGAAGAAGGGCAGCATGCGGTGCGACACGATCGCGAATGTGGGTGCGAGGAAGCCCCAGACGGCGAGCTGCGCCGCGGCGCGTGCCAGATCCCACTGTGCGAGCCCGACGCCGAGTGCCCCCGTACCCATCGCAAGCGCGCCCAGAATGCCGGCCGCGAGCACCGCGCGTGCGTGCAGGCGGTCGGGTGCGCGGCTCACCCCGATCAGACGTGCGAAGCGGCCCAGCACCGCGACCCAGCCCACGCTCACCGCCACCAGCCCCAGGCCGGCCAGCGGCGCGCTGAGGTGGAAACCCGGCAGCGCGAGCGTCCAGCCCAAGCCCATCGCGAGCACCGGCCGCAGCAGCGAGCGCGCCGGCACCTCGGGCAGCGCGAGCCAGCGCGGCCCGGCGGTGAACAGGAAGCCGACGATGAACAGGGGCATGAAGCCGAGCGACAGCGCCAGCCCATGCGAAGCCGGTGGCGGCACGGCCCAGGGCAGCGCGAGACCCGCGGCGCGCGCGGCCAACGCGGCCAGCCACCACAGCGCGGTGACGGCCATCAACAGCGCCGCAGCGAAGAAGCCCAGGCGGTGCGGCGCACTGAGCAGACGCGCGGCGCGCCACCGTGTGTCCACCGAGGCGATGGCCGGCGTCACCCCTCGCGCCGCAGGCGCACGCGCCAGGTCAGCGGCCCGCTCTCCAGGTACTGCCAGTCGAAGGGCACCGCGCGCGTGGCCTCGAGATAACTGCGCAGCGGCCAGGGGTCGATGTCCACCAGCAGTTCGAGCGCTTCGCCTTGGCCGAGGCGGTCGACGGCGCGCAGGATGGCGTCGAGCCGGTGCCAGAACGGGATGCGCCTCACGTCGAGGGTCAGGTGGTCGCGGTGCGCTGTCAATCGAAGGGCCGGTGCGGTGCTGCGGCCACTGTGCGTGGCGCGCCACCGGGCTTCCTTGAACCGGTGCAAGCTTTGGCGAAGACGCGCGCAGCACCCTGAGGGCAACACCGTTGCGCCGGCGCGGCCGATCTGCAACGCTCGCAGCCACGATGCGCCACAAGATCATCTCCGCCGACGAGGCCGCCGCGCTGGTACGCGCCGGCGACACGCTCGCCACTTCGGGCTTCGTCGGCATCGGCACGCCCGACGAGCTGCTGGCCGCGCTGTCGCGCCGCTTCGTCGCCGAGCGCGAACCGCGCGGGCTGACGCTGGTATTCGCCGCCGGCCAGGGCGACGGCGGCGAGCGCGGCCTGAACCGGCTCGGCCACGACGGGCTGCTCAAGCGCGTGATCGGTGGCCACTGGGGCCTGATCCCGAAGGTGGGCACGCTGGCGGTGGACAACCTGATCGAGGCCTACAACCTGCCGCAGGGCGTGATCTCGCACCTGTACCGCGACATCGCGGCCGGCAAGCCGGGGCATCTGTCGCGCGTGGGCCTGGGCACCTTCGTCGACCCGCGCCTGCAGGGCGGCAAGCTCAACGCCGCCACCACCGAGGAGTTGGTGCGCGTGATGGAGTTGGACGGCCGCGAGTGGCTGTTCTACAAGGCCTTCCCGATCGACGTGGCCTTCATCCGCGGCACCACGGCCGACAGCCACGGCAACATCACGATGGAGCGCGAGGCGCTCACGCTCGACAACCTGGCGATGGCGATGGCCGCGCACAACTCGGGCGGCGTGGTGATCGCGCAGGTGGAGCGCATCGCCAAGGCCGGCTCGCTGCACCCGCGCCAGGTGCGCATCCCCGGCACGCTGGTCGACGCGGTGGTGGTGGCAACGCCAGAGCACCACCGCCAGACCTATGCCACCGCCTACTCGCCGGCCTTCGCGGCCGAGATCCAGGTGCCGCTCGACTCGCTGGCCGCGCTGCCCCTGGACGAGCGCAAGGTGATCGCGCGCCGCTGCGCGATGGAGCTGCCGGTGGATGGTGTGGTGAACCTGGGCATCGGCATGCCCGAGGGCGTGGCCGCGGTGGCCAACGAGGAGCGCATCACCGACCTGATCACGCTCACCGCCGAGCCCGGCATCGTCGGCGGCGTGCCGGCAGGCGGCCTGGACTTCGGCGCCGGCGTCAACGTCGAGGCGGTGATCGACCAGAACCAGCAGTTCGACTTCTACGACGGCGGCGGGCTGGACCTCGCCGTGCTCGGCATGGCCGAGTGCGACGCACAGGGCAACGTCAATGTCAGCCGCTTCGGGCCCAAGCTCGCGGGCGCGGGCGGCTTCATCAACATCTCGCAGAACGCCAAGACGGTGGTCTTCGCCGGCACCTTCAGCGCCGGCGGGCTGGAGGTGAAGGTGGGTGGCGGAAAGCTCGCCATCGTGCGCGAGGGCCGCGCCTTCAAGTTCGGTGCCCAGGTGCAGCAGGTCACCTTCGCGGGCGCGCGCGCCGCGGCCGGTGGCCAGCGCGTGCTCTACGTCACCGAGCGCTGCGTGTTCGAACTGTCGCCGCAGGGCCTGGTGCTGACCGAGGTGGCGCCGGGCGTGGACCTCGAGCGCGACATCCTGCGGCGCATGGCCTTCGCTCCCCTGATGCCCGAGGCGCCGCAGCCGATGGATGCGCGCCTGTTTGCCGACGAGCCGGTCGGCCTGCGCCACCTGCTGCTCGACCCCGACCTGCCGCGCCGCATCCACTACGACGCGGCGCGCGACACCCTGTTCCTGAACTTCCGCCACCTGCAGGTGCGCACGGCGGCCGACGTGGAAGCGATCCGCAGCGCGGTGGACGAACGCTGCCACGCGATCGGCCACCGCGTCGACGTGGTCGTCAACTACGACGGCTTCCAGGTCGCGCCCGGTCTGGAGGACGCCTACGCCGCGATGGCGCAGGCGATGCAGCGCCGCCACTACGGCGAAGTCAAGCGCTACGCGTCGGGTGCGTTCAAGCGCATGAAGATCTCGCGCACGCTCGACGCCGGCACGGCCTAGCGAGCGTTCTTGCGCTGGCGCAAGGGTGCCACGGCACCTGCGGCCGACGATGCGATCGAACGGCTTCTTCTCAAGGAGACGACGATGAGGCTTTCGATCGCTGCCACCACCCTGGCCGCCGCCCTGCTCGGCGCGGCCAGCACGCTCGTGCTGGCCCAGGGCGGCGCGTCGGCGCCCGCGCCGGGTGCCCGGCCCGCGTCCGGGCCGATGATGGGCATGCCAGGCTCTGGCATGGGCGGCATGCGGGGCATGCGCGGCTGGCAGGCCAACCGCGACAACACGCCGGGCTGGGGCATGATGAGCCGCACCGAGCGCGACGAGCATCGCCGCCAGATGCAGGCGCTGACCAATGCCGACGAGTGCAGGGCCACCATGGACAAGCACCGCGCCGAGATGATCGAGCGCGCCAAGCGGCAGGGCCGCCCTGCGCCGGGTGCCGTGGCACCGCGCCACGACCCCTGCGCACGCCTGACCCCGGGCAAGTAGGCGCGTCCGCGCCATGGCGCGCGACGCGGTGTTCGACGCCTGGCACAGCGCCTGGGCGCTGGGCGACGTGTTGGCCACCACCCGGGCGCCGGCCGCGCAGTGGCGCGAACGGCAGGCGCAGCGCCTGGTGCGGCTGGTCGAGGCCGCAGCCGAGGGCTCGCGCTGGTTCCGCGAGCGCCTGCGCGGCGTGCGACCGGGTGCCAACACGCAGGCGCTGCTGGCGCAGCTGCCGGTGACGCACAAGCGCGAGCTGATGGCGCGCTTCGACGACTGGGTCGCCGACCCGGCCTTGAAGATCGACGCGCTGCGCACTTTCGTGAACGAACCGGCGCGCCGCGGCGAGGCGCTGCTCGGACGCTACCAGGTGTGGGAGAGCTCGGGCAGCAGCGGCGAGCCGGGCCTGTTCGTGCAGGACGCGCGCGCCCTCGCGGTGGCCGACGCGCTCGAGGCGGCACGCGGGCCGGTGTCGCTGCTCGGCGCCGCGCTGCCCTGGGGCGCCGCCCCGCGCATCGCCTACGTCGCCGCGCTCGGCGGCCACTTCGCAGGCGTGGTCGCCTTCGAGCGCCTGCGCACCCTGAACCCCTGGTTCGGCGCCAGCGCGCGCACGTTCTCCTTCCTGCAGCCGATCGACGCGCTGGCCGCGCAGCTCGACGCCTATGCACCGACCGTGCTGGCCAGCTACCCGAGCACGGCCTGGGTGCTGGCGCAGGCGCAGGCCGAGGGCCGGCTCGCGATCGCCCCGCAGGCGGTATGGACCGGCGGCGAGACGCTGACGCCGGGCCTGCGGCGCACGATCGCCGAGATTTTCCACGTGCCGGTGCGCGACAGCTACGGCGCGAGCGAATGCCTGACGATCGCCAGCGAATGCCGCTGCAGCCGCCTGCACCTCAACGCCGACTGGGTGATCCTCGAGCCGGTGGACGAGCGCGGGCGCGCGCTGCCCGAGGGCCAGGTCGGCGCGACCACGCTGCTGACCAACCTGGCCAACTTCGTGCAGCCGATCCTGCGCTACGACCTCGGCGACCGCATGCGCTTCGTGCCCGGCGCCTGCGAGTGCGGCAGCACGCTGCCGGTGATCGAGGTGCAGGGCCGTTGCGACGACGTGCTGTCGCTGCACGACCGCCATGGCCGCGCCGTGCATCTGGCGCCGCTGGCACTGACCACGGTGCTGGAGGACGATGCCGATGTGTTCGACTTCCGCCTCTGCCAGCGCGGTGCGCAGGCGCTGACACTTGAAGTCGGCACGCGCGACGGCACCGGCGCCGCGCAACGCGAGCGCGCCGGTGCCGCACTGCGCCGCTACCTGCGCGCACAGGGCCTCGGCGCGGTGAGCCTGCGACTGAGCGCGCGCGGCGCGCCGCGGCTCGGCCGCAGCGGCAAGCAGTGCCGCGTGACGCGCGAGCCCTGACTTCTCTCAAGACTTTGAACCGGGCGCCGCCAGACGACTCCAACGCCTCTGTCATGAACCACCGCTTCACCGACCGTTCCGAAGCCGCCCGTGCGCTCGCCGCGCGCCTGCTCGACGAACACCTGCCCGGCCCCTTGGTCGTGCTCGCGCTGCCGCGCGGCGGCGTGCCGATCGGCGCCGAGATCGCGCGCCGCCTGCACGCGCCGCTGGACCTGCTGCTGGTGCGCAAGATCGGCGCGCCTTGGCAGCCCGAACTTGCGGTGGCCGCGGTGGTCGATGGCGGCCAGCCCGAGATCGTGATCGACGAGGGCATCGCCGCCGAGGTCGGCGCCGACGCCGACTACATCGAGCGCACCGCCAAGGAGGAGTGGCAGGAGATCGAGCGCCGCCGCGCGCGCTACCTGGCCGGGCGCGCGCCGGTGCCGGTGGCCGGCGCCACGGTCATCGTGGTCGACGACGGCATCGCCACCGGCACCACGGTACGCGCCGCGCTGAAAGCACTGCGCCGGCGCGGCGCCGCGCGCCTGGTGCTGGCGGTGCCGGTGGCGCCGCACGACACCGTGCTCGCGCTGCAGCGCGAAGTGGATCGCGTGATCTGCCTGGCCGAGCCCGACCCGTTCCGCGCCATCGGGCTGCACTACGTGGACTTCCACCAGGTCAGCGACGAGGAAGTGCTGGCCGCGCTGGCCGCGGCGCCCGTCGCGCCAGCGGCACCCGCCACCTGATCTACATCAAGGCGCACGCGGCGCTGCGGGCCACCATCGACACGCACCCGATACCGCTCCCCCAGGAGGCCCCGATGACGACACGCCAGTCCCCCACCCCGCCGGCCGACGACGTCACGCAGCTGTGGAACCAATGGCTCGAGCAGCAGCAGGCGTCGAGCACGGCGCAGGTCGAGCAGATGCTGCAGCTGCAGCTGCAGTGGCAGCAGGCCTGGATGCAGGCGATGCAGGCCTGCTGGGCGCCGTGGACACCGTTCCTCGAGCGCGGCGGCGAACAGCTGGCCTGACTCAGTCCGTGTAGCGCTGCAGCACGTAGCGCCCAGGGGCCGCGCCGAGCGACCTCGCCTTCGGCAACGGCGTCGCGCGCAGCGGCGCCGACGAGCGCGCGGCCAGCCACGCCTGCCAGGCCGGCCACCAGCTGCCGTCGTGCCGCTCGGCCGCCTGCAACCACTCCTCATGCGACAGCCAGGGGCTGTGCTCGGCGCGCGTGGCGATGCGGTGCTCGCGGTGCGGGTGCCCTGGCTCGGACACGATGCCGGCGTTGTGGCCACCGGCGGCGAGCACGAAGGTGATCTCGGCGTCGCACAGGTGGTGCAGCTTGTAGACCGAGCGCCAGGGCGAGATGTGGTCGCGCTCGGTGCCGACCAGGAACACCGGCAGCCGGATGTCGGCCAGCGACACCGGCCGCCCCGCCACGCGGTAGGTGCTCGTCGCCAGCGCGTTATGCAGGTAAAGCGACGTGAGGTACTCGTGGTGCATGCGCGCGGGCAGGCGCGTGGTGTCGGCGTTCCAGGCCATCAGGTCGGTCGGCTGCTCGCGCTCGCCCATCAGGTACTCGCGCATGCGCCGCGTCCACACGAGGTCGCGCGAGTGCAGGAACTGGAACGAGCCGGCCATCTGCTCGCCGCTCAGGTAACCCTGGCCGCGGGTGATCTCGTCGAGGTAACCGACCTGGCTCTCGTCGATGAACAGGCCCAGCTCGCCCGGCTCGGAGAAGTCGGTCTGCGCGGCCAGCAGGGTCAGCGAGGCCAGCGGCGGCAGGCCGCGTGACAGGCCACTCCCTCCGTTGCGCGCCAGCGCCGCAGCGGCGATCGCCAGCAGCGTGCCGCCGAGGCAATAGCCCATCGCGTGCACCGCCGTGCGCTTCGGATGCAGCGCGCCGATCGCCCTCAGCGCGTCGAGGATGCCGAGCTGCAGGTAGTCGTCCATCGACAGCGCGTGGTCCGCCGCGTCGGGGTTGCGCCAGGACAGCATGTAGACCGTGTGCCCCTGCTGCACCAGGTAGCGCGCCAGCGAGTTGTGCGGCGACAGGTCGAGGATGTAGTACTTCATGATCCACGACGGCACGATGAACACCGGCTCTGGGTGGACCTTCGCGGTCTGCGGGGCGTAGCGGATCAGCTCGACCAGGTGATTGCGCAACACCACGTCGCCCGGCGTCACTGCCACGTCGCGGCCGACCACATGCTCGGTCGGTGGCGTGGCCGGCAGGCCGCTCACGTCCTGCAGCCAGTGCTTCGCACCCTGCACCAGGTGCGCGCCACCGGACTCGATCGCGTCGCGCAGCACCACCGGGTTGGTGGCCAGCCAGTTGGCCGGCGTCATCATGCCCAGCCACTGGCGCGCGAAGAACTGCGTCACCTCGGCATGGTGCGCGGTCATGCCCGGCACGCTGGCGGCCTCGCGCCAGAACGCCTCCTGGTTGCGGAAGCCGTGGCGGATGACGTTGAACGGCCACTGCGTCCAGTCCGGGTGGCGAAAGCGCGGGTCCTCGTCGGCCTCGCCGGCCGGGTGGTCATCGGCATGGCCCGCCGCGAAGCGCAGCGTGTCGTGGCCGAGCTGTGCCGCGCGCGCGGCCAGGTCCATCTGGCGACCGGGCGACACCGCGAGATGCCAAGCCCAGTCGGCCCAGGCCAGGCCGAGCGACACCGGCGATAGCGAGCCGGTCCACGGCGCGCTCGCGGCGTGCAGCAGGCGGTCCAGGCGCTGGGTCGGACTCTCGGAGCGTGCGTCGGGCGTGGTGGGCTTCACGCACCGATTCTCGGCACGCGGGCCGCCGCGCGGCTTGATCCTGGTTAAGCGCGCGCCTTGGTGCGTTTGCGCGGCACGGCCGGCGCGAAGGCCGCGCGCTGTGCGGCCGTGCGCTCGAAGCGGCGCGCCAGGTTGTCGCATACCAGGTCGCAGAGCTGGTAGATCGCCGGGTCGGCGATGCTGTAGTACACGCTCGTGCCCTGTGTCTCGCGCGCCAGCACGCCATGCTGGGCCAGCAGCGCGAGGTGGCGCGACACGTTGGCGGCGCTGTAGCCGGTGGCCTCGGCGAGCTCGCCGACGCTGTGGCGGCGCTCGCGCAGCAGGTTGAGCAGGCGCAGCCGCGCCGGCTCCGACAGGGCCTGGAAGTACGCGGCCACCTGGGCCAGGGCTTCGGGCGAGAGCTTTTCCATCAGCGGGCAGTGTGCCCCAGCGGCGCGGGGCTGTGGGCTTGGAGGGGTGTTCCTTACTTGCATTATTGCGTGATTGCGCAAATAATAGCGTCAAGATGAACCGCCGTCCAGGAATTCCGATGCGCACGCCGCCCCTGCCATGGTTCGTGGCGCTGACCGCCGTGCTGGCGGTGGCTGCCGCCGGCGCGGCCGAGCCGCT
>JALHQP010000134.1 GCA_022841885.1 Aquincola sp. | reverse complement strand
CGACGCGCTCTGGGCCAGCGCGCCGCTCGCGACGGCGGTGGCCAGCACGGCGGCAAGGGGTACAAGGCGCGGGAGATGCAGGCGCATGCGCGCAGTGTAGGGCCGCCCGCGCGCGCCGCGTGCCACCTACTTGCTGGTGCCGGGCGGCACCGGCGCGCTGCCCCACAGCTGACGGATGCGTTCGTCGCGGCCGCAACTGGTGCGGTAGTACTTGTAGCGGATCGGATTCTTCTTGTAATAGTCCTGGTGGTAGTCCTCGGCCGCGTAGAAGGGGCCGGCCAGCACGATCTCGGTGACGACCGCTTCCTTGAATGGCTTGGTCTTCTCGAGCTTCTCGAGCGAGGCCTTGGCCGCAGCGAGTTGCTGCGCGTCGTGCACGAAGACCGCGGTGCGGTAGGGCGAGCCGGCGTCGCAGAACTGGCGGTCCTTGGTCGTCGGGTCGATCGTGCGCCAGAAGTACTCGAGCAGCTGCTCGTAGCTCACGGTCTTGGGGTCGTAGACGATCTCCACCGCTTCGGCGTGCCCGGTGCCCTTGGTCGTCACCTGCTCATAGGTCGGGTTGGCGACCTTGCCGCCGATGTAGCCCGACACGGTGGACTGCACGCCGGGCACCTTGTCGAAGTCCGATTCGACGCACCAGAAGCAGCCGCCGGCGAAGGTGGCCTTGGCCAAGCCCGCCGGCGCCGGGCCGGTGGCCTTGGTCTGGGCCATGGCGCAGGCGGCGGCCAGGGCCAGCGCGAGGACAAGCGCCTTCATGCCGCCGCCGGCACGAACTTGAGTGCCACCCCGTTGTTGCAGTAGCGCAGGCCGGTGGGCTTGGGCCCGTCGTTGAAGACGTGGCCGTGGTGCCCGCCGCAGCGCGCGCAGTGGTACTCGACACGCGTCCAGCCAAACTTGAAGTCGCGCTTGGTCCCGAACACGCCCGGCAGGGTCGTGAAGAAGCTGGGCCAGCCCGTGCCGCTGTCGTACTTCATGTCGCTGGTGAACAGCGCCAGGTCGCAGCCCGCGCAGTGGAAGCTGCCCTTGCGCTTCTCGTCGTTGAGCGGGCTGGTGCCCGCGCGCTCGGTGCCTTCCTCGCGCAGCACATGGTAGGCGGCGGGCGAGAGGCGCTGCTTCCACTGCGCGTCGGTCAGCAGCAGCTTCTCGAACTTGGGCGCATCCGGCGGCGTGTCGGTCTTGCGCTGCGCCACCGTGGCGCCCGTCAGCCCGAGGCCGCTCAGCAGGGTGAGCCAGTCGCGTCGTGTCATGGAGATCCTCGTCATGGGGGAGATCGGATGCCTTCAGTCGAGCGGATGCCACGCACCTTACACGGTCATCCGTCACGCCCGTTCCAGCGTTGGTGCCGGCAGGCGAGCGGCAGTTCCCCATCGTGTCAGAGCGGTTCCGACACGACGAGCCGCCGGCGCCCGACAGACGCGGACCGGCCTGTTGCCTAGAGTGAACTCAGGTCGGTCCTGTTCCGAGGAGTGCGATGTGATGAACGCCTTCGATGCCCTGAGCCCCATGCACGCGGTGCGCGGCGCCTTCGAGTTGCGCTTCCGCTCGCTGTTCCAGGAGGGTCGCGCGCTGGCGTTCACCTGCGACGCCGACGGCCACATCGACCTCGACCGCCTGAGCGACCGCAGCCGCGAGCGCTACCTGTACGCGCGTGCCCTGGTCGGGCGCGAATACGCGCAGCCCGAGGTGCTGCCGATCTGAACCGGCGCCCCGTGGGCGGTCAAGCCGCGCGGCGGGCGCCGCGCATGTCTTCCTGATCGTCGTAGAAGCCCGAGGGCACCGGCTCGAGCTGGCCGTAGTCGGTGGCGTCGCCGTCGGCGAGCAACTCCTGGATCTCGGCCACCGGCAGGATGCGCTTGCCGACGGCGTCGAAACGCGCCTGCTCTTCCTTCGAGGCCGACTTGGGCAGGAAGAGCTCGCGCGCCTCGGCCACGCTCGGCAGGTCGTCTTCGTTCCACTCGTGGACCTCGACACCGGCCGCGCGCAGCACCTCGATCAGGCGGTTGTGGCGCTTGGCGGCGCGTTGTGACTCTTCGGCAGTACGCACCTCGATCGCGGCCACCGCACGCGAGCTGTAGTCGCAGACCAGGATGTCCACCGCCAGCCGGCCGGCACGCTGCAGCCACTGCTGGTAGGGGTTGCGTGTGGGCACGCTGATGAAGCGCGACAGCGGCACCTGCGACAGCACCACATGCCCGGGCAGGGCGCGGCGAAGGATCTCGAACGCCTGGCGCTCGCCCAGCGTCATGACCCGCACCGCCTGCGGCGGCCAGCCCTGCACCGTGTCGAGCGTGTCGTCGCGCGGCGCGGGCGCCGGGGCCTGACGGCGGCGCATCAGCATGGCGGCCAGCAGCAGCGCAAGGCTGACGAACAGGGCGGCGAGGGTGGTCGAATCGAGCAGTTCCATGATCTTGGGCCGGGGTTTCGGAAGGCAGGCGCGACGCCGGATTTATCGGCAAGGCTAAGGTCAGGTACGAGCCGCGACAAGGCGGGCGCAGTCCGTGCACGCGTGAAATGTTCAATCCTGCGCACCGCGCCGCGGCCACTCGGTAAGCAAGTGTTGCCGCTGGTGCCCTGCGCTGTGCCGCGGGGTGTCAGGCGGCGCGGCGGGCGGCCTGCGCTAAGCTGCCGCGCCCCGAGATGCTTCGCGCACCGCGCACCCGCCCCATGGCCGCCAGCAGCCTGCTCGCCCTGATCGACGACATCGCCACCGTGCTCGACGACGTGGCCGTGCTGACCAAGGTGGCGACCAAGAAGACCGCCGGTGTGCTCGGCGACGACCTGGCGCTCAACGCGCAGCAGGTGTCCGGCGTGCGCGCCGAGCGCGAGATCCCGGTGGTGTGGGCGGTGGCCAAGGGCTCGATGGTCAACAAGGCGATCCTGGTGCCGGCGGCGCTGGCCATCAGCGCATTGGCACCGTGGCTGATCACGCCGCTGCTGATCGTCGGCGGCCTGTTCCTGTGCTTCGAAGGGGTCGAGAAACTGGCGCACAAGTGGCTCGTGAGCCGCGCCGAGGACGATGCGCATCACGCGGCGCTGACACGGGTGCTTACCGATCCGGGCGCCGACCTCGTGGCCTTTGAACGCGACAAGATCAAGGGCGCAGTGCGGACCGATTTCATTCTCTCGGCCGAGATCATCGCGATTACCCTCGGTACCGTGGCCGGGCAGCCTTTCGGCACTCAGGCCGCGGTGCTGGTCGGCATCGCGGTGCTGATCACCGTGGTCGTCTACGGTCTCGTCGCCGGCATCGTCAAGCTGGACGACCTGGGCCTGTATCTGTCGCGTCTCGGCGGCGCGCTGGCGGCGCTGGGCCGCGGCATCCTGCGCGTCGCGCCCTGGCTGATGAGGGGCCTGTCGGTCGCTGGCACCGCGGCCATGTTCCTGGTCGGCGGCGGCATTTTGGTGCACGGCGTGCCCGCGTTGGCGCATGCGGTCGAGAACCTGTCGCAGCGGGCTGGCGGGGCGTGGCAGCCAGTGGTTGAGATGCTCGGCCACGCGCTGGCCGGCATCGCGGCTGGCGTGATCGTGCTGGCGCTGGTCAGTGCCTGTCAGTGGCTGTGGAGGCGCCTGCGCGCGCCGGCGGTCGCCGCGTGAAGCGCGTGGCGGCCGGCTGCGTGCTGCTCGTCTGGGCACTGTGGGCCTGGGCCGATGTCGACGTCGCCAAGGCCAACCGCGCCCAGCTCGAGCAGCTGCGCGGCATCGGCCCGCCGCTGGCCGAGACCATCCTGATCGAACGCGAGAAGGGTGCGTTCAAGGACTGGGCCGACCTGATCGCGCGCGTGCGGGGCATCAAGGCCGCCAAGGCGCGCCAGCTGTCCGAGGCTGGCCTGCGCGTCGATGGCAAGCGCTATGAGGTGCCTGCGGCGCCGTAGCCATCCAGCACGCGCCGCGGATCCGGCGTTGCCGGTCCGCTGGCGCGGCCCCCTTGAGGGGGAGGCGCGAAGCGCCTTCGGGGGTGGGCCCTACCTCTTGACGATATCCAGGAGTTCGACCTCGAAGTGCAGCGTCGCGTTGGGCGGGATCGGGCCGCCGGGCGTGCCGCGTTCGCCGTAGGCGATGCCCGGCGGGCAGGTCAGCTTGGCCTTGCCGCCGACCTTCATCCTCTGCACGCCTTCGGTCCAGCACTTGATCACGCGGTTGAGCGGGAACTCGGCCGGTTGGCCGCGGCCGTAGGAGCTGTCGAACTCCTTGCCGTCCGGGAAGGTGCCGCGGTAGTGGACCTTGACGACGTCGGTGGCCGCGGGCTGTGACCCCTTGCCGTCCTTGAGCGATTTGTAGACCAGGCCGGACGCGGCGGGCGCGTCGGCGGCCAGGGCCGGGGCCAGCGCGACGGCCAGCAGCAGGGGGGCGATCGTCTTGATCATCGGGGCGTGTCTCCGGGACAGGAAGCGTGAAGCCACAATGATCGCATTGCCACCCGCATCGGTTGACATGCCTGCCTTGGCTCGGCGAGGTGCCGCAGGCAGACTGACTACTTCGCCCAGCTGTCCTTCAGACCGGTGATGCGGTTGAACACCGGCCGGCCGGGCCGGTGGTCGGTGCGGTCGGCGACGAAGTAGCCATGGCGCTCGAACTGCAAGTGCGTGTCGGCCGCACACTGCGCCGCGCTCGGCTCGACGACACCCTGCACGACACGCCGGCTCGCCGGGTTGAGCACGCTGCGGAAGTCGCGTCCATCAGCGTCGGGTTGGTCCTCGGTGAACAGACGCTCGTACAAGCGGATCTCCGCGGCCACCGCGTCGTGCGCACCGACCCAGGTGATGGTGCCCTTGACCTTCACCGCATCGGCGCCCGGCGTGCCGCTGCGGGTGTCCGGCTGCACGGTCGCCAGCACCGCGGTCACCTTGCCCGACGCATCCTTCTCGCAGCCGGTGCACTCGACGACGAATCCGTACTTCAGGCGCACCTTGTTGCCCGGAAAGAGGCGGAAGAAGCCCTTGGGCGGCACTTCCGCAAAGTCGTCGCGCTCGATCCACAGCTCGGGTCCGAAACCGAAGGCGCGCTGGCCGAGCTCGGGCCGCTGCGGATGGGTCGGTGCATGGCAGGGCACGATCTCGGTCCAGTTCGTCAGCTTGAGCTTGAGCGGCTCGACCACCGCCATCGCGCGCGGCGCCTGGCCCTCCAGGTCCTCGCGCAGCGCGCCGTCGAGCACGTCCATGCCGACCCAGATATTGGTCTTGGAGGCACCGGTGCGCTCGGCCATCAGGCGCAACGACGCCGGCGTGTAGCCGCGCCGGCGCAGGCCGAAGATGGTGGGCATGCGAGGGTCGTCCCAGCCGCTCACATGGCCCTCGTCGACGAGCGCCTTCAACTTGCGCTTGCTGGTCATCACGCCGTTCATGTTCAGGCGCCCGAACTCGTACTGCTTCGGCAACGGCGTGGCCAGCAGGCCCAGGCGCGCCAGGTGCTCGAGCAGCCAGTCGTAGAAGGGGCGCTGGTCCTCGAATTCGAGCGTGCAGATGCTGTGCGTGATGCGCTCGAGCGCATCCTCGATCGGGTGCGCGAAGGTGTACATCGGGTACACGCACCAAGCGTCGCCGGTGGCGTGGTGCGTCGCGTGCTTGATGCGGTAGATCGCCGGATCGCGCAGGTTGATGTTGGGCGAGGCCATGTCGATCTTGGCGCGCAGCACCGCGGCGCCGTCGGCCAGGCGGCCGCTCCTCATCTCGGCCCAGCGCGCGCGGTTCTCGGCCACGCTGCGGCCACGGAACGGGCTGTCGGTGCCGGGCGTCGTGAAGTCGCCGCGATTGGCCTTCATCTGCTCGGGCGTCTGCTCGTCGACATAGGCCAGGCCGGCGTCGATCAACGCGTCGGCCGCACGCGCCATGAAGTCGAAGTAGCTGCTGGCGTAGAAGAGGTGGCTGGTGCCGTTGGCGTTCCAGTCGAAGCCGAGCCAGTGCACCGCCTCGATGATCGCGTCGACGTACTCCTGCTCTTCCTTTTCCGGGTTGGTGTCGTCGAAGCGCAGGTGGCACACGCCGCCGTAATCGGCCGCCAGGCCGAAGTTCAGGCAGATGCTCTTGGCGTGGCCGATGTGCAGGTAGCCGTTGGGCTCGGGCGGGAAGCGGGTGCGGATGCGTGCCATGTCGAGCGGCCCGGCGGCGTGGTGCGCCGCGTCGCCCGGTGATCCGGCGAAGTGTCGGCCCTGGTGGGTGCCTGCCGCGAGGTCGCGCTCGATGATCTGGCGCAGGAAGTTGGTGGGCTTGGCGGCGTCGGGCTTCTCGGAAGACATGCGGACGATTCTATCGACCGCCTTCTGCGCCGCTGACGGTCGCGTTCAGCCCAGAAGCGGCCCGACGGCGGCCCAGACCTGGCGCCCGAGGAAGCGACCCGGCAACAGCGTGAACAGGCCCGCCACGATGCAGCCGCCGATGTACAGGCCGCGCATCGCCTTGCGGTGCAAGGCGATGTCGCCGCGCCGCGCCGCCAGCACCGCGCGCGGCAGCTCAAACGCCACGAGCACGGTGAACAGGTGGATCGGCGTGATGCCGGCGAGGTTGGGCAGCCGGTAGTCGCGAATGAAGGCGCTGGTCAGCATCGTGCCGCCCATCAGCAGCACCCACAGCCAGCCGGTGGCGCGGTGCGAGCCGGTGCCCTTGCGGCGCGTCAGGATCACGGCGCCGAGCGCCAGCGCGGCGAGCGCGAAGACCAGGTGGGAGAACACGAGCGGGTTGCGCTCGAGCAGGCGCAGGAAGGGGGCGAAGGTTTCCATGCATCGCAGTGTCGGCATCGCCCGTCGGCGGCGCGACAGCGGCGGGACGGGTCGACGGCGCGGGCGACGAAGCGACGGCCACAGCGCGCCGAATGCCGCGCCGCCGCTGCGCTACATGCCCTTGAACAGGTGCGCGTACAGGCGGCTGGCCGTCAGCGTCTCGCGCCGGCCGCGCAGTGTCAGCGTCACCTTGCCCGACTCCTCGCGCCGTGCCTGGGCGATGCAACGCGCCTGCACGATGGTGCCGCGGTGCACCTGCCAGAAGCGCTGCGCATCGAGCTGCGGCAGCAGCTCCTTGAGCGACAGGCGGATCAGGTGCTCCTTGTCGGCGGTGATCACGCGCACGTACTTGTCGGCGGCCTCGAAGTAGATCACCTCGTCCACCGGCACCAGGTGCACCAGCGCACCCACCTGGGCCTGGATCACGTCCAGCCGCGGCACGGAGGGCAGGGCGCCGCTGCCGAGCAACGCGCGCAGTTGGTCCACCGAGTGCCGCAATGCCTCGGGCGGTGCGCCGCGCGCGGCCAGGCGCGCCTTCAGGCGCGTCACGCACGCCGCGAGGCGTGTGCGGTCGACCGGCTTGACCAGGTAGTCGACCGCCTGGGCTTCGAAGGCCTGCAGTGCGTACTGGTCGAAGGCGGTGACGAAGACGATCAGCGGGAACGGCTTGCCGGTCGGCCCGGGTTCGGGCCAGTCCTCGGCCAGCGCCTGCGCGGCCTCGAGGCCGCTCGTGCCGGGCATGCGGATGTCGAGGAAACAGATGTCCGGCATCAGCGCCAGGGCGCGCTCGGCGGCCGTGCCGCCGTCGCCGACGCTGGCCACCACCTGCAGCTCGGGCCACACCGCGGCCAGGTCGTGGCGCAGGCCTTCGGCCAGCAACGGTTCGTCTTCGGCGATCAGCGCGGTGGGGGCGTTCATGGCGCGGTGTCGAGGGGAATGGTGATGGTGGCCAGCGTGCCGCCGCCCGGTGCGGCCTGCAGCGCCAGCGTGGCCGCCGGGCCGTACAACGCGGCCAGGCGTTCGCGCACCTGCTGCGTCCCGAACCCGGTGCCGCGTGGCGTCGCCGCGGCCGACAGGCCCACGCCGCTGTCGCGCACCGTGAGCCGCAGCTGGCCACCGTCGCGCTCGGCGCCGACGTCGATGCGCCCGCCTTCGACCTGTGGCTCCAGGCCATGCTGGATGCTGTTCTCCACCAGCGGCTGCAGCAGCAGCGGCGGCACCGGCAGGGTGCGCAGTTCCTCCGGCAGGTCGAAGGCCACCTGCAGGCGCGGCCCCATGCGCACCGCCATCAGCGCGAGGTAGTCGTCCAGGCGCTCGAACTCGGCGGACAGGGGATGGGTGCCGGCGCGGCTGGCGTTGAGTGTGGCGCGCAGGAAGGCGATCAGGCGGTCGAGCATGGCCTGCGCGCGTGGCGGGTCGAGCGTGATCAGCACGCGCAGGTTGGCCAGGGTGTTGAACAGCATGTGCGGCTCGAGTTGCGACTCGAGCAGCTTGAGCTGGTTCTCGGCCGCGGCGCGTTGCGCGCGTTGCGCCTGCGCGTCGCTGGCGGCCAGGCGCGCGCGGCCCCAGGACACGAGCGTGAAGCCGGCCGAGGCCAGCAGGCTGATCGTGACGATGATGACCAGGGTGCGCCACTGCTGCCGGCCCGGCGCCGGGATCGGGTGATCCATGATCCAGCCGGCCACCGCGTAGCCACCGTTGATGCCGAGCCAGACCGCGAGCACGATGATGACCGCCGTGACCGGCCAACCCGGCCAGCCGCGGCGTCCCATCAGGCGCGCCGCGCCGCGCCGGCCGAGGTCGATGCCGAACTGGCAGATCAGGCCGATGCACAGCGAGTAGACGAAGTTGGTGCCGTAGCGGTCGTTGAACGCGACGCTGAAGAACAGCGCGATCAGAGCGGCCAGCGGCACGCCCAGCATCAGGTGGCGCAGCACGTAAGCCAGCGGCCGGGGCAGGGCGTCGAGCATGGCGCGCAGCATGGGCCTCAGGGGGCGGCGGCGCCAGCGGCGGGCGACGAAACGGCGCGCGGCGGCGCGAAACGGGGACCCCGCGGC
>JALHQP010000133.1 GCA_022841885.1 Aquincola sp. | reverse complement strand
CACGGCGATGCCCGGCGGCAGTGCGCCCGCAGCGGCGCTGGCCGACGCTGCCGGCCGCGCGGCCGGCTTGCCCGCCAGCGGCGCGTTCGGGTCCCAGTTCTTGTTGCGCTCGGTCTCGGCGGCGTCCTGCTCGGCGGTGCGCTGTGGCACCTTGTTGAGGAAGGGCATCGGCACTTTGGTGACGTACAGCGCGACGCCCAGCGCCAGCGCCAGGCCGACCAGCAGGCCGACGATCAGTCCGATGGCGAAGTTGCCGCGCTGCGAGGTCATGCGTCTTGGTGCTCGGTTGGGGTTTCGCGTTCCATGCGCTCGGGTGCGGACACCCCGAGCAGGCCCAGCGCGTTGCGCAGTACCTGGGCGGTGGCGGCCAACAGGGCCATGCGCGCGCGCGCCAAGGCCGGATCATCGACCAGAAAGCGTTCGGCTGCGTAGTAGGAGTGGAAAGCCGCGGCCAGCGAACGCGCATAAAAGGCCACGTCGTGCGGGGTGAGGCTCGCCGCGGCGCGGGTCAGCATCGCCGGGTAGTCAGCAAGCAGCAGCATCAGCGCCGCCTCGGTCGGCGCGACCAGCGGTGTCAGGTCGGCACCGGCCAGCGCCGACACGTCGCCGCCCCGTTCGCGCCACATCGCCAACACCGAGCAGATGCGCGCGTGCGCGTACTGCACGTAGAACACCGGGTTCTCGTCGTTCTGCTTCAGCGCCAGATCGACGTCGAAGTTGAACTCGGTATCGGCCTTGCGGCTGATGAGGAAGAAGCGCACCGCGTCGCGGCTGGTCCAGTCGATCAGGTCGCGCAGCGTCACGTAGCTGCCGGCGCGCTTGCTGATCTTCACCTCGGCGCCGTCGCGCACCACGCGCACCATGGTGTTGAGCACGTAGTCGGGGTAGCCCGGAGGAATGCCCACGCCCGCGGCCTGCAGGCCGCCGCGCACGCGGGCCATGGTGCCGTAGTGGTCCGTGCCCTGGCAGTTGATGACCTTGGTGAAGCCGCGCTCCCACTTGGCGAGGTGATAGGCCACGTCGCCCAGGAAGTAGGTGTAGCTGCCGTCGGACTTGCGCATCACGCGGTCCTTGTCGTCACCGTAGTCGGTGGTGCGCAGCCACAGCGCGCCGTCCTGCTCGAAAGTCTTGCCCGAGGCCGCCAGCATGTCGATCGTGCGCTCGACGCGGCCGCTCGTGTACAGGCTCGACTCCAGGTAGTAGTTGTCGAAGCTGACGCCGAAGGCCTTGAGGTCCAGGTCCTGTTCGTGGCGCAGGTAGGCGACGGCGAACTGCCGGATGCCGTCGAGATCCTCCGGGTCGCCCGAGGCAGTGAACTCGCGGTCGTCGGCCCTGACGGTTTTCCTGGCCAGGAAGTCGGCCGCAATGTCGGCGATGTAGTCGCCGTTGTAGGCGCTCTCGGGCCAACCGGCGTCGCCCGGCTTCAAGCCCTTGATACGGCACTGGGTCGACTGCGCCAGCGTGGCGATCTGCACGCCGGCGTCGTTGTAATAGAACTCGCGCGTGACGCTCCAGCCCTGGGTCTCGAACAGGTGGCAGATCGAGTCGCCCAAGGCGCCTTGGCGCGCGTGGCCCACATGCAGCGGGCCGGTCGGGTTGGCGGAGACGAACTCGACCATCAGGCGCTGGCCGTTGGCCGGCTGGCGTCCGAAGGCGTCGCCGGCGCGCAGCGCCTCGGCCACGACCGCCTGCTTGGCGGCGGGTGCCAGGCGCAGGTTGATGAAGCCGGGGCCGGCGATCTCCAGCGCCGTGACCCAGCGCTGCACCGCAGGATGCGCCTGCAGCACCGCCACCAGACGCTGCGCCAGCTCGCGCGGGTTGGACTTCGCCAGCTTGGCCAGCGGCATGGCCGCGGTGACGGCGAGGTCGCCATGCGTCGCCTGCTTGGGCGATTCGAAGGTGGGCGTGAGGCCGTGGCCCGGAACCGCCTGTTCGAGCGCCTGGGCCAGCGCTGCGAGCAGCTCCTGTTGGGCCTGGATCATGGGGCGGGATTCTACGGACCGCCCCGGCGACGCCAGGCTGCACGGGCGCTCGTGACCAATCGTGAGTAGGGCTTGTTCCGGCGCCCTGTTCCACCGACCATCGCGCCCCGTTCGTGGCGAACATCACGGTCCGCGCCCTCCTCGCCGACCCGACCATGTCCGTCCTCTCTCCCCTTCAATACCCTCGCCAGGCCATGAGCGACGATGTCCAACGGGCCCAGCGCTTGCCACGCCAGATCGGCAAGTACCGCGTGCTCGGCCGTCTGGGCGAGGGCGCCACCAGCGAGGTGCTGCTGGCGCGCGACGAGTTCCATGGCCGCGAGGTGGCGATCAAGTGCATGCGGCCGCCCGACAGCGTGCTCACGCAAAGCGGCGACAGCCAGTTCTACGAGCGCTTCTTCGCCGCCGAAGCGGCCCTGGTGGGCAAGCTGCAGCACCCGAACGTGGTGCAGATCCTCGACGCGGTGGCCGACCCGAAGCGCCCACACCTGGTCATGGAGTACGTGCCAGGCACCACGCTGAAGGCCTTCTGCCAGGCCGACAAGCTGCTGCCGCTCGAGCAGATCGTCGAGATCGGCTTCAAGTGCGCGATGGCGCTCGGCTACGTGGCGCGCCAGGGCCTGATCCACCGCGACGTCAAGCCGGCCAACCTGCTGGCACTGATGGACGGCGAGAAGCTGATCGACGTCAAGATCAGCGACTTCGGCAGCGTGCTGCAGCTCGACGCCGAGCGCACGCAGATCCACCGTGTCGGCTCGCTGGCCTACATGTCGCCCGAACAGCTCGACGGCGGCAACATCGACGCGCGCGCCGACATGTACTCGCTGGCTGCCGTGCTGTACCACCTGATCGCCGGTCGCCCGCCGTTCGAAGGCCCGACCCAGGCCGCGCTGATGCACCAGGTGTTCCACGAGACGCCGGCGCCGCTGTCCGGGCTGCGCGAAGGCGTGCCCGAGAGCCTGGACACGCTGGTGCGGCGCTCGCTGGCCAAGTCGCCCGCCGAGCGCCCGCCGAGCTGGGAGGAGTTCGCGCAGGGCCTGGCCGGCGTGATCTCGCGCCGCGAGGTGCCGCTGGGCCGGGTGCAGGGTGTGCTCGACTCCGAGCGCTTCAACCTGCTGCGCGCGCTCGACTTCTTCGCGGCCTTCGGCGACGTCGAGCTGTGGGAGGTGGTGCACCGCGCCAAGTGGCAGCGCTTCGCCTTCGGCCATGCGCTGTACAAGCAGGGCCAGCAGGGGCGCGACTTCCACATCATCGCCGCCGGCGGCGTTGAGGTGTTCCGCGAAGGCCGCCGCGTGGCCGAGCTCGGGCGCGGCACCTCGGTCGGCGAGATGGCCTACCTGGCGCCCAACCCGGACCTGCGCACACACCGCGCCGACGTGATCGTCTCGACGCCCTGCACCACGGTGTCGTTCTCGCCCGATTCGCTGGCCCAGCTGTCGCCGGGCACGCGGCACCGCTTCGACGACGCCTTCATCAAGGTGCTGGTGCGCCGGCTGCATGCGGCGCACGAGGCGTTGGACCACCCGCGCCGCATCCTCTGAGGCGGCTCAGGGTTACCCCGTCGGCCAACGCAGCGGCTCACCACGTTGCCGCCTTGCCGGAGCGACATTGCTCTGATTCAATCCGGCGCGGCACCCGTGCCCGTGGTTCCACAAACCGAGGAAGGAGACCCCTGATGAAGCAACTGATCACCGCCCTGGCGCTCGCCTTTGCAGCCAGTGCGTCGTTCGCCGCCAGCCATGCCGCCGCGGCCCCCGCCACGCCGGCCAAGCCGGCAGCACCGGCCGCCGCGGCCACGCCGGCCGCGCCGGCCAAGCCCGCTGCGCCGGCGGCCGCCGAGAAGAAGCCCAGCGCCCAGCAGGAGAAGATGGCCAACTGCAACAAGGACGCGGCCGACAAGAAGGGCGACGAGCGCAAGGCTTTCATGAAGACCTGCCTGTCCGCCAAGGCCGACGGCAAGGGGGCGCAGCAGGGGAAGATGAAGACCTGCAACGCCAGCGCCGGCGACAAGAAGGGCGACGAGCGCAAGGCGTTCATGAAGGAATGCCTCTCCAAGAAGGCCTGAAGCCACCGCGCTGAAGGCGACAAGGCCGGCGATGCCGGCCTTGTTCTTTGGCTTCAGGCCGCCTGGCGCCAGTAGGCGTCGTCACGCCAGCTGTGTTTCAGGAAGTCGATCCACAGTCGCACCCGCAGCGGCAGGTGCTTGCGCTGCGGGAACACGGCGTAGATGCCGTTGGGCGGTGCGGCGAAGTCGTCGAGCAGGGTCGCGAGGCGGCCGGCCGCCAGGTCCTCGTCGACCTCCCAGGTGCTGCGCCAGGCGATGCCCAGGCCCTGCAGGCACCATTCGTGCAGCACCTGGCCGTCGCTGCAGTCCAGGCGCCCGGTCGGGCGCAGGTGGGTCACCGCGCCGTCGACCTTGAAGGCCCAGCCGCGCGTCTGGCTGGCGTCCGAGCTCAGGGTCAGGCACTCGTGGCGGTGCAGTTCGGCGGGTGACTTGGGCGTGCCAGCGCGCTTCAGGTAGGCCGGCGCGGCCACGCACAGGCGCCGGTTGTCGGCCAGGCGCACGCTGACCAGGCTCGAGTCGGGCAGGTCGCCCACGCGCACCGCGCAGTCGAAGTTCTCGTTGACGATGTCGACCACCCGGTCCGACAGATTCAGCGAGACATGCACGTCCGGGTGCTGGGCCACGAACTTCGGCACCATCGGCGCGACGTGGCGGCGCCCGAAGCCGGCCGGCGCTGTGATGCGCAAGTAGCCACTGGCTTTCACGCCGCCGGCGCTGACGCTGGCTTCCGCGTTCAGCAGGTCGGACAGGACGCGCTGGCAGTCGTCGAGGAAGGCGCTGCCCTCGTGGGTCAGCGTGATGCGGCGCGTGGTGCGCACCATGAGCTTGACGCCCAGGCGCTCCTCGAGCGCGTCGATGCGCCGGCCGATCACCGCCGGCGCCACGCCCTCGGCCTTGGCCGCGGCGGTCAGGCTGCCCTTGGTCGCCACACCGACGAAGGACTCGATCTGCTTGAGCTTGTCCACGGCTCTGTCTCCTGGGGGCCGATTTTGCACCCAGGTCATCAATCCACGCCATTTCGGGCGCTTAATGTCGAGCCAGGTTCGCAATAGAGTCTTGTCATGCTGCGCCCGAAAGCCGTGCTGTTCGACGCCTACGGCACCCTGTTCGACGTCTACAGCGTCGCGCACGCGGCCGAGCAACTGTTCCCGGGGCGCGGCGAAAAGCTCGCGCTGCTGTGGCGCGACAAGCAGCTCGAGTACACGCGGCTGTTGACGATGAGCGGGCGCTACCAGACCTTCTGGGAGATCACCTGCGCCAGTCTGCGCTATGCGGTGCAGCGCTTCGAGCTGCCGCTCGACCCAGCCGGCGAAGCGCATCTGCTCAACCAGTACCGGCACCTGTCGGCATTTCCCGAGAACAAGGCGGTGCTCGCCGAACTGAAGAAGCGCGGCATCGTCACCGGCATCCTGTCCAACGGCGATCCCGCGATGCTGTCGGTGGCGGTCAAGAGCGCCGGCTTGAAGGAGCTGCTGTCGCATGTGTTGTCGGTCGACGCGGTCAAGCGCTTCAAGACTGATCCCACCGCCTACAGCCTGGGCCCGCGTGCCCTCGGGTTGCCGGCGCGCGAGATCCTGTTCGTGTCCAGCAATTGCTGGGACGCGATCGGTGCCACCTGGTACGGCTACACCACGCTGTGGGTCAATCGCACCGGCGTGCCGCTGGAGCAGCTCGACACCACGCCCACGCGCATCGGTTCGAGCCTGCGCGAGGTGTTGAGTTTCTTTCCTTCCTGAACCCTTCTCTGTTGTCCTGACTAGACCATGACCGCACGCACCTCCGTCGGCCGCCTGCAGGTGGCCACCGCGCTCTACCGTTTCGTCGAAGACCAGGTGCTGCCCGGCAGCGGCCTCGAGTCGAAAGCCTTCTGGCAGGGCTTCGACGCGCTCGCCCATGCGCTGGCGCCGAAGAACGCTGCGCTGCTGGCCGAGCGCGAACGCCTGCAGCGCGAGCTCGACGCCTGGCATCACGCCCACCCCGGCCCGATCGGCGACATGAAGGCCTACCGCGCCTTCCTGCAGAAGATCGGCTACCTGGTGCCGGTGCCGAAGCAAGTGAAGGCGATCACCGCGAACGTCGACAGCGAGATCGCCATGCAGGCCGGCCCCCAGCTCGTGGTGCCGATCACCAATGCGCGCTATGCGCTGAACGCGGCGAACGCGCGCTGGGGCTCGTTGTACGACGCGCTGTACGGCACCGACGCGCTGCCCGAGGACGGCGGCGCAACACGCGCGGGCGCCTACAACCCGGTGCGCGGCGCCAAGGTCATCGAGTACGCGCGCTACGTGCTCGACCGCACCACGCCGCTGAAGAAGGGCTCGCACATCGATTCGACCGGCTACTCGGTGGTGGGCGGCAAGCTCGTGGTGTCGCTGAAGGGCGGCGCCGAGAGCGGGCTCGAGAACCCGAAGCAGTTCGTCGGCTTCCAGGGCGATCCGTCCGCGCCGTCGGCCGTGCTGCTGGTGCACCATGGCTTGCACCTGGAGATCCGCATCGACCGCGGCACGCCGATCGGCCGCGGCGATGCGGCCGGCGTGGCCGACCTGCTGCTCGAGTCGGCCATCACGACCATCCTCGACCTCGAGGACTCGGTCGCGGTCGTCGACGCCGAGGACAAGGTGCAGGCCTACGGCAACTGGGCCGGCATCCTCGACGGCACGCTGACCGAGCAGGTGGCCAAGGGCGACAAGCTGATCACGCGCCGCCTGGCGGCCGACCGCCGCTACACCGCCCCCGGCGGCCGCGGCGAGGTGCGCTTGCACGGCCGTTCGCTGCTCTTCATCCGCAACGTCGGCCACCTGATGACCCACCCCGCGGTGCTGCTCGACGGCGACGCCGAGATCCCCGAGGGCATTCTCGACGCGGTGATCACCACCGCGATCGGCAAGCGAGACCTCGTCAACAGGAGCAACAGCCGCACCGGCTCGATCTACATCGTCAAGCCCAAGATGCACGGGCCCGACGAGGTGGCGTTCGCCTGCGAGCTGTTCGCGCGCGTCGAAGCCCTGGTCGGCCTGCCCGCGGACACGGTCAAGCTCGGCATCATGGACGAGGAGCGCCGCACCAGCGTCAACCTCAAGGCCTGCATCGCCGCCGCCGCATCGCGCGTGGCCTTCATCAATACCGGTTTCCTCGACCGCACCGGCGATGAAATGCACAGCGCGATGCTCGCGGGCCCGATGCGCCGCAAGGGTGACATGAAGTCCAGCGAGTGGATCGCGGCCTACGAGAAGAGCAACGTGGTCGTCGGCCTGGAGTGTGGCCTGCGTGGCCGCGCGCAGATCGGCAAGGGCATGTGGGCGATGCCCGACCTGATGCGCGCGATGCTCGAGCAGAAAATCGTGCATCCGAGGGCCGGCGCCAACACCGCCTGGGTGCCGAGCCCCACGGCCGCCACGCTGCACGCGCTGCACTACCACCAGGTCGACGTGGCCGCGCTGCAGCGGCAGATGGAAACCTCGCCCGGCGGCGAGAAGGACCGCGCCGCGCTGCTCGACGGCCTGCTCACGGTGCCGGTGGTCGCCAAGCCGGCCTGGTCGAAGGACGAGATCCAGCAGGAACTCGACAACAACGTGCAGGGCATCCTCGGCTACGTGGTGCGCTGGATCGACCAGGGCGTGGGCTGCTCCAAGGTGCCCGACATCCACAACGTCGGCCTGATGGAGGACCGCGCGACGCTGCGCATCAGCTCTCAGCACATCGCCAACTGGCTGCACCATGGCATCGTCACCGAGGCCCAGGTGCGCGCGACGTTCACGCGCATGGCCACGGTGGTGGACCGGCAGAACGCCGGCGACCCGATCTACCAGTCATTGGCCGCGAACCCGGGCGGCCCGGCCTTCCAGGCCGCGCTCGACCTCGTGTTCAAGGGCAAGGAACAGCCGAGCGGCTACACCGAGCCGCTGTTGCATGCGTGGCGGCTGAAGGTGAAGCAGGCGACTCGGTCCTCCTGATCGGCGAGCCGCTGCCGCATGCCTGGCGACTGAAGGTCAAAGCGTCGGGCTGACGACGCCACCCTCGCGCGCGCCTTCGCAGGCCACGCAACGCGTGGCCCAGGGTTTGACCTTCAAGCGGTCGAAGGGGATCGCGGCGCTGCAGTCGATGCACAGGCCGTAGCCGGGCTGCTGCAGGCGCCCCAGCGCGCGGCTGACGGCGCCCAGCTCGTCCATTTCGCGGTCGGCCTGGGCGAGGTCCACCTCGCGCTCGGCGTCGCGCTGCGGTGCATCGTCACCGTCCTGCAGCAGCACGTCGCGGGCGCGGCCGGCGCGGCCCTGCGTGCCGAGATGGGCCGCGACGCGGCGATCGAGCTCATGTTGGCGCAACTCGAGCAGTTCCTGCAGCTGCGCGCGCTGGCCAGGGGTAAGCGATGCGTTCATACCCCAAGCTTGTCGTGGCGCGCCCCGTCACGGCTTGATGCAGCGCAACCGGGGCGCTGCCTACAATCGCCGGCCGATGCCAGACCCCGCCCCTATCGACACTGCTCCTTCTTCCTGCGACGTGCTTGTCGTCGGCGCCGGCCCGGCCGGCAGCGCCTGCGCGCAGCAGCTGTCGCGCGCCGGCTTCAAGGTGCTGCTGGTCGACCAGCACGAGTTCCCGCGCGAGAAGGTCTGCGGCGACGGCCTGATCCCCGACGCGCACACCGCCTTCGGCCGCCTGGGCGTGCACCATGAGGTGATGAAGGCCGCCAAGCGCGCGTCCTACGTCGGCTGCATCGGCCCGAAAGGCGGCCGGGTCGACGTGCCGGGGCGGCTGGCGGTGCTCCAGCGCGCCGAACTCGACGACATCCTGCGCCGCGCCGCGCTGCGCGCCGGCGCGCGCTGGCTGGCGCCGGC
>JALHQP010000132.1 GCA_022841885.1 Aquincola sp. | reverse complement strand
GGAGGGCGCTGGTCGGAAGGCCCTGCGTGCTCACGGCAACTCCTTGTCCGGCGGCGGCGCGGTGCTCGCGCGCGGGCCGATCAGCGCGCCCAGGCGTGCCTTGAGCGACGGCAACAGCTGGGGCGGTGGCGCGGGGGGCGGGGGTGGCAGCACGACGCCCGGCGTCGAAGCGGCCGCTTCGACGCCGGAAGTCGACGACGCCGCGGCCGAAGGGGCCGGTCCCGCCGCCGTGGGCGCCAGCGGCGCGGGCGCGGGCGACTGGCGCTGGCCGGCCAGCATCGCCGCGTACACGGTGGCGTTGGACAGCACCTTCTTGACGTAGTCGCGCGTCTCGTTGAACGGGATGTTCTCGGCCCAGATGGCCGGCTCGATGGTCGCACCCTCGCGCCAGCGCCGCGGCCGGCTCGGGCCGGCGTTGTAGGCCGCGGCGGCCAGCGCCTGCGAGCCGTCGAAGTCGTCAAGCACCAGCTTCAGGTAGCTGGTGCCGAGCTTCAGGTTGACCGTGCGCTCGGTGATCAGCTCGGCGCTGTAGGGCAGGCCGATCTTGCGCGCGGTCCAGCGCGCGGTCGACGGCATCAGCTGCATCAGGCCCGAGGCGCCGACATGCGAGCGCGCGTCGATCACGAAGCGCGATTCCTGGCGGATCAGGCCGTAGACATAGGCTGGGTCGAGGCCGATGTCCTTCGCGCTGGCGATCACGTCCTCGCGGAAGGGCATCGGGAAGCGCTGCTCGAGGTCGATCTCGTGGCGCGTGCGGTCGCTGGTGTTGATGCAGCGGTCCCACACCTCGCGCTCGCAGGCACGCTCGGCCGCCGCGAGCAGGGCGCGGTCGTTCATCCCGCGCAGCGAGAAGTTCCACTCGCGCACGCCCTCGCTGCGCAGGCCCAGCGCGATCAGCTGCAGGGCCCGCGACAGGCCGGGGTGGCGGCGTGCGGCCTCGCGCTCGGCCTCGGTCAGCGGCTGTGGCCTGTGCGGCACGGCGAACGGCTGACCCAGGTCTTCCGACGCCAGCTTGCCGTAGAAGTGCAACTCGCTGCCGAGCTGGCGCAGCGTGGCCAGGGCCAGCGACGACTGACGGTCGCCGGCCGCGCCGGGTGCCGCGGATTCGCGCTGGGCGCGTGCCTTCCAGTAGCGCCAGGCCGGATCGCGCTGCTCGGCCGCACTCAGGTGGTCGATCGCACGCTGCACGGTGGGCCAGCGCTCGCTGCCGTTGAGCGTGCGCAGCGCGGCGCGGACGGCCCAGGCGAAGGTTTCGTCGCTCCAGGTCGGGGCGGCCGGCCCGGCGCGTTCGGCCTCGGCCCATGCGCTGCGGTAGTAGGTGCCGGCCTCGGGCGCCAGCTTCAGTGCCGCGGAGCGGCCCGCCTGGGCCCAGGCCCAGGCCGACAGGTCGCGCGGCAGACGCTCCTGCCAGCGGCCCGCGAGCAGGCTGGCCGCCACTTCGGGCTCGTTGGCCGCGACGCGGATCAGCGCCAGCGTCGCCACCTCGGCTTGCGCGCGGTTGGTCACCGTGGCGCCGGCGTTGAGGTACAGCGCCGGCTTGTCGAGCGCGCTGTTGACCTGGGCTTGCAGCGCCGGCGCCGCCAGCGCAGTGGCCATGCGCACGACGCGCGGCCGGTTCGCTTCGGCGGCCAGGCGCGCGCGTCGCCATGCATCGTCGGCGCTGAACAGCTTGGCTTCGTACAGCGTGAGGGCCATCAGCGCGCAGCCGTCGTCGAGGTCGCGCTGCCCGTCCCAGGCCTCGAGCGCGCGCGCCTTGAACGAGGCCGGCAACGCCTTGCCCGCCTGCTGCGCGTCGAGATGCTCGGTCAGCAGCGCGTAGCAGCTGACTTCTCGGTCGTCGTTCATCCGGAAGCGCGGGTACTCGCGGGCGAAGTTGGCCCAGTCGCGGCGCCGGCCAAGCTCGAGCAGCCAGTCGTTGCGCAACCGGTCCTCGACGTAGGTGCCGGGCCAGCGGGCGTAGAACGCGTCGAGCTCGGTCTGCTGCGCCTGCGCGAGACGGTTGCCGAGTTCCCAGTAGTCGATCCAGGAAGCCAGGGTGTGGCGCTGGGCGGTGGCCTGGTCGCGCAAGGCCAGCAGGCGCGCAGTGTCGCGCTTGCGCAGCGCTTCGCGGGCGTCGAGCGCCAGGTCGCTCACCCCCGCGGGCGACGCGCCGTTGCCGTTCTTGCCGTTGCCCTGCGCCGCGGCGGGCAGACCGAGGGCCGCCAGTGCCAGCAGCAGAATGCCGAGCGCGGCGGAGGTCGAAGATCGAAATGACATGACATCGGGGCCGTCGCGTGAGGCCGCGCAGCCCGGGTTCTTTGTAGCGCAGGTGGGATTGTCCTGCGCCCCAATGGTTCAGGGGGTCGCGGCGTTGACGGCGGTGTCCATCTGTTGCTGCGTCGATGCGGCCTGTTCACGCAACCACTGCGCGAAGGCCGCCACTTCCGGGCGCGTGCCGCGTTCGCTGGCCAGGTCGATCAGCCAGTAGGTGAAGGGCGAGGTGAGGCGGTGCGCGGGGCCGAAGGGTTCGACCAGTTCGCCGCGCGCCAGGTTGTCGATGATCAGTGGCAGGCGCCCCAGCGCGACGCCGCCGCCCGCCAGCGCCGCCTGCACTTGCTGATAGGTGAAGTTCAGGTACAGCCAGCGTGCCGGCTCGAGCCGCGGCACGTCGAACTGGCGCAGCCAGGCACGCCAAGTCAGGAAGTCGGCGCTCGGTCGGTGGTCGTCCTCCTCGAGCAGGGTGTGCTGGGCCAGGTCGGCCGGCTTGGCCAGCGGCGGGGCATGGCCTTGCCGCGTCTGGTTCGCAAGCGCGCAACTCACGGTGGGCGTAATCAAGTCACCGAACATGCGCTCCGCGCCTGCCGGTGCGGTGTCCGGGTGGCAGTAGCGCAATACGAGATCGATGTCCGGGTCGTCCAGGTCGACCATCGTGTCACTGGCCGAGATGCGGATGTCGATGTCCGGGTGCGCGCGTTCGAACGAGGGCAGGCGCGGCAGCAGCCAGAGCGACGCGAACGACGGGAAGGTCGATACGCTGACGTGGCGCCGGCCGCGCGCGCTTCGGATCTGTCGCACCGTGGTATCCAGGCGCTGCAGAAACGGCAGCACGCCGCGCAGCAGTTGCACGCCGGCGCCGGTGAGCTCGACCTTGCGTGTGCCGCGCACGAACAGCGGCGCCCCGAGCTCGTCCTCCAGGGCCTTGACTTGGCGGCTGATGGCGGGCTGGGTCAGGAACAACTCGTCGGCGGCGGCCGAGAAGCTCAGGCGCCGGGCCACGGCCTCGAACGCCCTCAAGGGGCCGACGGCGAGCGGGCGGTGTGGGGCTCTATTCATGACACTAACGTATGAATCGAGGGTTCAGGACTCATTCGACTCCAGGCTCCGCAAGGCCGATGATTCACTCCACGGAATCGACACACGCGGAGTCTGCCATGAGCCTGATGTCCATGCACCAAACGCAACACCTGCTGATCACCGAGCCGGCCTGGTTGACGGCGCTCGGGGGCCGCCTGTGGGTCACCCGCGATGGCGATCTGAACGACTATGTGCTCGATCTAGGCCAGCGCATCGCTGTCGGGCGGGGCGACCGGGTGACGGTCGGCGCCTGGCAACCGGGTGAGGCAACGCAGTGGACCTGGACCCCGGCCGCCGAGCCGCCGCGCTACGGCTTCCTGCGCGCGGGCGTGGCCTTGGCCTTCGGGGCGGCCTCGCGCGCCTTGCGGGGCGCGGCCGATGGTTTCGCGGCCCTGGCGCGCAGCGCGGCGGCGATCGCCAGCCGCGCCCAGGGCTGCATCAGCTGAGGCGACTCCATCGCTTCGGCCGGCACGGTCCAGTAGCCCATCGTCACGGACTTGCCCTTGCCGTCGTAGACGAAGGGCTCGCAGCCGGCGGCGACGAAGCGTGCGCGCGTCGCCTCGTCGGCTTTCAGGTACAGACGATCGAAGGCAATGATCGCGACGAACAGCTCGTCGATGTAAAGGCCATGGCCGCCGAACATGCGCCGTGCGCGCACGGCGCCCAAGGGCGCCAGCAATTCGAGGCTGTGATCGACCAGCGCGTGACCCATGCCCGGAGTGTAGGCAGGCACAATGCCGAGGCCCATGCCGCAAGACTTCTGCCTCGAACCGCCGCGCGACAAGAAGCTGCTGCGCCGCCAGTTGCAGGCCGAGCGCCTGGCGATGGTGGACCGTCATCAGCGCGCGATGCACCTGCAGGAGGTGCTGCGCGTGTGGCTGGTGCAGCGCGACGAGACGGCGATCGGCGCCTACTGGCCGATCAAGGGCGAGTTCGACGCGCTGCCGGCGCTGTTCCGCTGGACCGAGGGCGAAGACGTCAAGGGGCGGCATCGCATCATCGGCCTGCCGGTGATCGACCGCGAGACCAAGAAGCTGCGCTTCCACCGCTGGTTCCCCGGCTGCCCGATGGAGGAAGACGCCTTCGGCATCCCCAAGCCCAAGGACACCGACCGCTTCGAGCCGCAGCTGCTGCTGGTGCCCTGCGTCGGCTTCGGGCCAGGGGGCCTGCGCCTGGGCTACGGCGGCGGCTTCTACGACCGCACGCTGGCCACGCTGTCACCGCGGCCGTTCACCGTGGGCCTGGGCTACGCGCATGGCTTCATCCCCTGGCTCGAGGCCGAACCGCACGACGTGCCGCTGGACGCCCTGCTCACCGAGGACGGCGTGGCCTGGCAACGCGGCGATTGAGGCGCCGTGGCGCGCCGGGTGGGGGCGCCACGGGCTCAGCGACCGTTGATGATCTCCCCGGGCCGGTACAGCAGGCCACGCTCGCTGAGGCTCCTTGGTTGCGAGCGCGCCGCGCCGCAGGCGGCACCGAGGTAGCCTTGCACCTGGGGCCAGCCCGCGTAGCCCCAGGCGCCGCTGCGCGGGTCGAGCCAGTAACGGCCGTCGGGCACCGCAGCGCAGTTGCGCTGCTCGAGCCAGGCGATCTGCCCGAGGTCCAGGCGCTGGCCGTTGACGATCACCAGGCGCTCGGCGTGCGCGGCTTCAGTGCCGGCCGCCATCGACGTGGCCACGAGCAAACGCAGGACGGACCGGTTCATTGCAGGACCCTTCAAGGCGTTCGCCGAGCCCTGCTGCGCTCGCAGCGCGACCCTGAACCTTCCTTGGGTTGCCGTTCAGGCGATCGAGGTTCTAACGATCGCGCAGTCGATGGCACAGCTCGGTGGCCAGCGCCGACTGGTTCAGCGTGTAGAAGTGCAGGCCGGGCACACCGCCTGCGATCAACTTCTCGCACAACGCGGTGACCACGTCGAGGCCGAAGGCGCGGATCGAGGCGGCGTCATCGAGGTAACCCTCCATCTTCAGCGCCACCCAGCGCGGGATCTCGATGCCGTCGCGTTGCGCGAACTGGGCGATCTTCGCGTAGTTGTGGAAGGGCATGATGCCCGCGGTCACCGGCACCTCGGCGCCGAGCTTGCGTGTGGCCTCGACGAAGTGGAAGTAGGCGTCCGGGTTGAAGAAGAACTGCGTGATCGCGCCGCTGGCGCCCGCCTTCACCTTGTCGACATAGTGCTGCAGGTCGCGCGCGGCGTAGCGCTGCGCCGGGTGGTACTCGGGGTAGGCCGCGACCTCGATATGCCAGTCCGGCCCCTGCGTTTCGCGCATGAAGCGCACCAGCTCGCCGGCATAGCGAAACTCGCCGGCGGTGGCCGTGCCGCTGGGCAGGTCGCCGCGCAGCGCGACGATGCGGTGGATGTTCTGCGCGCGGTAGGTGGCCAGGATCTCGGCGATGCCTTCGCGCGTGGAGCCCACGCAGGACAGGTGCGGCGCCGCCTCGTGGCCGGCCGCGGCGATCGCCTGCACGGTCTTGAGCGTCTTGTCGCGCGTCGAGCCGCCGGCACCGTAGGTCACGCTGAAGTACTGCGGCCCCAGTGTGGCGAGCTCGGGCACCACTTGCGTGATGAGCTTCTGGTCGCCGACCGGCGTGTTGGGCGGGAAGAACTCGAAGCTGATCGGAACGGCGCGCTTGCTCATGGTTTGCAGGCCCAGACGAAATGTTCGCGGTTGCCGTCGCCACCGGCGACGGTGCTTTCGAAGTAGTCGCGCAGCACGAGGCCGCGCTTGCGGCAGGCGGCTTCCATGCGCGCCTTGACGTGGCCATGCGCCACCGGGTCGTTGACCAGGCCATGCTTGCCGATGTCGCCCGGCTGCAACTCGAACTGCGGCTTGACCAGCAGCAGCAGGTCGCGCTGCGCCAGCGGCAGCAGCGCGTCGAGCACCAGGGTCAGCGAGATGAAGGACAGGTCGGCCACCACCAGGTCGTAGCTCGCGCGCGGCAGCTGGGCCGCGGTCAAGTGGCGCGCGTTGACGCCCTCGAGTGCAGTCACGCGCGGGTCTCTGCGCACGCGCTCGTGCAGTTGCCCGTGGCCGACGTCCACCCCCACCACGCTGGCCGCGCCGCGCGCCAGCAGCACCTCAGTGAAACCGCCGGTGCTCTGGCCGACGTCCAGGCAGTGCCGGCCCGTCATGTCCAGGCCGGTGCGGGTGAGCGCGGCATCGAGCTTGAGACCGGCGCGCGACACCCAGCGCAACTCGGCGTCGTCGGTGATCTCCAGCTCGCAGTCCTCGGGCAGGTCCTCGCCGGCCTTTTTCGGCACCGCCCAGCCGCGCGGACCGAGCCAGCGCGCCGCGCCATGCTCGATCAGGCGCTGCGCGGCCGAGCGCGTGGGCGCCAGGCCGCGGGCCACGATCAGTTGATCAGCACGCATGGTGTGAAGGCGTTGGACCCGTCCCGCTGCCGCCGCGGATCCGGCTCTGCCGGTCCGCTGGCGGTGCCCCCTTGAGGGGGAGCGGCGAAGCCGCAACGGGGGTGGGCGGTATCAATACCGGTAGCTGTCGGGCTTGTACGGGCCCTGCTTGGGCACGCCGATGTAGGCGGCCTGCTCGTCGCTCAGCTCGGTCAGCTGCGCGTTGAGCGTCTTCAGCTGCAGGCGCGCCACCTTCTCGTCGAGGTGCTTGGGTAGCACGTAGACCTTGCCCTGCTCGTAGTAGTCGCTGTGCGTGAAGAGTTCGATCTGCGCGATCGTCTGGTTGGCGAACGAGCTCGACATCACGTAGCTCGGGTGGCCGGTGCCGCAGCCCAGGTTCACCAGGCGCCCCTTGGCCAGCAGGATGATGCGCTTGCCGTCCGGGAAGATCACATGGTCGACCTGGGGCTTGATCTCCTCCCACTGGTACTTCTCGAGCGACGCGACCTGGATCTCGTTGTCGAAGTGGCCGATGTTGCTGACGATGGCGTTGTGTTTCATCGCCACCATGTGGTCGTGCGTGATCACGTCCTTGTTGCCGGTGGTGGTGACGAAGATGTCGGCCTTGTCGGCGGCCCAGTCCATCGTCACGACGCGGTAGCCCTCCATCGCCGCCTGCAGCGCGTTGATCGGGTCGATCTCGGTCACCCAGACCTGGGCCGAAAGCGCGCGCAGCGCCTGGGCGCTGCCCTTGCCCACGTCGCCGTAGCCGCAGACGACCGCGATCTTGCCGGCGATCATCACGTCGGTGGCGCGCTTGATGCCGTCCACCAGCGACTCGCGGCAGCCGTACAGGTTGTCGAACTTGCTCTTGGTGACGCTGTCGTTGACGTTGATGGCGCGGAACGGCAGCGTGCCCTTGGCGCTCATCTCCTTCAGGCGGTGCACGCCGGTGGTCGTCTCTTCGGTCACACCGATGATCTGTGCCGACTTGCGCGTGTACCAGCTCGGGTCCTCCTTGAGCTTGGCCTTGATCGCCGCGTAGAGGCAGGTCTCCTCTTCGCTCTTCGGGTTGTCGAGCGCCGACGGCTCCTTTTCGGCGCGCTTGCCGAGGATCATCAGCAGCGTGGCGTCGCCGCCGTCGTCGAGGATCATGTTCGGGCCCTCGGCGGCCGAGCCCTTGGGGCCGAACTCGAAGATGCGGTGCGTGAAGTCCCAGTACTCGGCGAGGGTCTCGCCCTTGTGCGCGAACACCGGCGTGCCCTTGACCGCCAGCGCGGCGGCGGCATGGTCCTGCGTGCTGAAGATGTTGCACGAGGCCCAGCGCACCTCGGCGCCCAGGGCCTGCAGGGTCTCGACCAGCACCGCGGTCTGGATCGTCATGTGCAGCGAGCCGGTCACGCGCGCGCCCTTCAGCGGCTGCGTCGCGGCGTATTCCTCGCGGATCGCCATCAGCGCGGGCATTTCGCTCTCGGCGATCTTGATCTCCTTGCGGCCCCAGTCGGCGAGCGACAGGTCGGCCACGGCGTGGTCTTGGCTGGGTTTGAGAACGGCGTTCATCGGTTTCAGGCTCCAAACGTGGAAGACCCTGCACGATGGCGTGGCGGTTCTGGCTGGAAACTCACCCACGACGACACGTGCAGGTGAGCGCGGTTGCAAGGGAAGGCCTTCCAAGCCTGGCCTCAAGGTCCGTGCGGGATTCGCAGGACGGAGGTTGCAACGCTCCTCGGAAGGTGACGCGATTGTAGCGGGCGCGGCGCTGTCGCGCTGCTCAGGTGTCCGCGGCCGGCCGGTCCTTTGTCGCGGACAGCCAGTGCCGCAGCAGCGCGTACAGCCGCCCCGGGTCGACCGGTTTGGCCAGGAAGTCGTCCATGCCGGCAGCCAGACAGGCCTGACGGTCCTCGTCGAAGGCGTTGGCCGTCATCGCCACGATCGGCACGGCGCGGCCATGCGGCAGCTGGCGGATCGCGCGCGTGGCTTCCAGGCCATCCATCACCGGCATCTGCATGTCCATCAGCACGAAGTGGTAGGGCTGCGTGCGCAGCCGCTCGACCGCCTGTGCGCCGTCGGACGCGGTGTCCACGGCCAGGCCCGCAGCCCGCAGCAGCGCCATGCTGACCTCGCGGTTCACCGGGTTGTCGTCGGCCAGCAGCACGCGCGCGCCGGCGTGGGCGTCGCGCAGCGCCTTGGCGCTGAGCGGCGGCGACGACAGCGGCACGCGCGTCGGGGCGGCCAGCCCGAGCACCTGTTCGATCGCGCCGACCGGCGCGCTGGCCGTGGCCGGCGCGCCCAGCAGCGCGAGCGTGGGGTCGCCCGTCGCGGCCTCGTGCCAGGCCGCCGGG
>JALHQP010000131.1 GCA_022841885.1 Aquincola sp. | reverse complement strand
TGTCCAGCGCCGGCCGGCGCGCCGCGGCGCGCGGCGACATGCATGCCGCGGCCAACCTGTTGCGGCGCGCGGTGGCCGTGCTCGAGCCGGACAATGGCATGCGCTGGGCCTTGCTGCCCGAACTGGCCGAGACCCTGACCGGCGTCGGCGACTTCCCGGCGGCGCGTGCCGCACTCGACGAGGCGCGCGCGGCGGCCGAGCGCAGCGGCAACGCCCGGCTGGGAGCGTCCAGCCGGGTGCTGGAGATGTTCGTGCGCCTGTACAGCGGTGAGCAGCAGGCCGGCTGGAGCGAGCAGACCTTGGCGGTGTGCGACGAGGTGATCCCGCTGCTAGAGCGCGACAACGCGCACAACGAGGCGGCGATGGCCTGGCGCCTGGTGGTCCTGGTGCACGGCATTGCCGGACGCTTCCGTCAGGCCAGCGAGGGCGTCGCGCGTTCGATCGCCCACGCGCGCAGGGCAGGCAACGACCGTCTCGTCGCGCGCAACGGGCTCATGCTCGCCATCAACGCGCTGCAGGGTCCGATGCCGGTTCCCCAAGCGATCGCCGAGTGCGAGCAGCTGCTCGCCGCGGGCGTGAGCGACCGCCAGGTGGAGTGCAATGTGATGTGCGCACTCGCGCAGCTCAAGGCGATGAACGGCGAGCTCGACGCCGCGCGCGCGCTGTACCGGCGCGGCCGCGCGATGCTGCGCGACCTGGGGCAGGGCGTGTACGCCGCCTCGACCGGCATCGACCTGGCGCGCGTCGAGCTGCACGAGGGCGACCTGGAACTCGCGCGGCGCGAAGTGCAGGCCGACTGCGACTTCCTCGCCGGCAAGGGCGAGACCTACTTTCTGTCGACCATGGCGGCGCTGCTGGCCCGCCTGGCGCGCGAGCAGGGCGACGACGCGCAGGCCCTTGCCTTCTCGAAGACGGCCGAGGCGGCCACCGCCGAGGACGACACCGAGTCGCAGGCACTGTGGCGCATGGCGCGCGCGCCGATCCTGGCGCGCGCCGGCGATCCGGCGCAGGCCGAGGCGCTGGCGCGCGAGGCGCTGACGCTGGTGCGCCAGACCGAGTCACCGATGCTGCAGGCCGACGCGCTGGCCGAACTGGCCGAGGTGCTGCAGCTGGCGTCGCGCGGCGACCAGGCGCGCGCCACGATGGCCGAGGCCCAGGCGCTCTACGAGGCCAAGGGCAACCGGGTGGCGGCGCGCCGCGCGGCGGCACGCGGGCAGGCGTTCGCGTGAGCGCGCGTGGATCGCATCAGAAGACCTTGTAGGAACCGTTGCCGAGGTTGAGCAGGGTCCACTCGAAGTCGCCGTCCAGCGCGGGCGTCCAGCCCGGCGTGCGGCTGCTCTTGTAGTAGACGCGCCCGGCGATGCATGGGATGCCGTCGCTGCGCGGCGTGGTGGCGTTGGCGCACAGGCCGATGAGCTGGGTGCCGGTGCTGCCGCTGTACTCGATCAGCACGCTCTCGATCTTGGTGCCCTTCAGGATGGTCGAGGCGTCCTGTCGCAGCAGGATCGTCAGGTAGGGGCTGAAGCTGCCTGGGATCGTGATGTCGGAGCGGAAGCAGGCGCTGAAGTTGTTGCCACAGCCGACACTGTCGGGCGACTCGCTGATCTCGGCCGTGGTGAAGCTCGCGCCGGCGGGCACCGTGACCGTGGTGGCGAACGGGTCGGCGCTGCTGCTGACGCCGCCGCTGCCCGTGAACAGCTTGCCGCCGCTGCGCTGCACGGCCGACTTCACCAGCGTCGGGTTGAAGGTGCCGAGCGTGACCGCACCGGCCGTCCAGACGGTGGTCGAGTTCTGCGGCACCGAGTTCGGACCGCCGGTGCCTTCGGCGTAGTAGGTGATCCCGTCGAACAGGATCTGGTCGCTGCCGTCGGGCAGCGGCGAGACGGTGTCGCGCACCGGGGCCTTGAAGAACAGCGCGAACACGGGCACGGCCTGGCCTGCCTTGAGCTGGCCGATCGCGCATTCGATCGCCGCCCCGCTGGCGCTGCAACTGCGGCCGTCGACCGAACTGAAGCTCACCTGCTCGTCGGTGTCGGTCGCGCGGGCCGTGCCGGTAAAGCGCACGTTGTTGATCGTGTTGCCGCTGACGTTGGCCACGCTGACCGTGTAGCCGACATAGGTGTCCAATGCCGGCACGCCCGGGGTGGCCGGGCTGCTGTAGGTGACGGCCGGCGACAGGGGCGTCACCACGGTGGTGAGGGTGCCGGCCCCCGCCCACGCGGTGAGCGGGGCGGCCAGCAGGGCACACAGGCTGATGACTGCGCAACGGCGCGCGCCCGACAACGAAGACACCATGGGGACCTCCTGGGTGAGCCGCGGCGGCGGCGCGCTGCAACCGGCACGCAACTGGAACCGGAGCACATTTGTTTACAAGCGCCGTTTGTAGTGCGCAATGTGCCTGCGCCCATCCCCCCTGTTCGTGGGGGAGTGGCGTCAGAACAGGGCGGTGACGCGCACCGTGCTGCCCGCGCTCTCGGTGCTGACCTGGGCCGAGGCGCTCTTGGCCAGGCGGATCATCGAGTCGTTGGTGGCGAGGATCTCGGCGACGAAGCCGCGCACGCCGCGCCGCCGGGCGTCGTCGGCCATGCGCGCCTGCAGCGCCTTGCCCAGGCCGCAGCCCTGCCACTGTGGGTTGACGATGAAGGCCGTCTCGGCGAGGTTGGTCGACGGGTCGATGAAGTAGCAAGCCTGGCCGACGATCTGCGGGTCCTCGCGCGGGCCGGTGGCGGCGACGAAGCCGACCTCGGTCTCGAAGTTCAGGTTGCACAGGCGTTGCGCGTCCTGGTTCGACAGGCTGCGCACGTTGCGGAAGAAGCGTGTGTAGACGTCGCGCTCCGACAGGCGATGGAAGAGGGCGCGGATGCCCTCCGCGTCGGTCGTGGTCGACGGCCGCAGCAGCACCGAGCGCCCGCCCTTGAGTTCCAGCGTCACCTCGTCCTGCACCGGGTAGGCGCGCATGTTCTTCAACGCCTGCCCGGCCGGCAGCAGGCCGAGCGACTGCGCCTGCTCGAACAGCTCGGCGCGGAACGTCGGATGCGCCACCTCGATCAGCGCGATGGCCCGTTCGCGCATCGACTTGCCGAACAGGTAGGCGACGCCGAACTCGGTGACGACGTAGTGCACGTCGCTGCGCGCGATCGTCACGCCTTCCTCCGGGCGCAGCCGCACACGGATGCGCGACTGGCTGCCGTCGGCGCTGGTCGACGGCAGGCAGATGATCGGCTTGCCGCCAGGCGAGCGCGAGGCGCCGCGCAGGAACTCGCCCTGCGCCGCCAGGCCGCTGTAGTAGTCGCCGTCGAGCTGGTCGGCGCAGACCTGGCCCGTGAGGTCGATCGCGAAGGCCTGCGTCACCGACACCATGCGGTGCTGGGCCGCGATCACCGAGGGCTGGCACACCACGTCGATCGGCTGCAGCGAGAACATCGGGTTGCGGTCGATCAGCTCATACAGGCGGCGCGAGCCCATCGCGAAGCTGGCCACGATCTTGCCGCGCTGGTCGGTCTTGCGCCGGCCGGTCAGGATGCCGCGTTCGATCAACGGGATGATCGAGTCGGTGATGACGTCGGAGTGCACGCCCAGGTCGCGCCGGTCGACCAGGTACTTGAGGGCTTCGTTGGTGACGCGGCCCAGGCCGATCTGCAGCGTCGATCCGTCGTCGATGATGCTGCCGACGTAGCGCGCGATCTGCTCGACCACGTCGCCCGGCATTGCGTCGTGCAGGTACTCGATGACGGGCGTGTCCACCGGTACCAGCCAGTCGAGTTCGTCGACGTGCAGCATCGAGTCGCCCATCGTGCAGGGCATCGCCGGGTTGACCTCGGCGATCACCAGGCGCGCGCGCGCCACGGCAGCGCGCGCGATGTCCACCGACACGCCGAGGCTGACGTAGCCGAAGGTGTCGGGCAGCGAGACCTGGATCAGCGCCACGTCGACCGCGATGCGCCCGTTGGCAATCAGCGCCGGCACGCGCGCGATCGACATCGGCACGTACTCCGCCAGACCCTGGCGCACCGCGGCGCGGATGTCGGCACCGACGAAGAACGAGCGGTGGCGGTAGTTCGTGGTCGCGCGGCCCTCGTGGTCGTGCGGCACAGCATGGTCGGTGAAGAAGTGCAGCAGCTCGACGTCGCCCGGCCTGGGGCTGCGTGCCTCGAGCGCGGCCACCAGCGCACGCGGCGTGGCGCAGGCGGTGCCGACGAACACATGCTCGCCATGCTGCACATGCGCCACCGCCTGCGCGGCGCTGCACAGCTTGGCCGCATGCGGCGCCAGCAGCGGGGGCAGTGCCGGGGTGGCCGGTGGCGGCTCGGCGCCGAAGCCGTCGCGCAGCGAACGCACGACGCGCTCGATCAGCCCGCGGGGGGTGTCCTTGCCTGGCATGTCGGTGGCGCGCTTGTTCTTGTGGGAGCGCGGATTCTCACCGCGGCCCCGGCGGCCCCGTCGAAGGGGGATCGGGGGTTTTCCCGCGCGGCTGCGGGAGCGGCGCGCGGCGTGCGGCCCCGCACAATGCGCGGCCAACCGTTCAACGCACCGCCGTCACCGACCCATGCAGCCCCAAGGCCCGCGCCCTCCACACCAGGATGACCTGTTGCTGCAGCACCTGCGCCGCTTCCTGGGCGTCATCGACGAATCGGCCATCGAGATGCTGCGCGGCCGCTTGCGCTGGCTGGAGCTGGCCGGCGGCGAGACGCTGATGCGCCAGGGCGAGCCGGGCGAGGAGCTGTACCTGCTGGTGAGCGGCCGCCTGCGCGTCTACATCGAGGAGGAGGGCGCGCGCCGCATCGTGCGCGAGGTGCCGCGCGGCGAGGTCGTGGGCGAGATGAGCCTGATCGCCGACGCGCCGCGCTCGGCCACCGTGGTGGCGATCCGCGATTCGGTGCTGGTCAGCCTGGGCAAGGAGGACTTCGCGCAACTCCAGGCCACCAGCCCGCAGGCGACGCTGGCGCTGACGCGCCAGATCATCAACCGCCTGCGCACCGAGCGGGGCCCGACGGTGGCCGACCGGCCGGTGACGATGGCGCTGCTGCCGGTCAGCGAAGGGGTCGATGCACGTGCGTTCGCGCACGCGCTGGCCGCCGACCTGGCGGCGCGCGGCCGCGTGGTGGTGCTCGACGCGGCCGAGGTCGAGCGTCGCGTGCGGGCCGAGCCCGCGACAGCGGCAGCCGACGCCGGCCACGGCCAGCGCAGCCTGGCGATCACCTTCGACGAGCTCGAAGGCACGCACGACTATCTGCTGCTGGTGGCCGATGCCACGCCGACCGACTGGACGCACCGCTGCGCGCGCCATGCCGACGAGATCCTGCTGCTGGCCGACGCGCAGGCGCTGCCGGCCATCCACCCCAACGAGCGCGCCTTCCTGGTGGACCGCCCGCCGCATGCCGAGGCGGCCGAGATCCTGGTGCTGCTGCACCCGGCCGGCACCGCGATGCCCAGCGGCACGCGGCGCTGGCTCGAGCGCCGGCCGCTGCGCGACCACATCCACCTGCGGCGCGGCCACGCGCCGGACATGGCACGCCTGGCGCGCATCCAGTCGCGCACGGCGGTGGGCCTGGTACTGGCCGGCGGCGGCGCGCGCGGCTTTGCGCACCTGGGCGTGTACCGCGCGCTGCAGGAGCGCGGCATCGAGGTCGACTATGTCGGCGGCACCAGCATCGGCGCCGTGATGGCCACGCTGGTGGCGACCGACCGGCCCTGGCAGCAGCTGCAGGCGCTCGCACGCACCGAGTTCGGACGCGGCCCGACCGGCGACTACGCGCTGCTGCCGCTGGTCTCGCTGATCAAGGGCCAGCGCCTGCGCAGCATCGTGCGTCTGGCCATTGCCGAGAGCGTGGGCAAAGGCGCGGGCATCGAGGACCTGTGGAAGAACTTCTACTGCATCGCGACCAACTTCTCGAAGGCCGGCGAAATGGTGCTGCGCCACGGCGACCTGGTGCGTTCGCTGCTGGCCAGCACCGCGATCCCGGGTGCGTTGCCGCCGGTGGTGATGGACGGCGACCTGCTGTGCGACGGCGGCACCTTCAACAACTTCCCGGTCGACGTGATGCGGCGCATGCGCGGCGTGGGCACCGTCATCGGCGTGGACCTCAACGCCAGCAAGCCGCGCCGCATCGAGGTCGACGAGATGCCCAGCGGCTGGGCGCTGCTGCTCGACCGCCTGCGCCCGCGCACGCGGCGCCGCTACCGGCTGCCGAGCCTGCCGGTGCTGCTGATCAACTCGACCATCCTGTACAGCCTGTCGCGCCAGCGCCAGGCGCGCGCGCTGACCGACCTCTACTTCAACCCGCCGCTGGAGCGCGTGGGCCTGCTCGACTGGAAGCGCTTCGACCAGGTCGTGCAGCAGGGCTACGAGCACGCGCTGCAGGTGCTGGGCGAGCCGGTGCCGGCCAAGGCGCCAGCGCCCAAGATGCGGCTCACCGGCGAGGTGGCCGCGCTGGAAGGCTGAGGCGCGTCAACGCGCCAGCGCCGTGACCATGCGCTCGGAGACGTTGATGCGGTCGGCCAGCGTGCGCAACAGGAAGTCGTCGAACGCGATCGCCAGATCGGGCCGCTCACGATGCAGGCGCTCGTAGCTCGCGCGCGTCAGCGTGAAGCGTGTCGCCGGCCCTTCGGACGACACCGTGGCCGAGCGCGCGACGCGGCGGAAGAAGCCCATTTCGCCGACCACCGAGTGCGTGGTGATGCGGCGCGCGCGCACCGTGTGCCCGGTGCTGGCGTCGGTGACGTCCACCACCAGCTGGCCGGCGGCCACCAGGTCGATTTCGTCCGACGGCTCGCCCTGGCGGTACAGCACCTGCGCGCCCTCGACCTCATGGCGTTCGAGATAGGCGATGAAGTCGGCGGCCCGCACGTCGGCGCCCAGTTGCTCCTGCAGCCAGGACTCGAAGCGGGCCGGGTCCACGGCATCGTCGTTCAGGGCATGCCCGGCGTGCGCGAGCACCTGCTCCTCGCACCAGGCCAGCGCGGCGTTGACGTCGGCGAAACGCGGCGGGGCGCCCTCGGCGTTGAAGAAGCCGTCGCGCTCCAGCGCGCCGGCCACCTCGGGCGGGATCGACGCGAACACCAGCGTCGCGCCTTGCTTCTGGCAATGGTGGCGCAGCTTGGTCAGGCTGAGCGTGGCCGACGCGTCCACGCCGGTCACCAGGCCGAAGTCCAGCACCACGTGGCCGACCGATCGCGGCGGCCGCGCGGCGAGGTCGCGCTGCACGCGCTCGAACAGGCCCTCGGAGGAGCCGAAGAAGACGTGGCCCGCCAGCCAGTAGAGCTGGATGCTTTCGCCGTGCTCGGTCAGGTGGCGCGACGCGGCCGCACCGCGGCTGACGTTGCCGGCGAACTGTGCGCGCGACAGGTGCTGGCGCACGACGCCGGAGCGTGCGTAGCTGACGGCGAACAAGAAGCAGGCCCCGATCACGCCGCCGAGTACGCCGGCCAGGTAGCCGTAGCGCACGCACGCCGCGGCGATCACCAGTGACAGCCACAGATTGACCCACGCGCGCTGCGCCAGCGGACCGGCCAGCGCCTCGACCAGGAAGGCCCAGCCGAGGTAGAGCACCAGGCCGGCCGCGATCGGCAGCGGGATCAGCGCCGGCAGGTCCACGTGCGTCAGCCCCACCAGCAGCAGGATGGCACCGCAGAAGACGCCGCTGCCGCGCGTCGCACTGCCCGCATGCTCGAGCACACGGCTCGAGCCGAGCTGCATGCAGGCCACGATGCCGCCAAAGGGCGCGCAGACGATGGTGGCCTCGCCATGCGCACGCAACTCGCGGTCGAGGTCGCCGGCTGTCTTGCGCGCCGCTTCGAGCGTGGAGGTCTTGGTCACGACCGAGACCAGCGCGACGATGGCCACCGCCACGAGTTCGGGAACGAAGCGGGCCAGTAGCGACGGCGGCACCGCGGTCGAGCCCACGGTCTCGAAGGGCGACCAGGCCGCCAGCGAGCCGAGCGAGGGCAGGTACCAGCCGTGCTCAGCGCCGGCCAGGCCTGCCAGTTTCAGTGCCAGGCTGCCCAGAGCCGTCATCGCGAGCAGGGCCACAGGCATCGCCAGCGCCGAACTCGTCCAGCGCCGCACCGCCAGCATCAAGCCCAGCGCCGCCATGGCGCAGGCCAGCTTGGCGGCTTGCGCGCCGGTCCAGGGCGCAAGCAGCTCGCCCATCGCGTGGCCGCTGGTCATGCGCACGCCGCCGGCGATCATCAGCCAGCCGGTCGCGGCGAGGAAGCCGGCGACGACGAAGAAGGGCACGAAGCGCATGTAGTGGCCCCAGCGCAGCAGCCCCAGCGCGAGCAGCAGCACGCCGGTCAGCGCCGTGGCCGCGGCGAACAGCAGCAGCACCGCCTGCACCGCCGTCTGCGCGTTGCCGCCGGCGGCGGTCACTGCGGCACCACAGCTGGCCGACAGCGCCACCAGCACCGCGCCGGTGGGTGAGTCGATGCCGGTGGCCATCGGCGGCAGCGAGGTCCGCCAGGCGAGCCAGATGCCGGTGATGCCGCTGCCCACGAGCATGGCCCAGATGGCTGTCGATGCCCCCGCCGACAGCGCGCCGGAGAACATCAGCGCCGCGAACGAGACGATGTTGGCGATCAGCACCACCGACCCGACCAGGCCGGCCAGCAGGTCGCGCAGCAAGGTGCCGCCGAGACCTCCCATCGTCCCGGTCACGCCCCCTGCGGCCTCCGGCTCTGACATGCCTGTAGCTCCTGCCGGCACGTGTCGCCGACCCTCGAATGCTAGTCGGATAGTCCGTGCATCGCATCGCTTGCGGGCGCCGGGGCTGGCGCTCGGAGGTGTCGGTGGGGGTGTTCATGACGCCAGACGTTCTGGCTGCAGTCTGTGACGGCCAGGCTCTGCGTTCGTCAGCGCGTGCAGTGCAGCAGCGTGCCGCCGGTGCTGCAGGTCTGGCCCTGCGGCCCGAGCAGGTTGGGGCCGACACGCTGCAGGCGCGAACCGTCGCTGGCCCAGCAGCCGGTGGCGTCGCAGGCGGTCACGGTGAGCGTCACGGCGGGGCGCGGCACGGCGGCCGCGGGCGCGGCCGGGGTCGGCATGG
>JALHQP010000130.1 GCA_022841885.1 Aquincola sp. | reverse complement strand
TCGGCGCCGCGGCAGGCGATGCCGCGGCCACCGGTACGCCGCGCGCGACCGCGCCGACGCGCGGCCTGGTCGACCTGGTCGCCTAGGCCCGAGCAGGGCGGCAAAGGCGGCCCTTATCGGGGCATCCCTTGGCCCCCCGCTCCAAATAATCGGTCCTCAAGAACCCAGCAGGGCGCATCGGGCTGACCGGTGCGCGCCCTGCGCCGACCCAGGAGTCTTTGCATGGCCGCCGACGCTTCGAAAGCCGCTTCCCCCGACGCCGTCGACGCGCCGGTCGCAGCCCCGCGCGGCAAGAAGAAGCTGATGCTGATGATGATCATCGGCCTGTCGCTGCTGCTGGTGGTCGGTGGCGGTGCGGCAGCCTTCTTCGTGATGAAGCAGCGCGCCGCAGCGGCCGCAGCCGCCGCCGAGGAGGAAAGCGAAGACGGCCAGGCCGCCAAGGAGGAGAAGCTCGACGCCAAGACGGCCAAGGCCAACCTGAAGAGCGCACCGACCTTCGTCGCGCTCGACCCGTTCACCGTCAACCTCGCCGACCGCGAAGCCGAGCGCTACGCCCAGGTGGGCATGACGCTCGAACTGACCGACCCGAAGTCGGGCGACCTGCTCAAGGCCTACATGCCGGCGATCCGCAACAACATCCTGCTCGTGCTGGCCGGCAAGACCGCCGCCGAACTGATGGACCGCGAAGGCAAGCTGCTGCTGGCCGCGCAAGTGCGCGCCGCGGCGCTCAAGCCGCTGGGCTACGACGTGCCGGACCCCGCAGCGGCAGCCTCGGCGACGGCCAAGGCCAAGAAGCCGGTGGACGACGGCGACGAGCCCCCGGTGCGTGCGGTGCACTTCTCCAACTTCATCATTCAATAAGGCGAGGCCCGGCCGCGATGAATCAACAGATTCTTTCGCAAGACGAAGTCGACGCGCTGCTGCAAGGCATCACAGGCGAGAGCCAGAAGCTCGAAGCCGAGGAGGTGCCGCAGGGGGCGGTGCGCAACTACGACCTGGCCAGCCAGGAGCGCATCGTGCGTGGGCGCATGCCCACGATGGAAATCATCAACGAGCGCTTCGCACGCAACATCCGCATCGGCCTGTTCAACTTCATCCGCAAGAGCCCGGAGATCTCGATCGGCGGCATCAAGGTGCAGAAGTACAGCGCCTTCCTGCGCGAGATCGTGGTGCCGACGAACTTCAACATCGTCAGCGTGAAGCCACTGCGCGGCTCGGGCCTGATCGTGTGCGACCCGAACATCGTGTTCGCGGTCATCGACTCGCTGTTCGGCGGCGCCGGCAAGTACCACACCCGCATCGAGGGTCGCGACTTCTCGCCCACCGAGCAGCGCGTGATCCTGCGCCTGGTCGACACCATCATCGCCGAGTACAAGAAGGCCTGGCACGGCATCTACCCGCTCGAGCTCGCGTACCAGCGCTCGGAGATGCAGCCGCAGTTCGCCAATATCGCCTCGCCGAGCGAGATCGTCGTGGCCACCACCTTCACGCTCGAGATCGGCGAGACCTCGGGCGCGGTGCACTTCTGCATTCCATACTCGACGCTGGAGCCGATCCGCGACGTGCTGTACAGCACGATCCAGGGCGACGCGGCCGAGCCCGACCGGCGCTGGATCAACCTGCTGAAGACGCAGATCCAGTCGGCCGAGGTGGACCTGGTGGCCGAACTGGCCACCGCGCAGGCCACGGTCGAGCAGTTGCTGGCCTTCAAGCCGGGCGACTTCGTCGAGCTCGACCTGAGCCCCGCGATCCAGGCCAAGGTCGACGGCGTGCCGGTGTTCGACGCCACCTACGGCACCGCCAACAACCGCTACGCGATCAAGATCGATCGACTGATTTCCAGCTCCAACCAGGGCTGGCTGGGAGATGCCCATGTCAACTGAGAACACCGCCCCCGCCGACGGCGAGCAGGATGCGATGGCCGCCGAGTGGGCCGCCGCGCTGGCCGAAAGCAAGCCGGCTGCAGCGACCGAGGTCGAGCAGGTCGCACCCGCGCAGTTCGCGAACCTCGCGCAGGCCACGCCGGGCCTCACGGGCGCGGGCAACGACATCAGCATGATCCTGGACATCCCGGTGCAGCTCACCGTGGAGCTGGGCCGCACGCGCATCCCGATCAAGCACATCCTGCAACTCGCGCAGGGCTCGGTGGTCGAACTCGAGACCCTGGCCGGCGAGCCGATGGACGTGCTGGTCAACGGCTTCCTGATCGCGCAAGGCGAGGTGGTGGTGGTGAACGACAAGTTCGGCATCCGCCTCACGGACATCGTGACGCCCAGCGAGCGCATGCGCCGACTCTCGAAAGGCTGACGCCCATGTCGGCAGGCTCCGTCTTCACCTCGCTGCTCTGGTTCATCGCGATCCTCGCGCTGATCCCGGCGGCGCTGTGGCTGCTCAAGCGCACGCCGGCCGGCGGTGCGTCGGCGCACGGCCTGATGCGCACGGTGGCGGTGCTGCCGTTGGCACCCAATCAACGCGTCGTGACGGTCGAGGTCGGGCGCGGCGAGTCGCGGCGCTGGCTGGTGCTCGGCGTGACCGGGCAGCAGATCAGCACGCTGCACGAGATGGCACCGCAGGACGATGCAAGCACCTTGCCGCCGCCTGCGGCCGCGGCACCGTTTGCACAACTGCTGGGCCGCCTGCAATCACGTCGGGACGATACCGATGCGCGCTAGGTCCTTCGGCCGCGCTCTGGCGCTGTCGGTACTTTCGGCCGTTCCTGCACTGGCTTTAGCCCAGGCGCAGGGCAGCGCCCCGTCGCTGCCGCTGATCGTCGGGCAGGGCGCGCAGGGCACCAGCTACTCGGTGCCGATCCAGACCCTGTTGTTCTTCACCGCGCTGAGCTTCCTGCCCGCGGTGCTGCTGCTGATGACCGGCTTCACGCGCATCGTGATCGTGCTGTCGCTGCTGCGCCAAGCCCTGGGCACACAGGCCGCTCCGCCGAACCAGGTGATCGTCGGCCTGAGTCTGTTCCTCACCTTCTTCGTGATGGGCCCGACGTTCGACAAGGTCTACGACGAAGCCTACAAACCCTTCACCGAGAACCGCATCCAGGCCGAGGAGGCGTTCAAGCGCGGCGAGGCCCCGATGCGCGAGTTCATGCTCAAGCAGACGCGCCAGGCCGACGTGATGCTGTTCGCCAAGCTGGCCAAGCTGCCGGCCGACGTCAAGGGCGAAGCCGTGCCGCTGAAGGTGCTGGTGCCCGCCTTCGTGACCAGTGAGCTCAAGAGCGCGTTCCAGATCGGCTTCATGATCTTCATTCCTTTCCTGATCATCGACATGGTGGTCGCCAGCGTGCTGATGTCGCTCGGCATGATGATGCTGAGCCCGGTGCTCGTCGCCCTGCCCTTCAAGCTGATGCTGTTCGTGCTGGCCGACGGCTGGAACCTGCTGCTCGGCTCACTCGCGGCATCGTTCGCGACCTAGACAAGGTTCTCCCATGGATGCTTCTACCGTCTTCGGTGCCGGCCAGCAGGGCCTGATGATGCTGCTGATGGTCAGCGCGCCGGTGTTGATCGTCATCCTGGTCGTCGGCCTGGTGGTCAGCGTGTTCCAGGCCGCGACACAGATCAACGAGGCCACGCTGTCCTTCGTGCCCAAGATCGTGGCGGCGGTGGCCGTGCTCGCGGTCGCCGGCCCGTGGATGATGACCACGCTGGTCGAGTACTTGCAGCGCGTGCTGCAGTCGATTCCGCAAGCCGTCGGCTGATCTCGCCATGGTGACCTTCACCGAGGCGCAGCTGCTCGCCTGGCTGGCCCCGGTGGTCTGGCCCTTCGTGCGCGTGCTCGCGCTGTTTTCCACGCTGCCGGTGCTCGGCCAGCGCACGGTGCCGATCCGCGTGCGCGTCGGCCTCGCGTTCCTGATCGTGTTGGCGGCCCAGGCCTCGCTGCCGACCATGCCGGTGGTACCGCTCGACTCGCCGCTGGCCTTCGCGCTGATCGCGCAGAACCTGCTGATCGGCATCACGCTCGGCTTCGCGGTGCGCATCGTGTTCGCCGCGGTCGAGTTCGCCGGCGAGCTGATCGGCCTGCAGATGGGCCTGAACTACGCCGGCTTCTTCGACCCGGCCAGCGGCGCCCAAGGCACCGCGGTCAGCCGCTTCTTCGGCACCACCGTGGGCTTCCTGTTCATCGCGATGAACGCGCATCTGCTGGTGGTGGTGGCCGTCGTGCAGAGCTTCCACGCCTTCCCGGTCGGCAGCGAGCCCTTCGCCTTCCTGCGCGCGATGCAGCCGCAGACCTGGGGCGCCGAGATCTTCGGCATGGGCTTGTGGATCGCGCTGCCGCTGATCGGCATGCTGCTGTTCGTCAACCTGGTGCTGGGCATCATCTCGCGCGTCGCGTCGCAGATGAACGTGTTCGCGATCGGCTTTCCGGTCACGCTCGGCGTCGGCCTGCTCGGCATCCTGCTGACACTGCCGATGATGCAGGTGCCCTTCACGATGGCGCTCGAGCGCATGCTGGCGCGCTTCCAGTAGCCGCCGCGGCGCCGTTGCGCACCTGGATCAGGTCCGCCGCGATCGACACGGCGATCTCGGCCGGCGTGCGCGAGGAGATCGGCAGCCCGACCGGCCCGCGCAGGCGCCGGATCTGTGCCGGTTCCAGGTCGAACAGCGCCAGCCGCTGGCGGCGTTTGAAGGTGGTGGCTGCCGAGCCGATCGCGCCGACATAGAACGCCGGCGTCTTCAGGGCCTCGATCAGCGCCAGCTCGTCGAGCTTCGGGTCGTGCGCCAGGGCCAGTACGGCCGTCCTGCCGTCCGGACGGCATTCGACGATCCAGTCGTCGGGCATCCGGCGCTCCAACGGCAGCCCGGGCAGGGTCCAGGCCTGGGCGTACTCCTCGCGCGGCTCGCAGACCCGCACTGCGAACTCCAGCGTGCGCAGCAGGGCGGCCACATGGTGCCCCAGTTCGCCGGCACCGATCAGCAGCGCCCGCTGGCGCGGGCCAAGGCTGACGGCGAAGAAGGCCTCGGTCTGCTCGAACTTGTCGGCGCCGTCGGCCTCTTCAAGCCAGGACCGGCCGTCCGCGAAGGCCACGCAGCGGCGCACCGTGCGCTGGCGGCCGATGGCCTCGACCGCCTGATGCAGTGGCTGCGGATCCCACGCCGACTCGATCGCGATGCGCACCGTGTTGTTGCACGGCAGGCGGTAGCGCGCCTGCTCGTGCGCGTCGGCACCGAAAACGCGGATCGCCGGCCGAGCCGATGCGAGGCCGGTCGGTGCATGACGGACTTCGTGGATCAGGTCGTCCTCGATGCAGCCCCCGGAGACCGAACCGACCACCAGGCCGTCGTCCCGGATCACCGCCATCGAGCCCGCCGGACGCGGACTCGCGCCATGGGTGGCCAGCACCGTCGCCAGGTGGACGCGATGGCCGAGCGCGCGCCAACGCAGCGCGGCATCGATCACTTGCAGTTCGTAGGCATGCATGGGACTGCCCTTCACGATGGCGCTCGAGCGCATGATGACACGCTGCCAATGAGAAACGGCGGCCAAGCAGGCCGCCGTTGAACGACTGTGGGTTGGGCCGGAGGTTACTTGCCGATCGTCACCCACTCCCAGACGAAGTAGTTGTCCGGCCGGTGGACCACGCTCACGTTGCTGCGCGCGGCCCAGGGGATCACCTGCCGGTGCAGCGGGATCGTATGCACCTGCTCCTTCCACTCGGTCAGCGCGGCCAGGATCAGTTCCTTGCGCTTGGCCGGGTCGGCCTCGACGCTGGACTTGGCGGCGAGGTCGTCGAACTTGGCATTCGTCGAGCGGCCGTAGTTGTACGAGCCGACGCCGCCGCTGGGCTGCAGGTTGCGCATCACCGGCGTCAGCGTGGTCTCCGCGTCGGTCACCGCGCCACCCCAGCCGAGCATGTACATGCTGGCGTCGTACTTCTCGAGCTTCGGGAAGTAGGTCACGCGCGGCTGCGCCACCACCTTGATCTTGACGCCAATCTTCTCCCACATCGCGGCCAGCGCGACGCAGATCTCTTCGTCCTGGATGTAGCGGTTGTTCGGGCAATCGAGCTGCACCTCGAAGCCGTTCGGGTAGCCGGCATCGGTCATCAGCTGCTTGGCCTTGGCCAGGTCGAAGGGCAGGCGGGCCTCGATCTTCGGGTCGTTGTAGTAGGCCTTCGGCGACGGCGTGTTGCCGCCGGTGGGATAGCTCTGGCCGCTCATCAGCTTGTTCTTCATCGTCTCGATGTCGACCGCCTGATAGAGCGCCTGGCGAACGCGCTGGTCCTTGAACGGGTTCTTGCCCTTGACGTTGCTGTACAGCAGCTCGTCACGGAACTGGTCCATGCCGATGAAGACGATGCGGTTCTCCGGGCCGTCGATCACCTTCACGCCGGCGGTGTTGCGCAGCTTGGCCACGTCGCGCGGCGGCGGGTCGAGGATGAAGTCGAGCTCGCCCGAGATCAGTGCGGCCGAGCGCGTGGCGTCGTTGCCGATCGGCGTGAACACCACCTCCTGCACATTGCCCTCGATCGGCTTCCAGTAGTTCGGGTTGCGCTTCCAGGTCGTGCGGATGCCGGGTTCGCGCTTGACCAGCATGAAGGGGCCGGTGCCGTTGGCGTTCATCGCCGCGTAGTGCTCTTCCTTGTTCTTGAAGTCCTGCGGCTTGGTGGCCTTGTTCTTCTCGCTCCACTCCTTGTCCATGATGAACAGCGGGGCGATGTGCTCCATGAAGATGGGGTTGACCTTGGGCAGGTCGAACTCGACCGTGAAGTCGTCGATCTTCTTCGGCGTGCCCACCGCGTTGGCGTAGACCGCGATCTGCGAGGTGGGCTGCTGGGCGCGCACGATCGAATACACCACGTCGTCGGCGTTGAAGGCCGAACCGTCATGGAACTTGACGCCCTGGCGCAGCTTGAAGCGCCACTTCAACGCCGAGACCTGCTCCCAGGACGTGGCCAAGCCGGGCACGAAGTTGAGCTGCTTGTCGCGGTGTACGAGGTACTCGTAGACCTGCTGGTTCACCGAGTTGGTGAACGACTCGTTCTGCGAGTGCGGGTCCATCGTCTGCGGGTCGCCCTGGCTGGCGAAGCGCAGGGTCTGGGCCGACGCGGCGGCCGCCAGGCCGAGGACGGCGGCGGCGAGGGCAAGGCGGGTAAGGCGGTGCATGGTGCGGGGGACTCCATTCAGGACCGAGGCGCGCAGTGTGGCAAGCGCCCCGCCGCCCCCGCGTCGGGGTTAACGCGGTGCGGCGGCCGGGTAGCCCTCGGCGGCCAGCGCCTTTTCTAGCAACTCGCGCGCCACCTGCGTCTCGAAGGTGGCCTTGTGGGTGGCCAGGTCGGTGCGCACCTGGGCCTGCGGGTCCAGGCGCTGCACCGTCTGCGTCACAGTCCTCACGCAATGACCGCAGGTCATGTCGGGCAGGGTCAGTTCGATCGTCATCGCGGCTCCTTCTTGTGATTTCGCAATGCCTGCACTCTAGACCTTGCCATCATGTCAAGGTCTAGAGTGGGTGCATGACGAACTTGATCGAACTCAAACTGCCGATCGAAGGCATGACCTGCGCGTCCTGCGTGGCACGGGTCGAGCGCGCGCTGGCCGCCGTGCCCGGCGTGGCCAGCGCCAGCGTGAACCTGGCCACCGAGCAGGCCCAGCTTTCGCTGCAGCCCGAGGTCGGCGCGCCGGCACTCGCCGCGGCCGTGCAGCGGGCCGGCTACGCGGTGGCGTCCACGCGCACCGACCTGGCGATCGAGGGCATGACCTGCGCCTCCTGCGTCGCGCGCATCGAGCGCGCGCTGCGCGCGGTGCCGGGCGTGGCCGAGGCCGAGGTCAACCTGGCGACGGAACGCGCGCAGGTGGTGCACCTGGGCACCGACGCCGCGCCCCTGATCGCGGCGGTCGAACGCGCGGGCTACACGGCGCGCACGCTGGCGGAATCCGCATCCGCCGCACCGCGCGCCTCGCCCGATGCCGGCTGGCGCGTCGCGCTGGCCACGCTGTTGTCGGCCCCGCTTGCGTTGCCGATGCTGGGCGACCTGCTGGGCCAGCACTGGATGCTGCCGGCCGTCTGGCAATTCGCGCTCGCCGCCCCGGTGCAATTCTGGCTCGGCGCGCGCTTCTACCGCGCCGGATGGAAAGCACTGCGCGCCCGCAGCGCCAACATGGAACTGCTGGTGGCGCTGGGCACGAGTGCCGCCTTCGGCCTCAGCCTGGCGCTGTGGTGGCAGGCCGCGCGCGACGACGCCATGCCGCACCTGTACTTCGAGAGCGCCGCCGTCGTCATCACGCTGGTACTGCTGGGCAAGTGGCTCGAAGCGCGCGCCAAGCGCCGCACGCTGGCTGCGCTGGACGCGCTGCGTGCGCTGGTGCCAGCCACGGCGACCGTGCGGCGCAACGGGGTGGAACACAGCGTGCCGCTGGCCGACCTGCGCGTCGGCGACGAAGTGGTCGTGCGCCCCGGCGAGCGCGTGCCCACCGACGGCGAACTGATCGAGGGCCGCAGCCACTTCGACGAATCGCTGCTCACCGGCGAGAGCCTGCCGGTGGCGCGTGAGGCCGGCGAACGCGTGACCGGCGGCGCCATCAACGCCGAGGGCTTGGTGGTGCTGCGCGTCACCGCCGTCGGCACCGAGACCACGCTGGCGCGCATCGTGCGCATGGTGGAGAACGCGCAGGCTCGCAAGCCGCCGATCCAGCAGACGGTGGACCGTGTGGCCGAGGTCTTCGTGCCGGCGGTGCTGGTGGCCGCAGCGCTGACGCTGCTGGCGTGGGGCCTGTTCAGCGGCAACTGGGAGGCCGCGCTGGTCAACGCGGTGGCCGTGCTCGTGATTGCCTGCCCCTGCGCACTGGGCCTGGCCACGCCGACCACGCTGATGGTCGGCACCGGCCTGGCAGCTTCGCGCGGCATCCTGGTGCGCGATGCGCAGGCGCTCGAGACGATGCGCCAGGTGCGTGTGGTGGCCTTCGACAAGACCGGCACGCTGACCGAAGGCAAGCCGCGCCTGGCCACGCTGGTGGCCGCCGAGGGCGAGCACGACGACGCGCTGCTGGCCGACGCTGCCGCCCTGCAGTCCGGCAGCGAGCACCCGCTGGCGCGGGCGGTGATCGAAGCCGCTGCGGCCCGAGGCCTCGCCGCGC
>JALHQP010000129.1 GCA_022841885.1 Aquincola sp. | reverse complement strand
CAGCATCGCGGCCACCAGCGGCGGCGTGACGAACAGCGCTGCGGTGGCCGCCAGCGTCAGCGCGGCCGCAGCGCCAAGCCAGGGCAACTGCGGGGTGACGCGCAGCGCGGGCTTGGCGCGCCACAACCACAGCACGAGCCCGGCGGCGGCGGCGACCCCCAGTGGATCGTCCGAGCCGTCGGCGACGCGCTGTCCGATCCACAGGCCCTGCGGCCAGAAGGCGGCGGCGTGCAGCGCGAGCCAGCCGACGGCGCCGACATGCACCGGCGCGCAGGGCAGGGTGCGGGCGAGTGTCATCGCGTGCCCCTCAGCGATGGCGGCGCGCATGCACCACGCCCGCGACCACCAGACCAAGCGCGACGAGCAGCGCGAGCCAGCCCGCGGGTTCGGGGGTGCTGGGCACCGCGGCGCCGACCGCCATGTGGCTGACACCCTGCGGCAAGGGCAGCGGCTGGTTCACGCTCTTCGCGCTCGCCGGGTCGGGGTTGCGCACCACATGGTCGACCGCAATGAAGCTCGTGTACTGCGTCAGCAGGCTGTGCTGCAGGCCGAGCGAGGTGATCGCGTCGCGCTTCGCATTGCCGCCGACCAGGGCCTCTTCGTCGGACAGTTGCTGGATGCGCTGGCGTGCCCACAGCAGGCGCAGTGCCTGCGCGTCGGCGTCGGGCGCGGCCACCGGCACCACCTGCTGCCAGTCGCCGCTGGCGGTGCGGCCGTCGAGCACGAGCTGGCCGCGCGGCTCGCCGCGCCACTTGCCGAACAGCGCCACTGGGCGGCCACCGAGCACGTCGGGCAGCGCGTCCAGGCGCCCGGGCTCGACGTCGTAGACCTCCAGCCCGTCGAAGCGCGCCTTGACGCTGGTGAGCACCGGCGCGTCGATCATCTTGCGCAGGCGTTCGGCCTGGGCTTGCGCGAACTGCGGCTTGGTGACGACGAAGGGCTCGCCCTGGCCGGCGCGTGCGATGCCTTCGATCAGGTGGCGGTTGACCGAGGCGCCGATGCCGAAGGCGAACACGTTGCTGTTGCCGAGGTTCTTGCGCACGAGCTGGAACACGCGCTCTTCGACCGAGACGTAGCCGTCGGTGACGACGACCACGGTGCGCGCGACTTCGGGATTCTTCGGCAGCGCGGCGATGCGTTCGAGCGCGGGCACGATCTCGGTGCTGCCGCCGGCACGCATCTGGTCGATGGTGGCGATCGCGCGTTCGACGTTGGCGCGCGTGGCCGGCACCGGCTGCTCGGCCAGCATGCGGTTGCTGCCCGAGAACAGCATCACGTTGAAGCTGTCGCTGGCGCGCAGGCCGCCGATCAGGTGCCGCAGCAACTGCTTGGCGGTGTCGAGCGGGAAGCCGTGCATCGAGCCCGAGATGTCGACCACGAACACGTACTCGCGCGGGTTGATCTGGGCACTGGGAATCGACTGCGGCGGCTCGACGAGGGCGAGGAAGTAGTTCTCCTGGCCCGGCGCGCCGCGGTACAGGGTCAGGCCCCCCGCGGTGCTGGCACCCGAGAGCCGGTACTCGAGGATGAAGTCGCGGTTGTTGCCGGGGCCTTCGCCGTCGTCGGCCAGCGCGACCTCGGCCTGCGCGCTGCCCTCGGCCTGCACTTCGATGCGGTGCGAGCTGGAGTGCAGCTGGCTCACCGGAAGCGGCGAGGCGAAGCGCACCGCGAGGTCGAACGCGGTGTTCGAGACCTGGCCTTCGGGCAGGTGCGGCGTGGCCGGGAAGCCCGACGTGCCGCCGTCCTTGGCCGCGACGTGGTAGCGCGGGCCGACCACGGTGGGGTAGACGAAGCGGTAGCGGCCTTCGGTGGGCAGCAGCAGCTCGGTATACCGCAGCTCGACCACCACCTCGTCGCCGGGCAGGATGTTGGCGACGTTCATCTGGAACACGTTGGGCCGGTGCTGGTCGAGCAGCGCGGCGGTCTTGCCCTCCTTCTTCGCCGCTTCGTACTCGAGGCGCGCGCGCTGCTTCTCGCGGATCGTGGCGTTCAGCACGCGATCACCGAGGCGCACCTGCATCGCGTGCACCGCCGCCTGCGTCGAACCGGGGAACACGTACCTGGCCTCGATCGCGCGCGAGCCTTCGTTGCGGTAGCGCTGCGTCACGGTCACGTCGGCGATCGGGCCGACGATGCGCGCCTCGACCTTGGTGCCCTTCAGCGGCAGGCGATCGAGCGTGGGGTCGTCGCTGGCGACGTGGAAGTACGGGCCTTCGGCGGGGGCCGCGTCGGCGTCGTCGGCCCAGGCCGGCGCCCAGGCCACCAGCAACAGCGCCGCGAACACCGAGGCGGCAGCGGCCAGGATCACGCGGCCGACCTGCGAGTGCGGCCGCAACAGATGAAGTTCGGGGAAGGGCATGCACGCTCTCCTTGCTGCGCGTCGTGCCACCGGTTGGTGGCGTGGCGCAGAGGTTCGCGTGCGGGGGTGAATCGGCTAGGAAGGGTTCGGGTGCCCTGCGTGAAGTCGGCGTGAAGTCGTTGCCTGGCGGCTCGAGCCGGTGTTCGTCTTGAGCCTGTTGAACGGTGGCGTGCGCTGCCTCGCGGCGGCCGGTGCCCGGTGCGGGCTCCCCCTAGAGCGGTCGGCTCTTTGAGCCGACTGCCCTGCGGTGCTCGGGCTTGGGGTCGCGCCGAACAACTCGCGGCGCTCACTTCGTTCGCTCTGCTCAAACACGTTCGGCGAGTCAGTTCACGAAGCGCGCGAGTACGCGCGCCGACCCCAAGCCCTGCGCTCCTCGGCGCCCCACAGGTCGCCCACCCCGGGCGCCGGCCGCCGCGAGGCGGCTGTGATCGACTGCGCAGCGTCGGTAGTTTCGTTGTTCGGTGTTATGCGGCAGACTGAGAGCAAACAAGCAAATGAACGCCCCTTCTCCGCAAGCTTCCATGCAACGACCTGCCTCGATCGCACAAAAGTCCTGCTCGATATGTGGCACGATTTTCCCCTCGATCGAGTTCAGCTACGGCAATCGCGACGGCCGGTCATACTGCCGCAAGTGCGACAAAGGCGAGAAGCAGGCGTATCGATGCGGTGGGGTTGAAGCGGCTCGCCGGTTCCGAGAAGAGAGGAGGAGCAAATGGCGATAGATCGCAGGGCGCTACGGCGTGCCATCGTGGTTGTCCTTCCGGTGATTGCGCTGTTGTCACTTGCAGGATGTGGATCCTCGCCCGAGGAAATTGGCAGGAGAGTTCAGCAGTCCATGCAGGAGCGCTTCACGGCCGATCCGCAGATGAGCAAGTTCGGTCTGCGAGTCAAGAAGGTCGTCGCCATCAAGGAGGCCGGGAACAAGTACCAGGGAGTTGCCACGATCCAGTACAAGGGCACCGAGCGGCAGGTGCCGGTCCACATCACCGCGGAGGGTGAAAACGTCATCTGGCGAACCGACACTGGCGCCTTCATGTTCTTGATGCAGCAAGAGCTGGAGGAAGCGCTGGCTAAGTGAGCGCGCGAGTGGAGTTGACCCCACTCGCCCCGACGTTGAAGTTCCGAGGCGGCATCCACTTTGGATCTGCAAAGGCGTGGCGGCGCTGCGGCTGGGGTGCGTGGGAGGCGCCGAGGAGCGGAGGGCTTGGGGTCGGCGCGCGTACTCGCGCGCTTCGTGAACTGACTCGCCGAACGTGTTTGAGCAGAGCGAACGAAGTGAGCGCCGCGAGTTGTTCGGCGCGACCCCAAGACCGAGCACCGCAGGGGAGGTGGGGCAAAGCCCCACCCGCCGAGGTCGCACTCCCGCCGCAGTGCCGCTACGCCTTTGCCGCATCGGTGTCGCGTGCCGCGACGCGATTCGGTGAATTCAGCGCGCCGCTGCCTGCCTCACCGGTCTCTGCGCCACCTTGACCGTGACATCAAGCGCCTTGTCGCCGCGCTGAACCGCGATCGGCGCATCGCTGCCTGGCGACAGCGCGGCCACGACATTCAGCAGTTCGGCGGTGTTGGCCACCGACTTGCCGCCGATCTTCGTCACCACGTCGCCGGGACGGATGCCGCCGCTGCTGGCCGGGCCGTCCTGCAGCACGCCGGTGATCAGCACGCCGCTCCTGACCGGTAGGCGCAGCGACTCGGCGAGGTCGGGTGTCAGGTCGCGCGGCTCGACGCCGATCCAGCCGCGCACCACGCGGCCGTCCTTGACCAGGCCCTCCATCACGCTGCGTGCGGTGGCGGCGGGAATGGCGAAGCCGATGCCCAGGCTGCCACCCGAGCGCGAGAAGATCGCGGTGTTGATGCCCACCAGGTTGCCGGCCGCGTCGACCAGTGCGCCGCCCGAGTTGCCCGGGTTGATCGCCGCGTCGGTCTGGATGAAATTCTCGAAGGTGTTGATGCCGAGCTGGTTGCGGCCGAGCGCGCTGACGATACCGCCGGTGACGGTCTGGCCGACGCCGAAGGGGTTGCCGATCGCGAGCACCTGGTCACCCACCTGAAGTTGGTCCGAGTTGCCGAACACCATGGCCGGCAGCTTCGGCAGGTCGATCTTCAGCACCGCCACGTCGGTCTCGGGGTCGGTGCCGACCACCTGGGCCTGCGCCTGGCGGCCATCGGCGAGCTGGACCTCGATGTCGTCGGCACCGTCGACCACATGGTGGTTGGTGATCAGGTAGCCCTCGGGCGAGACGATCACGCCCGAGCCCAGGCCGCGTTGCGGTTCGGCGTTCTGCGGCGCACCGCGCTGGCCGAAGAAGAAGCGGAACCAGGGGTCGTCGGCGTGTGGGTTCCTCGCCGGCGCCTTGCTCGCGGCGATGCTCACCACGGCCGGCGCCGCGCGCCGCGCCGCAGCCGACAGGCTGCCTGCCGGGGGCGACGCCGGGCCGTCGGGCACGGTGGCGATCGACACGATCTGCGGCAACATCTGCCCTGGGGCGCGCTGCAGCCACTCGGGCTTCAGCGTCGCCACGACGAACAGCAGCGCCAGTGCCACGGTGACGGCCTGCGAGAAGATCAACCAGAGTCGGCGCATGGGCAGCTGACGAAGACGGGACGAACATGGCCGCGCGCAAACAGATCGAGGATCACCTCGCCACCCTGCTGGCGCCGGAGCGCTTCAAGGATTATGGGCCGAACGGTCTGCAGGTCGAGGGCCGTGCCGAGGTGAGGCGCCTGGTGTCGGGGGTGACCGCGAGCCTGGCGCTGATCGACGCGGCGATCGAATGGCAGGCCGATGCGATCCTGGTGCACCACGGGCTGTTCTGGCGCGGCCAGGACGGTCGGCTCACGGGCTGGCTGGCCGAACGCGTGAAGCGCCTGTTGACTCATGGCATCAGTCTGTTCGCCTACCACCTGCCGCTCGACGCCCACCCGGAGCTCGGCAACAACGCCCAGCTCGGGCTGCGGCTGGGCCTGGTGTCCGACGCGCGCTTCGGCGAACAGGATCTCGGCTTCAGCGGCCCGGCGCAGGGCGAGACCACCGTCGACGCGCTGGCCTCACGTGTGGCGCGCGAGCTGGGCCGAACGCCGCTCGTGCTGCCCGGCGACGGACGTGCGTTGTCGCGCATCGGCTGGTGCACCGGCGGCGCCCAGGGCTACTTCGAGGCGGCGATCGCCGCCGGCGCCGATACGTTCATCACCGGCGAGGTGTCGGAGCCGCAGGCGCACTTGGCGCGCGAGACCGGCGTGGCCTTCCTGGCCTGCGGTCATCACGCGACCGAGTGCTTTGGCGCGCCTGCGGTGGCGGCGCACGTGGCCGAACGCTTCGGCCTCGAGCACCGCTTCATCGAGATTGCGAACCCGGCCTAGCGCCGGGCCTGGTCTCAGAACGAGAACTGGACACCGAGCGAGTACATGTCGGTGTTGCTCTTGCTGCCGAAGGCGTCGAGGCGGTAGCGTTCCCACTCGCCGCGCAGCGCGGTGCTCGTGCTGAGCTGGTACTGCGCGCCGAGGCCGACCTTGGGCACGCTGTTGCGGTCGCTGGCGCCCGGCACGCTGGTCTTGATCTGCGCGACACCGGCGCGCGCGAACGCGGTCCAGTCCGGCGCCAGCGGCAGGTAGCCCACCGCGTCGAGTCCATAGCCCTCGGCCTTGGCATCGCCGAGCGGGCCGGACAGGCGGCCCAGGCGCACCGCGCTCAGTTCGGCGCCGAAGTGCGGCGACAGGCGCCAGCCGCCGTAGGCCTTGAGGCCGGTCCCGGAGCTGTCGCCGCTCACGCCGCCGATGCTGCCGGCCTTCCAGTCGGGCTTGCCGACGGTCACCCCGACATAGGGGCCGGTGGTGGTGCTTTGCGCCAGCGCAGGCAGCGCCGCGGCTGCGGCCAGGGCGATCACGCTGCCGCGCAGGACCGTCAGCGCGGGCGGGCGTCGGAGGCGGTGTTGTTGAATGGTGAGCATGGGTTCTCCTTTCGAGAGATAGGCGACCCCTGGTGGGGCCGTGGACCCATGTTCATGGACATCCCACCGCGCGGTGTGTCGTGAAGGTGAAGTCTTGTTGCGCTGAGGCCGGGTTCCGCAATCAATCGTCGGCGGGCGGTGAGAGCTGCAAGCAGCTGCGTCGGGCGGTGACAATCGGCGCATGGCCTTGGCGCTGCGACCGCTGCTGCTGACGATGGGCGACCCGGTGGGCATCGGGCCGGAGATCGTCGTGCGCGCGTTCCAGCGCGGTGCGGCCGAGGGCTGCGTGATCGTCGGCGACGTCGCGGTCATCGCGCGTGCGATCGCCGCCATCGGCTGGTCCGCAGCGGTCGCGCGGCTTGACTCGCCGCAGCAGGCAGTGCCGGCCGGCAGTGTGCCGGTGTGGGCGCCGTTCCAGTCCGACGTCGACCTGTCGCAGCTGCCGTGGGGCCAAGTCGACGGCCGCGCCGGCCAGGCGGCCGCGGACTGTGTGTTCGCCGCGGCCCGCGCCGTACTCGACGGCCAGGGCAGCGCACTGGTCACCGCGCCGCTGCACAAGGCCGCGCTCGCGGCGGCCGGCATCCAATTCCCTGGCCACACCGAGATGCTGCAGGCGCTGGCGGGCGGCGTGCCGGTGCGCATGATGCTGGCCAACGACGAGTTGCGTGTGGTGCTGGTGACGATCCACCAGTCGTTGCGCAGCGCGATCGACGCCGTGACCTACGACGCCGTGCTCGAGACGCTGCGCATCGTGCAACGCAGCGGCGTCGGGCGCCGCATTGCCGTCGCCGGCCTGAACCCGCACGCCGGCGAGGACGGCCTGTTCGGCGACGAGGAGCAGCGTTTCATCGCGCCGGCCATCGCCGCGGCGCGCGCCGCGGGCATCGACGCCAGCGGCCCCTTCGCGCCCGACACCGTGTTCATGCGCGCACGCCGAGGCGAGTTCGATGTCGTGGTGGCGATGACCCACGACCACGGCCTGATTCCGGTCAAGTACCTGGGCGTCGAGCAGGGTGTCAACGTGACGCTGGGCCTGCCCTTCGTGCGCACCAGCCCCGACCACGGCACCGCGTTCGACATCGCGGGCCGCGGCGTGGCCGACCCGTCGAGCCTGGAGGCCGCGATCCGTTGGGCGCGGCGCGCGCTCAGTACCGGGTAAGCGGCGCCGCCGTCGTACTCAGGCCGCCGGTGCGCAGCGCCGCGAGTTGCTTGCGCGCGCGCGCCGTCGCGCGCTCGATCAGGTAGGCGTTCTCGAAGGCGCGCAGGCGGCCGGTCTCGCACAGGCGGTACAGCATGCGTGCGGTCATCGAGATCGCATGCTGGTGCAGCTTGCCGCGCGTGAAGACGAAGAAGGTGCGTCCCGGGCTGATGTGCGACAGGCGCACCTTGTGCCACTGGCCCTCGAAGTGCATGCGGTACGAGAAGCCGATCTGCACATGGTCGGCCAGCGACGCGCCCTTGGTCGGCTCCACCGGCTCGGGCGGCGGCAGGCCGTCGATGTTGATGTCGAGCTCGGAGACCTCGGCCTCGGAATCCTCGGCCGACAGGTCGATGTCGACCTGGCCGTCCCAGTCGATCGCGCTTTCCTGCACGAGGCCGATGCGTTGGGCTTCCTCGACGGTGAAAGGCTCGGAGACCACATCCTCGAGCACCGGGATCGCGCTGCCGCCGCGCAGCGCGTCCTCGGGCTTGGGCAGCGGCGTGCCGAGGATGGCGTCGAGCTGGCGCGACAGCAGGTTGTAGTCGAGCGTGCGCATCGACTCGGGCGCCTTCAGCGCCGCGGCATGCGCCGGCAGCAGCTTGCCGAAGAAGTCCTTCTTCGCAGCCTGGGACCAGCCGATCAGCGCGATGCCTTCGTTCAGGTCCTTCATCAGCTGGGGCAGGCGCTGCAGGAAGGCTCGGCGTTCGGTGGGGGCGCCCTTGGCCTGCACGCTCAGCACCAGCTCGCGCCCGGCAATGCGGAAGCGCTTGACCAGGTCGCTGTCGGCGCCCTGCGTGAGGCCGGCCTTCATCAGCGCCTGGCTCCAGACCTGGGTCAGGAACTGGCGCAGGAAATCGTCCATCTGCACCGGCGACAGGCCGGCCTGCAGCTGCTGCGTGAAGCGCTGCTGCAGCAGCAGCTCGGTTTCCCTGCTGTCGAGCAGGCTGGTGGCCTTGCTGCTCGACTCGACGTCCTTCTTGGCCTCGTCGGCGACATAGGCCTCGAGCTTGTCGAGGGTCTGCTCGTAGACGAGCATCTGGTCGAAGTCGCCGCCGACGATCTCGTCGACCAGCTGGCGCACAAGGTCCAGGAAGTGCTGGCCCGGGCCTTCGCTGAAGTCCTCGAAGGCCACCGCCATCGAGGCGATGCGATTGACCAAGCGGCGCACCGGGTGACGGCGCGACGAGAAGAAGGTCGGGTCGCCGAGCGCGGCGCGCAGCACCGGCAACTGCAGGCGCGCGATGTGGCGCGCCATCTGCGGCGGGATCTTCTGGTCGGCCAGGATCTGATCGAACAGGCTGCCGACCACGTCGATGACCATGTGGTCGAGCGCGCCGGTGGCGGTGCGACGCAACTCGTCGCGGTTGGCCAGGATCAGGTTCGGCAGTCCGGCCAGCCCGGTGATGCCGCCTGCGCCTTGGATCCCGCCACCCGTGTTCGGGGTACCGGCGTGGGCTGCGCCGGCCTCGAAGGAGGCGTCGGCGGCGATGTTGCCGAGCATCGCCAGGCGCCGGATCAGGGTCATGACCTCGGCGTCGACCTGGCCGATCGTGGCGCCGTGGCCGTAGCTGCCGGAGGCGGCGCC
>JALHQP010000128.1 GCA_022841885.1 Aquincola sp. | reverse complement strand
CCACCAGGCGGCCCAGGCCAGCAGCGCGCCGAGCGCCATCAGCGCAGCGATGCGCGCGCCCGGTGCCAGCGGCACGAGGACGCGGCGCAGCGCGCAGACCAGGCCGAGCCAGAGCAGGTTGGCCGGCAGCGACACGGCCAGCGCCGGGCCCATCGCCGCCACGGCCTGAAGCCAGGTGTCGCAGGCCACCAGCACGCCGACCAGCACCGCGCCATTGACCGCCAGCAGCGCGCGCAGCGCGAGCGCGCCATGGCAGACGTCGAAGGCCGTGCCGTCGTGCGCGCGCGCGGCGCGCAGCGCCTCGATCGGCGGCGCGAGCGTCGACAGCGTGGACAGCGGTGCGGGGGCGGTGTCGGGCAGCGGCATCTCGCGGGGAGTGCGTCGATAGAATCGTTGGGCGCCCGGGCCGGGGCGCGTGCGATTCATTGTCACCCACGGCCCGCAGGCTGGCACGGATGCCCCACGACCCGAAACACGACCCCTTGGCCAACAAGTCACAGGCCTGGTCGGCGCTGTTCTCCGAGCCGATGAGCGAGCTGGTGCAGCGCTATACGGCCAGCGTGCCCTTCGACCAGCGCCTGGCGCAGGCCGACATCGCCGGCAGCCTGGCCCATGCCGAGATGCTGGCGGCGCAGGGCGTGATCTCGGCGCCGGACCTGGCCGACATCCAGCGCGGCATGGCGCAGATCAGGAGCGACATCGAGGCCGGCCGCTTCGAGTGGAAGCTCGAACTCGAGGACGTGCACCTGAACATCGAGGCGCGCCTGACCGCGCTGGTGGGCGACGCCGGCAAGCGGTTGCACACCGGCCGCTCGCGCAACGACCAGGTGGCCACCGACGTGCGCCTGTGGCTGCGCGGCGAGATCGACGCGCTGGCCCCCCTGCTGGCGCAGATGCAGCGTGCGCTGCTCGAGGTGGCCGCGCCGCACACCGAGACCATCCTGCCCGGCACCACGCACCTGCAGGTGGCGCAGCCGGTGAGCTTGGCGCATCACCTGCTGGCGTATGTGGAAATGTTCGCGCGGGACGCGGAGCGCCTGGCCGATGTGCGCAAGCGCACCAACCGCCTGCCGCTCGGCGCGGCGGCGCTGGCCGGCACCAGCTACCCGCTGGACCGCGAGCGCGTCGCCAAGGCGCTCGGCTTCGACGGCCTGTGCATGAACAGCCTCGACGCGGTGAGCGACCGCGACTTCGCGATCGAGTTTTGCGCCTGGGCCGCGATCACGATGATGCACGTGTCGCGCCTGGCCGAGGAGATCGTGCTGTGGATGAGCCAGAACTACGGCTACATCGACCTCGCCGACCGCTACTGCACCGGCAGTTCGATCATGCCGCAGAAGCGCAACCCCGACGTTGCCGAACTCGCGCGCGGCAAGACCGGCCGCATCTACGGCCACCTCACCGCGATGCTGACGCTGATGAAGGGCCAGCCGCTCACCTACAACAAGGACAACCAGGAAGACAAGGAGCCGCTGTTCGACACGGTCGATACGCTGGCCGCGACGCTGCGCATCATGGCCGAGATGGTGCGGGGCATCGTCGTCAAGCCCGAGGCGATGGAGCGCGCGGCGAAGAAGGGCTACGCCACCGCGACCGACCTGGCGGACTACCTGGTCAAGAAGGGCGTGCCCTTCCGCGATGCGCACGAGGTGGTCGCTGCCGCGGTGAAGGCGGGTTTGCAGCAGGGCAAGGACCTGGCCGAACTGCCGCTCGACGTGCTGAAGAGTTTCCACGCCGCGATCGGCGAGGACGTGTACGAAGCCGCACTGATGCTGAAGGCGTCGCTGAACGCACGCAAGGTGACGGGCGGCACGGCGCCCGAACGCGTGCGCGAGCAGATCGCGGCGCACCGACAACGCCTGGGCTGACCGCGCTGTCGTGATCTACGAGCGCAAGCACCAGCCTCCAGTGTCGCGCGCTCGTTTCGCGCCGGCTGCTATGCGCTGTACGCGGGCCTGGTCTTCATCGTCAGCGCGGCGCTCGTGTTCACGCCGGTCCTGCACCGTGTGCTGCACCACTTCCATTGGGACGAGAATGACTGACAGGAGGTCGAGACCATGACCGTACGCTACCTCGTGGACGATGTCGACGCCGCGCTGCCCTTCTACCGCGCGCTGGGCTTTCGCCTCACGGACCGTTGGGGGCCGCCGTTCGCGGTGATGAAGGGCCAGGGCCTGACGCTGTGGCTGGCCGGGCCCGGCACCTCGGCGCGCAAGACGTTGGCCAGCGGCGCGCTGCCCGTGCCCGGCGGCTGGAACCGCATCGTCGTCGAGACGAAGGACCTGGATGCCACGCTGGCCAAGGCGGTGGCGGCCGGCGGCCAGCCGCGCAGCAAGCCGATCAAGGGGCCGGGCGGGCGCCAGGTGCTGGTGGACGATCCGTCGGGCAATCCGGTGGAGGTGTTCGAGGCGCGTGGGTAGGCGCGACGATCCGAGCGTCAGAAGAAGGGCGCACGGGCCTTGTGCGACGACGCCTAGGGAAGGTACTCGGTTCGCCGTGTCTGCACCGACAAGAGCCGGCGCCGACCGTCCGGTAGCACAAGCGACATGCGTTGCTCTGCCCAGTTGCCTTGCTGGTCGGTCTTGATATCGTTTTCGATGTCGCCACCCTGGACTCCGCAAGACGCGCCCGGCTTCACGCGCTCGTGGCGAACGGCAAGCGGCGGGCCCGATGGGTGGTAGGTGATGCGCCCGGCGCAGGCGACTGCGCCGGCGCCATCGAACTGGTATTCGACCAGTATCCGGCCGTCTGCGTCGTACTCAACCTGCTCTTCGCGGCGCTGCGTGCCGCGGTCGTGGCGGCGCATTGTCGGCAGTGCGGGTGCCTCGACGCCGCGCAGCTCTTGCGGGCTGCGCACGCGATAGCGCGTCGTGTATTCATAGCGCCCCGCGCCATCGCGCGTGAGGGCAAAGCCGGTCGTCGCGTGAATCGCTTCGGTCGGGCTCGGGTAGGTCACTCTTGTCTCGTGGCGGTCGAGGGTGTCGGTCACCTGGATGCGCACCGGTCGTTCGCCCGTGTCGAACTCGACGCTCTTGCCGAGCAGCGTGCCGTTCTTGACCTGCAGCCGCTCGAGCGTGCCGTCGCGGCGGTAGCGCCTCGTTTCTCGCGTGCGACTGGCGGCCCCGTTGTCTACGATGCGTTCGAGCAGCCGGCCGGCCGCGTCGTGGCGCCAAGTCGTACGCACGACGACGGCGCCGGTGCGCTCGGTGTGCTCGACCGGCCGGCCGGCGGCGTCGTAACGACGCGTGACGGCAGGCGTGGCTTGACCATCCTCTTCGATGCGTCCCAGGTGACCGGCTTCGTAGACGTAGCGGAAACTTCGCGTGCTGCGCGACTCCCCGCGGCGCTCCTCGTTGACAAACAGGCTCGAAAGGCGGCTGCCCGGCGCTTCGAAGTCGAGCTGCACGTCGCGCGTGCTGAGCGCGTCGGCCGCTCCGGCGACGACATTGAACAGCTGATGCGATGCTCGAACGCGCGCCACCTTGCCTGCGGCCAGGCCGAACATGACGTCCTGCCATGCGGCGTCTGTCCACGGATCGACGGGCGGCGTTTGCGCGTGCGCCGAGAAGGCGCCGACAAGCGCAAGCAGTGCAACTGTTTTCATCGAGGTGCGATGCAGTCCACCTGCCCATGATGGCACGCCGGACGCTGCTCGTGCGCAGAAGCTGCCGGTCGCGAGCGGCAGCAGATGGCCGGGACTTGACGCTCCCGAACCGCAGCTGGTTGGGAGCCATGGCAACAGTTGCCCCCTGCGCACGACCAAGCTGGATTCATTCGAGACTGGCCAAGCGGGCAAGAGACTGAGGCAGCACGCCGCGATCAGCTTGCGGCAGGAGGCGAGGCAGCGACGTCCGTCCACTCCTTGCACCAATGCACGCCCGCTCGCGCCTGCTTGAATCCGCACTGAAGGTACAGCGAGAGCGCCTCTGCACGGTCCTGCCGGACCGTCAGCGCGGCGCGCCTGCGCCCGCGGCCCTCACCCCAGTGAATCGCGTGAAGCAGCAGCGCGCGGCCCAGCCCGCGGCCTCGGGCTCTCGGGTCGACGCCAAGATAGTCCACGTACAGCTCGTCCATCGTCGCGTCGTCCTTCGCGACGACATAGCCCACGGGCCGGCCGTCGAACCAGGCTGACAACACCAAACGCGGGCCGTCTCTGATTGCGGCCGCGATGTCGTCGTCAGAGAGGTAAGAGCCGGGGAACAATCCGTGGTGTAAAGGCAGCCAGTGCTGTAGATCGTCCATCCGCGCAGGTCTGATGCGCGCATCGGCGGTCGCTGTCCGGGCATCGCCGAGCGCCGCCTGCATAACGCGGTGCACCTCCATTCGACGGTAGCCAGCCCCGCGGTAGAGCGCAACCAGTGTCTCGTCGTCCTCGCTCGGAAACGCATCCAGGCGTTTGATTTCGGGCAGTGCGCGCTCCAACGTGTTCAGCAGCGCGGCTTCCAGTGACGCCGACGACGGGCCTGGGACGGCCCATGGTCCGCGAATCCAGGCTCGCCGTTGGGACCTTTCGATTTCGCACCCAATGACGCCCAGTGTTTCTCCGCACAAGTCGGCCGCGCGCCAGAAGGCCGCCTCGCCGGCTGGCAGGCCGGCAAGCTCCGCCACGTGGCTGCGCTCGTCATCGCCCTGATCGCCGTGCAGACAACGTACACGGCCGTCCGCCGTTCGATTGCTCTGGAAGATGAACTTCCCAAGAGCGGGCCACTCGCTGGGCGGTACGAGCACGGGCACTTCAATCACCAAAGCCTTCAACCCGCGAAGACGCTCTCCATCTCCCGCCGCAACTCGTACGCCCGCGACGGCGGCATCTGCACATCGTCCCAGCTCAGGCTCTGGCCCTGCTTGACCGCGCGCACCACCGTGACCTCATGCGCCAGCCCCAGCGGCAGCCCGCCGATCTTGCGTGAGGTGGCGGCCGGCAGCAGCTTGCCCCACACCGTGTAGCCGCCTTCGCCGTCGAGCATCTCGCCGGGTTTCAGGTCGCGCTTCGCAGTGGCCACGACGTCGGCGTTCCAGGCCTGCGCCACGCCGGTCGGCTCGCCGCGCAGCGCGACACTCGCGACGCTCAGTCCCACCTCCAGCCCGATCAGATGCCAGCGCTTGTAGAGCGTGAAGTAGCGCCCGCTCGGGTCGGTGTGCGCGTTGTATTCCTCGAAGCAGTGCTTCACGTAGTCGGTCGCGGCCTCGACCGTGACCCACACGCCCATGCGGATGTCGTAGGGGATCACGCGCCCGTCGCGCTCCAGGCTCGAGATCACCTCGACCATCCCCTTTTTCTCCAGCACGCCGCCTTCGGACACCGGGCGCGTGACGCGCGGGATGTCCTCGACGCTGGCCGGCGGGTACTGCAGGCCATCGCTCGGCACTGCCAGGCCGGTGGCGTTGCTGACGGCGGTGCACTCGATGCTCGGCTTGCTGCCGTCGAGGAAGCTGTTGAACATCTTCGGGTTCAGGCCGCCGCGCTCGGCCTGCTCGGGCGTCAGGCCGTAGTGGCCCCACACCGTCTCGGGTGTGCTCTGCGCAAAGTGCGGCAGCCACTTGTGGCCTCGGCCCGCGGCGACGACCGGGAAGCCGCAGGTGCGCGCCCAGTCCACCAGATCGCAGATCATCGCCGGCTGGTCGCCGTACGCCAGGCTGTAGACGACGCCGGCCTCTTGCGCGCGCCTTGCCAGCAGCGGGCCGCAGAAGGCGTCGGCCTCGACCGTCACGTTGACCACATGCTTGCGCTCGGCGATCGCGGCCAGGATGTGGTCCACCGCATGCACCGGGGAACCGGTGCACTCGACGACGATGTCGATCTCGGGCAGCTTCACCAAGGCCTGCCAGTCGTCGGTGATCCAGGTGTTGCCGTCGCGCAGCGCGGCTTGCGCGGTGGCCGCCGCCGACTGCTCGGGCGACCAGCCCACGCGCGCGAGGTTGTTCCTCGCGCCGGCCGGGTGCAGGTCGGCGATCGCCACCAGGTGCAAGCCCGGCGTGCGCGGCACCTGCGCCAGGTACATCGAGCCGAACTTGCCGGCGCCGATCAAGCCGACGCGGACCGGGCGCCGGTCCGCGGCGCGTTGCAGCAGTTGTCGATGCAGGCTCATGGCACTCCAATCATCACGGCCAAGCGTCAGCCTATGCCGCGGCGGCGCTGCGGGCAAGCCCGGCCGCTAGACTGGCGACCACACTTGGGAGGTCATGATGAACGTGCCGTGGGGTCGTATCACTGGGGCGGTGGTCGTGCTGTTGGTGCTGCTGCTGGGCTTTGCCGCGTGCGGCACCCTCGAAACCGGCAATGTCGGCGTGCGCACCACGCTGGGCAAGGTGAACCCCGAAGAGGTGGAGCCTGGCGTCTACATCGGCGTGCCCGGCATCAGCACGGTGCAGGTGTTCTCCGGCAAGGAGATCGCGGTCGATCTGAACGACCTCACGCCCAAGGCGCGCGACAACCTCTCGCTGCGCGACCTTGATCTCACCGTGTACTACAAAGTGGCCACCGGCTCGATCGCCGAGCTGTACGTCAAGTACGCAGCGCGCCATGCGCGTGCCGAAGGCGCACGCGAGTTCTGGCCTGCCTATCAGCTGGTGCAAGGCATCTCGCGCAACGTGATCTACGAAGAGGCAGCGAAAGTGGACAGCCTGGTGATGCACACCAAGCGCGACGACATGGCCGCCGCGGTTCGGCGCGGCATCCAGACCGAGCTCGATGCCAACGACAAGGGCGTGTTCACGATCACGCGCGTGGTGGTGCGCGCGCTGACCACCGACCCGGCGATCGAGAAGGCGATCCAGGACTCGGTGGCGGCCCAGAAGCAGCTCGAGACCACGCGCCAGCGCATCCAGATTGCCGAGGCCGAGGCGCTGGTGGAGATCAAGAAGGCCGAGGGCATTGCCAAGGCCAACCAGATCATCAACCAGAGCCTGACGCGCGAGTACCTTCAGCACGAGGCCAATCTGGCGCTGATGAAGTTTGCCGAGAAGGGCGGCACGTCCACCGTGGTGATCCCCGCCAACATGCAGACGGCGCCGCTGATCAACATCGGCGCCGGCAGGTAGCGCGGGTCATGTCCCTCGGCGAATTCGACCTGATTGCGCGCTGGTTCACGCGCCCGGTGCGGCGCGCGGCGCTCGGCGTCGGCGACGACTGCGCGTTGCTGCAACCCACGCCCGGCCAGCAGCTCGCGGTGTCGACCGACACGCTGGTCGAGGGGCGCCACTTCCTGTCCACCATCGAGCCCGAACGCCTGGGCCACAAGGCGCTGGCGGTGAACCTGTCGGACCTGGCGGCCTGCGGCGCCGCCCCGCTGGCTTTCACCTTCGCGCTGACGCTGCCGCGGGTCGACGAGGCCTTTCTCGAGGGCCTGGCACGCGGCATGTTCGCGCTGGCCGACGCGCACGACATCGAGCTGGTCGGCGGCGACACCACCGGCGGGCCGCTGGCGATCGGCCTCACGGTATTCGGCGAGGTGCCGCCGGGGCAGGCGCTGCTGCGCTCGGGTGCGCGGCCCGGTGACCGGTTGTGGGTCAGCCATCCGGTCGGCGGCGGCCTGGGCGACGCGCGGCTCGCGCTGGAGGTGTTCCGCGGCCGCCTCGCCTTGCCGGGCGAGGCCTTCGAGCGCGTGCGCGCGCGCATGGAGTGCCCGACGCCACGCATCGCGCTCGGCCTGGCGCTGCGCGGCGTGGCCACCAGCGCGATCGATCTGTCGGACGGCCTGGTGGGCGACATCGGCCATGTGCTGGCGCGCTCGCGCGTCGGCGCCACCGTCGACGCCGACGCGCTGCCGGCCAGCGAGGTGCTGGCCGCGCAGCCAGCGGACCGGCGGCGCGAGTTCGGTCTGGCCGGCGGCGACGACTACGAGCTGCTGTTCTCGGCGCCACCGGCACGCGAGCGCGAAGTGCAGGCCGCCGCCGCGCAGGCCGGCTGCGCTGTCACGCGCATCGGCTCGATCGACGCCGAGCCGGGCCTGCGCCTGGTCGACGCCCAGGGCCGGGCGCTGCGCCTGCACCTGTCCGGCTACGACCACTTCCGCGACGCATGAGGACGCCGACGATGGCCGAGCCGCCGGTCAGCGACGCGACGATCCTGCGCGACACGACCACCGCGCCGCAGCGCGCGACGGCGGCCTTCATGTGGCGCCACCCGGCACGCTGGATCGCGCTCGGCTTCGGCAGCGGCCTGTCGCCGTGGGCGCCGGGCACGGTGGGCACGCTGTGGGCCTGGGTCGCCTTCCTGGTGCTCGACCGCGGGCTGGCGCCGCTCGGGCCGTGGGCCTGGGGTGGTGTCATCGGCGGGGCGTTCCTGCTCGGCCTGTGGGCCTGCACGGGCACGGCGCAGGACCTCGGCGTGGCCGACCCGGGTGCGATCGTCTGGGACGAGGTGGTCGCCTTCTGGCTCGTGCTCTGGTTCGTGATGCCCGCGGGCTGGCTGGCGCAGCTCGTCGCGTTCGGCCTGTTCCGCTTCTTCGACGCGGTCAAGCCCGGGCCGGTGGGCTGGTGTGACCGCCGCTTCAAGTCGGCGCGCGGGTGGGCCCAGGGGGCGGGTATCCTGGTCGACGACATCGTGGCCGCGTTCTGCACGCTGCTCGTGATCGCGCTCTGGCGCTTCGTCTTCCCATGAGCACCTTGCTCGACACCGATCTCGCGACGCGCTGGGTGGCGCCGCTGGCCGATGCATTGCGCGCGCGCGGCTGGCGCATCGCCGCGGCCGAAAGCTGCACCGGCGGGCTGATCGCGGCCACCTGCACGACGCTCGCCGGCTCGAGCGACTGGTTCGAACGCGGTTTCGTCACCTACAGCAACGAGGCCAAGACCGAGCAGCTCGGCGTCGATCCGGCGCTGATCGCCGCGCAGGGCGCGGTGAGCCAGGCAGTGGCCGAAGCGATGGTGAGTGGCGCGCTTGCTCACTCGGCCGCCGACCTCGCCGTCGCGGTGACCGGCATCGCCGGACCGGGCGGCGCGGTGCCGGGCAAGCCGGTGGGCACGGTGTGGTTCGCGCTCGCACGGCGCGGCACGGCGCCGAAGTCCGAGCGATTGCAACTCGACGGCGACCGCGCGGCCGTGCGGTCGCAAACTGTCGAGATCGCACTCGAGCGCTTGCTCGAGGAAAGCAGGAGGGCCTGACCATGCCGATGATCGAGATCGAGCGCGTGCTGCCCGACGGCGTGCCGGCCGCGCCGCCGGGGCTGGCCCAGGCCCTGGCCGACGAGGCCGGCCACGCGCTGGGCAGCGCGCGCG
>JALHQP010000127.1 GCA_022841885.1 Aquincola sp. | reverse complement strand
GGCTGCCGGTGCCGCATCGGCCGGTCGGCGCTGAAGCTGCGTCGCTGCGTTGCCGCCGAGGCTGGTCGTGCCGTCCTGGCGCGCCGCGTTGGCCGTTGCGCCGGCGCTGCCTTCGTGGCGCGACGCCGCGTCACGCACGCGTTCGCCGACCGCCTGGCGACCGTCCTGAACCCGTTGCGTCGTCGCCTCGGCGCCGGCCTTGGCCTTGTCGGCACCCGCTTGGGCGCCGTCGATGCTCTTCTCCTTGGCCTGCTCGGCGGCGCGGCGGGCCTTCAGGTCGCCCTGGGCGGCCGCGTTGCCCGAGCCGGCGAGGTCGAGCCCACGCGGACTCAGGCCACCGGTCAGACCACCGCCCAGGCTGCCGGAGCCGCCGAGCAGCCCGGCCTGCGCGGGCAGTGCGAAAGCGGCGGCCAGCAGCGCGCCGGCGAGGGTGGTGCGTGCGAAACGTTGCGAGGTCTTCATGGTGTCGATCCCTTCGTTGTGGTGTCGAGCCCGGACCATCCGGCCTCTACATCAAGCACAACGAACCCCACGCGCCGTTTGATCCCTGGGTCGGGCCGGACTTGCTTCTTGTTGCAGTTGGGTGGTCTCAGGGGCGCGTGCGTTGCATGGCCTGCACGCGGCCGGGCGCATTGCGCGCTTGCTCGGCCACCAGGCCCCAGCCGAACACCGGGTCGCGGCCCGGGCTTCCCAGGTCGGTGGCGCGTTCGGCCAAACGCGTCAGCGCGCGTTGCGCGCCGGCCACGTCGGGCATGTCCAGTTCGGCGGCCAGCGTGCCCGCCACGAGCGGTGCAGCGAACGAGGTGCCGCGCGCCACCGCGTAGCCACGCGAGCCCGCTTGCGCCACGGCCACTTCGCTGCCTGGCGCCGCGAAGGCCACATGCGGGCCGCGCGCCGCCTCGGGCAGCACGCGGCGCGAGGGTGCCACGGCGGTCACGCCCACCACCTCCGGGTAGGCCGCGGGGTACAGCGGCGGCGCCGCAGGGCCGTCATTGCCCACCGCCGCGACGATCAGGTGGCCGCGCGCGGCCATCGCCCGCACCGCGCGCTCGAGCAGCCGGTTCGGCGGGCCGACGAGGCTGACGTTGATCACGGCGACCTGCTCGCGCGCCATCCAGGCCAGCGCCTGCGCCACGCTCTCGACGGTGCCGCCCACCGGCCGGCCGCAATAGACGTCGGCCGCGTGCAGCGTCGCCTGGCTCGGCAGCACGCCCGCAAACGCGTCCTCGCGACCCACCAGCAGAGAGGCGATCGCGGTGCCGTGCTCACTGGGCATCGGCGCGCCGTCGCAGCCCCAGGCCTGCACGCGCGCCGCCTGCAGCGACGGGTGCTGAGGGTCGACGCCACCGTCGATCAGGCCGACGCGGCGTGCACTGCCTGGCGCGCCGCCGCCGGCGCCTGCGGCGGCACCCGGCGCGATGTCGCCGCTGCGCGTGTAAAGGTGCTGGAAGTCCACATCGGCTGCAGGATCGAGGGTGCGCAGGCGCTCCATGCCCTCGCGCGTGCCGACGCCGGACGGCGGGGCCAGCACGACGCCACGCAGGTCCAGCGGTTCGGTGCGCCACTCGCGCAGGACGCGAAAGCCCTGCGCCTGCGCCGCCGTGAGCAGCGCCGCGCTAGGCGCCAGCACGATCAGTTCGCCGCGCAAGATCGGCTCGCCCGCCGGGTCGGCCTCGACGCGTGCCGCCTGCTGGCGCAGCAGACCCTGCACCAGCCGTTGGCGCAGCGCCTGCAGATCGGTGTTGCCCGGCACCAGCTCGGGCAGGGACGTCGCGCCGGGCAGCGGCGCGCCGACCGGCGGCAGGTTGGGCGCGTTTGGCAGATTGCCCAGGCCGCCCGGCAGGCGCAGCTGCGCCTGCGCCGGCAGCGCGATCAGCACGGCCGACACGACCAGCACGACGAGGATCAACGGGCTTCGAGGCATCACGATCAGGATAACGAGCGAACGATGGAAGAAAATCCGCGCTCCTGACGTTGTGAACTGTGTCCATGGCCAAAGCCACGGAAGACGAACTTCGGCGCGAGATCGCCGGCCTGCTGCCCCGCCTGCGGCGTTTCGGGCGCACCCTGGCACGGGCGCGCGAGGACGCCGACGACCTGGTGCAGACGGCCGTCGAGCGCGCGCTGAAGCACCTGGACCAATGGCAGCCCGGCACGCGGGTCGACAGCTGGATGTTTCGCATCATGCAAAACGCGTGGATCGATGAATTGAGGGCGCGCGAGCGGCGCGGCCAGACCTTCGTGCCGGAGGAAGAGGGCGAGCATGTAGGCGTTGCGACCACCGACGCGCAGATCGAAGCCCTGGCGCTGCGCAAGGCGCTCGCCGCGCTCAACGACGACCAACGTGCCGTGGTGGGCCTGGTACTCGTCGAAGGGCTGCCCTACAAGGAGGCGGCCGAGGTGCTGGGCATCCCGATCGGCACGCTGACCAGCCGCCTCGCACGCGCCCGCGAGGCCTTGCAGGCGATGCTGGCCCCGGCCGCGGAGGCGACACCATGAATCCGATGACCGACGAGCGCCTGATGGCCTACGCCGACGGCGAACTGGATCCGCCCGAGCGCGAGGCGGTCGAACGCGCATTGCAGGACGACCCGCTGCTGGCCGAGCGCGTGCGCCAGATGGCCGGGCTGCGCGGCCGCTTGCAACGGGGACTCGACGCGGAACTCGACGAACCGGTGCCCGAGCGGCTGACGCAGCTGCTCGGCGCCAAGCCGGAGGCAGCCGCCGTGGTGGACCTGGCCGCGCTGCGCGCCCAGCGCGCCGGGAGTGCGTTGCCGCGTTCGCGCCGACCGATGTCGGCGTGGTGGCAGTGGGGCGGCATGGCCGCCAGCTTGCTGGTGGGGGTGTTGATTGCGCGCGCATGGCCGGGCGTCGACGTCGCGGCGCCGTTCGCACAGCGCTCCGGTGTCGTCGTGGCGAGCGGTGCGGTGGCCGAGACCCTGTCGTCGCGCCTGTCCAGCGAGGCCGCGGGCCCGGTGGCCGTGCCGTTGAGCTTCGTCGATCGCTCCGGTGCGTACTGCCGCGCTTTCGTGCTCGAGCGCTCGGCGGGCCTCGCGTGCCGCGAAGGCAACGCTTGGGTGGTGCAGGCACTGGCCACCGCCGAGCCCGCGCAGGCCGGGCCGATGCGCCAGGCCGCGAGCGCCTTGCCCGTGGTGGTGCTGCAGGCGGTGGACGCGCGCATCGCCGGCGATGCGCTCGACCTGAACGCCGAGCGCGGCGCCCGCGAGCGCGGCTGGCAGCGCTGAGCTCACGCGCTCTTCGGCCAGGCGCCGGGGCGAGGCCGGACCCCGCGCGCAAGCGGCTGGATCAGCGCGGCAGGATGCGCGCGCCGCTGAGTCGCTCCTGCACCTCGACCAGCGAGGGCACGAACTTGGCGCCGAAGCCGAGCGCGCTGGCCAGGGCGAGCGACTGGTGCACCGCCTCGCCGAGCACGGTGGGCACCGCGAGGCCCTCGGCGAGGTGGGTGTAGTAGCGCACGTCCTTGCGCGCGTTGTCGATCGCGAACTTCATGCCGGCGACGTCGCCATCGAGCGTCTTGGCCATGATCTGCAGCAGCCCGGAATTCGCCGGGCCGACCGACATCAGGGCGATCAGTTGCTTGAGATCGACGCCGGCACGCTGCCCGACTGCGAAGGCCTCGGCCATCGCGTTGCAGGTGGCCTGGACGATGAAGTTGTTGAGCAGCTTGATCGTGTGGCCCGCGCCGGGGCCTCCGACGTGCAGCACGTTCTCGGCGAAGCGCTGCAGCACCGGCCGCAGGCGCGCGAAGTCCTCCGCGCTGGCGCCGACCATCACGTTCAGGCGTCCGGCCTCGGCGTCGACCGGCGTGCGACCGAGCGGGGCGTCGACGAAGCTCGCGCCCTTGGCCGCGGCGGCCGCCCGCAGTCGCGCCGTAGAGTCCGGTTCGCTGGTCGAGGTGTCGACGATGACCAGGCCGGCGCGTGCGCCGGCGAGCACGCCGTCGGCGCCGCCGACCAGCTCCTCGACCTGCGGCGAGCCCGTGACGCACAGCAGCACGATGTCGCTCGCTTCGGCCAACGCTTTCGGGCTCGGGCACTCGGTGGCACCGGCGGCCAGCAGATCGGCGACCCGGTCGCGCTGCTTGCGCACCGTGATCGCCAGCGGATGGCCCTTGGCCTGCAGGTTGCGCGCGATGCCGTGGCCCATGAGGCCCGACGCGCCGATGAAGCCGATGCGTTCCATCTCTTCGCTCTCCTTACATGCCCGCGTAGTTGGGCCCACCGCCGCCCTCGGGCGTGACCCAGACGATGTTCTGCGTCGGGTCCTTGATGTCGCAGGTCTTGCAGTGCACACAGTTCTGCGCGTTGATCTGCAGCCGGTCGGAACCGTCCTCGTTCTTGACGAACTCGTAGACGCCGGCCGGGCAGTAGCGGCTTTCGGGGCCGGCGTAACGCGCCAAATTGATGCCCACCGGCACCCGGGGGTCCACCAGTGTCAGGTGCGCGGGCTGGTTCTCTTCGTGGTTGGTGTTGCTGATGAACACCGACGACAGGCGGTCGAAGGTCAGCACGCCGTCGGGCTTCGGGTAGTCGATGCGCGCGCACTCGGCCGCCGGCTTCAGGCGCACATGGTCGGGCTGCGTGCGGTGGATCGTCCACGGCGGGCGCTTGAAGCCCAGCCGCGGCAGCAGCCAGTGTTCGATGCCGGTCATCAGCATGCCGACCCAGTTGCCCTTCTTGAACCACTGCTTGAAGTTGCGCGCCTGGCTCAGCTCGTCGTGCAGCCAGCTCTTCTCGAAGGCCTCGGGATAGCTCTTGAGTTCGTCGTGGCGCCGGTCGTGCTTGAACACTGCCTCGCAGATCGATTCGGCGCACAGCATGCCGCTCTTGATCGCGGCGTGGCTGCCCTTGATGCGCGCCGCGTTCAGCGTGCCGGCGTCGCAGCCGACCAGCGCGCCGCCGGGGAACACCAGCTTGGGCAGCGACAGCAATCCGCCCGCGGTGATCGCGCGCGCGCCGTAGCCGATGCGCTTGCCGCCTTCGAGGTGGGCGCGGACAGAAGGGTGCGTCTTCCAGCGCTGCATCTCCTCGAACGGCGACAACCAGGGGTTCTGGTAGTCGAGGCCGGTAACGAAGCCGAGCGTCACGCGATTGCCTTCGAGGTGGTAGAGGAAGCCGCCGCCGTAGGTGTCGTTGTCCATCGGCCAGCCGGCGGTGTGTACCACGAGGCCGGGCCGGGCCTTGTCGGCCGGCACTTCCCAGAGTTCCTTGACGCCGATCGCGTAGCTCTGCGGGTCGCGTCCGCCGTCGAGGCGATGACGCTGGATGACCTGCTTGCCCAGGTGGCCGCGCGCGCCTTCGGCGAACACGGTGTAGCGCGCGCGCAGTTCCATGCCGAGCTGGAAGCCGTCGTGCGGCTCGCCGTCCTTGCCGACACCGAGGTTGCCGGTGGCCACGCCGAGCACCGTGCCGTCGTCGGCGAACAGCACCTCGGCGCCAGCGAAGCCGGGGAAGATCTCGACGCCCAGGGCCTCGGCCTGCTCGCCGAGCCACTTGGTGACGGCGCCCAGGCTGATGACGTAGTTGCCGCCGTTGTGCAGGCAGTCGGGGATCAGCCAGTTGGGCGTGCGCCTGGCGCCGGTCTCGGTGAGGAACAGCACCTCGTCGTTGGCAACACGCTGCTTCAGCGGCGCGCCCATGGCCTTCCAGTCGGGGAACAGCTCGGTGATCGCGCGCGGGTCCATCACCGCGCCCGACAGGATGTGCGCGCCGGGCTCGCTGCCCTTCTCGAGCACGACAACCGAGATCTCCTTGCCCTCGAACTGCGCGAGCTGCTTGCAGCGAATGGCGCAGGCCAGGCCGGCCGGGCCGCCGCCGACGATCACGACGTCGTAGTCCATCGCCTCGCGCGGGCCGTACTTGGCGACAAGTTCTTTGGCGTTCATGCGCAAGATTCTAGAGTGGCGTGCTATCGTGAAATGCAGATTTGTGGAGGGAACCCCTCATGGCCTACAGCATCGACTTGTCCGGGCGCGTGGCGCTCGTCACCGGCGCGTCCAGCGGCCTGGGCGCGCAGTTCGCCAAGGTGTTGTCGGCCGCGGGGGCCGGCGTGGTGCTGGCGGCACGCCGCATCGAGCGCCTGAAGACCCTGCGTGCCGAGCTCGAGGCGGCCGACGGCGATGCGCATGTGGTCGGCATGGACGTGACCGACGTCGCGAGCATTCGCGCGGCGGTGGCACACGCCGAGACCGAGATGGGGCCGATCGACATCCTGGTCAACAACTCGGGCATCGGCTCGACGCAGAAGCTGACCGACGTGAAGCCCGAGGACTACGACGATGTGATGAACACCAACGCGCGCGGGGCCTTCTTCGTGGCGCAGGAGGTGGCCAAACGCATGATCGCGCGCAGCAAGGGCGAGGCACCGGGCACCTACACCGGCGGGCGCATCGTCAACATCGCGTCGATGGCCGGCCTGCGCGTGATGCCGCAGATCGGCGTGTACTGCATCAGCAAGGCCGCGGTGGTGCACATGACGCGCTCGATGGCGCTCGAGTGGGGCCGCTTCGGCATCAACGTCAACGCGATCTGCCCCGGCTACATCGACACCGAGATCAACCACCATGTCTGGCAGACCGAGGCCGGGCAGAAGATGGTGCAGGCGATGCCACGCCGGCGCGTGGGCAAGCCGGCCGACCTCGACGCGGTGCTGATGATGCTGTGCGCCAACGAGAGTCACTTCGTCAATGGCGCCGTCATCTCGGCGGACGACGGCCAGGCGATCTGAGCCTTGCGCGAGCTGACCCTACTCGAGGCCCGCGTGCTCGGCGTGCTGGTCGAGAAGCAGGCCACGGTACCCGACACCTACCCGCTGTCGCTCAACGCGCTGGTCGCCGGCTGCAACCAGAAGACGGCGCGCGAGCCGGTGCTGAGCGCCGGCGACGCCGAGGTGCTGGCGGCGATCGACGGGCTCAAGCAGCTGTCGCTGGTGTTCGAGACCAGCGGCAGCCGCGTCGTCAAGTTCGAGCACAACGCCGGCCGCGCGCTCGGCGTGCCGTCGCAGGCGGTGGCGCTGCTGGCGGTGCTGATGCTGCGTGGGGCGCAGACCGCGGCCGAGCTGCGCCTGAACTGCGAACGCCTGCATCGCTTCGCCGACATCTCGTCGGTCGAAGGGTTTCTCGAGGAGATCGCCGCGAAGGACCCACCGCGCGTCGTGAAGCTGGCTCGTGCGCCGGGCGCGCGCGAGGCGCGATGGGCGCACCTGCTGTGCGGCGCGCCCGCACCACTGCCCGCGAGCACCGAGGGGCCGCCGATGGCGGGCGACGCGAGCCTGCTGGCGCGCATCGAGGCCCTCGAAGCGCAGGTGCAGCGCCTGAATCGGCAGCTCGGCCTGGAGGACGACAATGCGGTTTGAGTTGCCCGCCGGGAAGAAGCTGACCCACGAGACGGTGATCCCGATCCGCTGGGGCGACATGGACGCGATGGGCCATGTCAACAACACGATCTACTTCCGCTACCTCGAGATCGTGCGGCTGGAGTGGCTGTTCAAGGTCGGCGGCCCGCCGGACCCGCAGGGCACCGGGCCGGTGATCGTCAATGCGTTCTGCAACTTCCTGCGCCAGCTCGAGTTCCCGGGCGACATCCTGGCCCGGCACTACGTCGCCAATCCGGGGCGCTCGAGCTTCGACACCTACATCACCCTCGAACGCACCGACCATCCCGGCGTGATCTACGCCGAGGGCGGCAGCAAGACGGTGTGGACCGACTTCAAGGCGCAGAAGTCGGTGCCGCTGCCGGACTGGGTGCGTGTGCTGGTGAGCTGAGCGCCGCGCCGGCGCCTACAGGTGCTTGCGGTACAGCGCCTGGTGCGCGTCGGTGTACTCGGCGAGCGGGCCGTGATGCACGGTTTCGCTGGCCAGGCGTGCGGCGCTGCCGAAGTAGGCGACGACCGCCAGTTCAGGGCCGCCTTCGGCCGGTCGCACGTCGAGCGGCTGGCGTGTGTACCAGTCGGCGTCGTTCACGCGTTCCAGCCCGTCCATCTCGGCCAGGCCAGCGTCGTCGACCTCGAACACCTGCCCGAGCACGGGCTGGCCGCGGCCGGGGTCGTGCACCAGCCAGGGCAGGCCGAACGGGCCGACGATGTAGAGCGGAAACGCCTGCACGGTGACGAAGCTGCCGCCGATGCGCGTGCCGCGATTGACATGGAAGTTGCGGAAACCCTGCTTCAGCGTGCCGTAGACGAAGACGCGCTGCGCCGGCATCGTCAACGGCCCTTCGACGCCACCACCAGGTCCTGCGGCACGCGCCGCGCCACCGCGGCGCCAAGCTCGATGACCGCCAGCGCGTAGTAGCTGGACCAGTTGTAGCGCGTCACGGCCCAGAAGTTGCGCGTGCCCGCCACGTGGCTCGCGGGCGCATCGCCGTTGTGCAGTTCCACCAGCGCCAGCGGCCCGTCGTGCGCGCGGCCCTCGGCCGACAGCGCGGCGCCGCGCTCGACCAACTCCTCCGCCGAGAACAGTGGCAGGATGTCCGGCCCCAGCAGCAGCACGCGGTTGACCGCGTCGTCCGGCGCACGCACATCGAAGTGCGTTGGCATGCCGCGCTGCCAGCCGAAGTAGTTCAGGTAGCGCGCCACGCTGCCGATTGCGTCGGCGGCACTGCCGGCCAGGTTGACATGGCCGTCGTCGTCGAAGTCGACCGCCCAGCGGTTGATGCTGCCGGGCATGAATTGCGGCAGGCCCATCGCGCCGGCGAACGAGCCCTGCACCTGCGTCACGTCGCAACGCTCGCGCGCGCACCAGAGCAGGAACTGCTCGAGCTCGCTGCGGAAGAAGGGCGTGCGGTCGCGTCGCCCGGTCGGGAAGTCGAAGGACAGCGTGGCCAGCGCGTCGATGACGCGAAAGCCCCCGGTGATCCGGCCGTAGTAGGTCTCGACGCCGATCACGCCGACGATCACTTGCGCCGGCACCCCCCAGCGCGCCTCGGCCTGCGCCAGCCAGGGCGCGTGCGCGCGCCAGAACGCCACGCCGGCGGCGATGCGGTCGCGCTCGACGAAGCGCGCGCGGTAGGCGGCCCAGTTCTTTACCGTGCCCGTGGGCGGCGGCATGATCAGCTGGCGTACGCGCTCGACCTGGCGCGCGCGCTGCAGCTGCTCGCGCACCCAGTGGGGGTCGAGGCGGCCGGCATGGCGCGCAGCCACCTCGTCCGCGAAGCGCATCACGTCCTCGCGCGCGCCGTAGGCCGGCGGCTCCGCCTTGCCCTGGGCGAACACCGTCGCCCCGGCACACATCAGCACGGCCATGCTGGCGGCATGGCGCCGCAATCCGGTCAGACCCATGCGTCGATTATGGCGACGCGACGGCGGCCTGCGCGGCCCGCGCACGGAAGGCCTGCCACCAGATGGCCTGGGGCCGGGCCAAAGCGGTGCGTCCGTAGCGCAACGCGTCGAGCGTGTCCAGGCTGGCCGCCAGCGCGTCGCCGCGCGTGCCCAGCGTTGCGCGCACGCGGCGCGCCCAGGCGCGCGGTCCCTCGTGCGCG
>JALHQP010000126.1 GCA_022841885.1 Aquincola sp. | reverse complement strand
CGGTGCGGGCTTGGGCGCCGCCACCGGCGCCGGCTGGTCGGGCAGCACGCCCTTGATCACCGGTTCCTGCTTGGCCTTGGCCTTCTCGCGCCGCGTGATGCCGACCTCGTCGTCCGGCTCCTCGATCATCGTGTAGGAGGCCTTGAAGGCATCCAGGCGCGGATCGTCGTGGCGCAGGCGCTCGAGCTTGTAGTTCGGCGTCTCGATATGCGGGTTCGGGATCAGCAGCACGTTGACGCGCTGCTTGAGTTCGATCTTGGTGATCTCGCTGCGCTTCTCGTTGAGCAAGAACGAGGTTACCTCCACCGGCACCTGCACATGCACTGCGGCGGTGTTGTCCTTCAGCGCCTCTTCCTGGACCATGCGCAGGATCTGCAGCGCCGAGCTCTCGGTGTCGCGGATGTGGCCGGTGCCGTTGCAGCGCGGGCAGGTGATGTGGCTGCCTTCGGACAGTGCCGGGCGCAGGCGTTGGCGCGAGAGTTCGAGCAGGCCGAACTTGCTGATCGCGCTGTACTGCACGCGGGCGCGGTCGTACTTCATCGCCTCGCGCAGGCGCTGCTCGACGTCGCGCCGGTTCTTCGACTCTTCCATGTCGATGAAGTCGATCACCAGCAGGCCACCCAGGTCGCGCAGCCGCATCTGGCGCGCGATCTCGTCGGCGGCCTCGAGGTTGGTGCGGGTCGCGGTCTCCTCGATGTCGCTGCCGCGCGTGGCGCGCGCCGAGTTGACGTCGATCGACACCAGCGCCTCGGTGTGGTCGATCACGATCGCGCCGCCCGAGGGCAGGTTGACGGTGCGGCTGAAGGCCGTCTCGATCTGGTGCTCGATCTGGAAACGGCTGAACAGCGAGGCGTCGTCGCGGTAGCGCTTGACCTTGGATGCCGACTCCGGCATCACGTGGGTCATGAACTGCTTGGCTTGGTCGTAGATGTCGTCGGTGTCGATCAGGATTTCGCCGACGTCGGCGGTGAAGTAGTCGCGGATCGCGCGGATCACCAGCGACGACTCCTGGTAGATCAGAAAGGCACCCTTGCCGCCCTTGGCCGCGCCGTCGATGGCCTCCCACAGCTTGAGCATGTAGTTCAGGTCCCACTGCAGCTCGGGCGCGGTGCGACCGATGCCGGCGGTGCGCGCGATCAGGCTCATGCCCTTGGGGTACTCGAGCTGGTCGAGGTTTTCCTTCAGCTCCTCGCGGTCCTCGCCCTCGATGCGCCGGCTGACGCCGCCGCCGCGCGGGTTGTTGGGCATCAGCACCAGGTAGCGGCCGGCCAGCGACACGAAGGTCGTCAGCGCCGCGCCCTTGTTGCCGCGCTCTTCCTTCTCCACCTGCACCAGCAGCTCGCTGCCGTTGGAGATCACGTCCTGGATCTTGGCGTCGCGGACCGAGACCCCTTCCTTGAAGTAGTTCTTCGAGATTTCCTTGAACGGCAGGAAGCCGTGGCGGTCCTCGCCGTAGTCGACGAAGCAGGCCTCTAGCGACGGCTCCACGCGCGTCACGACGGCCTTGTAGATGTTGCCCTTGCGCTGCTCGCGCCCTTCGATCTCGGTCTCGAAATCGATCAGTTTCTGGCCATCGACGATCGCCAGGCGACGCTCTTCGGGCTGCGTCGCGTTGATCAGCATGCGTTTCATGTCTCGTGTTCTCCAAACATCGATCACGTCATCGATGCACGAGAAGCGAGAGCCCCACCAAGGAACCGCCCTGGACCGCGGCCGCGCGAGGCCTCGCTGGGATCAGCGAGAGTCAGCGCGGCTGCGGCGTTGGCGCGTGCGTGGCAGCCGGCCGGTCCCTGACGTCGCGCGCGGCCGGACATGCCAATGGGCCACGCAACGCATCGTGTGCGGCGCGGCGGCATGTTCGGGTGGGCGGGATCGGCATGGTCCTTGGGCTGGACGCGGGTGCTGGCCGAGGACCGGCCCGCACCGTAAACCTTGTTCTGTTTGTCGCGGCCGGCGTTGGAGCCGACCGAGGGTTGGATTCGCGTTTCTCTGCCACCTGCGCCGCGCGGCTGCCGGGTCACTTGGGGACCACGGCCCGCGGCACGTTGCGGGTGTTGCATCACCTCCACGCCGGCTCTCGGTGCCCCGCTAAACTTTCACTAGCGAATCAAGCACTTACGGCACAAACGTGGTCCAACGCATTATAGGGGTCAACGCCCCGGCTCCCGCCGTGCGCCGGATCACGGTCGACGAGGGCAGTGCGGGCCAGCGGCTGGACAACTTCCTGCTGCGCGAGCTCAAGGGCGTGCCCAAGACCCATGTCTACCGGGTCATCCGCTCCGGCGAGGTGCGCATCAACCGCGGCCGGGCCGCCGCCGACACCCGGCTCGCGCTGGGCGACGAGGTGCGGCTGCCGCCGGTGCGAATGGCGCCCGTCAAGGATGCGAGCGCCGTGCCGGCACGCGAGTTCGCGGTGCTGTACGAGGACGAGCACCTGCTGGCGATCGACAAACCGGCGGGCGTGGCGGTCCACGGCGGCTCGGGCGTCAGTTTCGGCGTCATCGAACAGTTGCGCCGGGCGCGGCCGAGCGCCAAGTTCCTCGAACTGGTGCACCGGCTCGACAAGGAGACCTCGGGCATCCTGCTGCTGGCCAAGAAGCGCAGCGCGCTGACCCACCTGCAGCACCAGTTCCGCGAGCGCGGCACGACCAAGGTCTATGCGGCCCTGGTCCGGGGCCGCTGGCCGGCGTCGAAGAAGGTGATCGACGTGGCGCTGTTCAAGACCCAGGATGCGCAGGGCGAGCGCCACGTGCGGGCGGTGCCGGCCGGGCACGACGAGGCCCGGCGCTCGATCACGCTGGTCAAGGTGGCCGCCAAGACCGCGGACCACACGCTGCTGGACGTGACGCTCAAGACCGGTCGCACGCACCAGATCCGCGTGCACCTGGCCCACGAGGGACACCCGATCGTCGGCGACCCCAAGTACGGCGACTTTGCGGCCAACCGCACGATGGCCCGCGGCGAGCTGCGCTTCGCGCGCATGTTCCTGCACGCGCGCCACCTGGCCTTCGACCACCCCGCCAGCGGCGAGCGCATCATGCTCGACGCGCCGCTGCCCGACGACTGCACCCAGCTGCTGGCCCGGCTGAAGTAGAACCGACATGACCCGACCCCGCCGCTTCGACCTGATCGTCTTCGACTGGGACGGCACGCTGTTCGACTCCACGGCGCTGATCGTGCGCTGCATCCAGGACGCCTGCCACGATGTCGGCGCGCCGGTGCCGAACGACACCGACGCGGCCTACGTGATCGGCCTCGGCCTCGCGGACGCGCTGCGCCATGTGGCGCCCGGCCTGCCCGAGTCGCGCTACCCCGAGCTCGGCCTGCGCTACCGCCATCACTACTTCGCGCGCCAGCACGAGTTGAGCCTGTTCCCCGGGACACTCGAGATGCTGCAGGCGCTGAAGGCGCGCCACCACTGGCTCGGCGTGGCCACCGGCAAGGGACGGCGCGGGCTGGACGACGCACTCGCGCATTCCCAGCTCAAGGGCCTGTTCGACGCCACGCGCACCGCCGACGAGACCGCGTCCAAACCCAATCCGCTGATGCTGCTCGAGTTGATGCGCGAGTTCGGCACCGAGCCCGGGCGCACGCTGATGATCGGCGACACCACACACGACCTGCAGCTGGCGCGCAACGCCGGCACGCCGAGCCTCGGCGTGTCCTTCGGTGCCCACGAGAGCGAGGCCTTCGACGAGTTCGGGCCGCTGCAGGTGCTGCACTCGACGCGCGAGCTGCAGGACTGGCTGCTCCAGCATGCCTGAGGCCGGGCCGCAGTTCCTCTGTCGCAGCGACGACCTGGCCGAACGCGGCAAGGGCGTCGGCTTCGACGTGTTGCTGTGGCGCCAGCCGGCGCGTGGCTTCGCGCTGCGCATCGATGGCCGTGTGGTGGCCTACATCAACCGCTGCGCCCATGTGCCGACCGAACTCGACTGGAACCCCGGTGACTTCCTCGACGCCGAGCGCCGCATCATCGTCTGCGCGGTGCACGGCGCGCAGTACGCGCCCGAGAGCGGCCGTTGCCTGGGCGGGCCTTGCGGCCGCGGGCGGCTGATGCCGGTGACGGTGAGCGAAGGCGGCGGCGAGGTGAGTTGGTATCCTTCCCGCGACATCGCACCGCTGGCCTTCGACGAGCCCGCGCCGCCTGCACCGCCAGCCCCGAACACGGAGCCCCCCGCACCATGAACCCTTCCGACGACACTGCGGCACCTGAGCTGCCGCGCCAATCCTCCGAGCCGGCGCCCACCGTGCCCAACACGATGGCGTCGGTGCCGGCGGCGGCCGCCAGCACGCCCGGCCTGGACAGCACGCTGTGGCGCGTGGCGCACGAATTGATGCGCGACCGCCGCAGCGAGCGGCGCTGGCGGGTCTTCTTCCGCCTGGCCTGGCTCGGCGTGGTGCTCGCGGTGCTGTGGGCGCTGTTCGTGGCGCGCAACCACGTGGCGGCGCCGGGTGGCCCGCACACGGCACTGGTCGAGGTGCAGGGCGAGATCGCGGCCGACAGCGATGCCAGCGCCGAGCGCATCATCTCGGCGCTCAAGAGCGCGTTCGAGGACAAGGCCGCGACGGCAATCGTGCTGCGCATCAACTCGCCCGGCGGCAGCCCGGTGCAGGCCGGCATCGTCAACGACGAGATCCGGCGCCTGAAGGCCAAGCACGGCAAGAAGGTGTACGCGGTGGTGGAGGAAATCTGCGCCTCGGGCGCCTACTACATCGCGGTGGCCGCCGACGAGATCTACGTCGACAAGGCCAGCCTGGTGGGGAGTATCGGGGTGCTGATGGACGGCTTCGGCTTCACCGGCACGATGGAAAAGCTCGGCGTCGAGCGGCGCCTGCTCACCGCCGGCGAGAACAAGGGCATGCTCGACCCCTTCAGCCCGCAGGACGAGAAGCAGACCGCCTTCGCCAAGGCGATGATCGACCAGATCCACCAGCAATTCATCAAGGTGGTGCAGGAAGGTCGCGGCGCGCGCCTGAAGGCCGACAAGGACACCTTCTCGGGCCTGTTCTGGAACGGTGAGGAGGCGATCAAGCTCGGCCTCGCCGACAAGGTCGGCAACATCGACTTCGTGGCGCGCGAGGTCATCAAGGCCGAGGAGATCATCGACTACACGCCGCACGACAACCTGGCCGAACGTTTTGCCAAGCGCTTCGGCGCCGCGGTGGGCTACGGCGCGATCAAGGCGCTGCGCGAACTCGCCCCGATCAGATGACGCTCCCCCCCGTTGCGCCTTCGGCGCTCCCCCCCAGGAGGGCAACGCCAGCGGCCCGGCGAAGCCGGTTCCGCGGCGTTTGCTTGGCCTTGCTCGGCGCTGCGTTCTGACGTGGGCGATCCGACAGACGTGCTCGGTCCGCTGGTGTCGGACCGCATGGCGGTCCTGCCGCAGTACCTGTTGCCCAAGCAGGCATTGACGCGCCTCGGCGGCGTCATCGCGTCGGCGCGCGGCGGCGCGATGACCACGTCGCTGATCCGCTGGTTCATCGACCGCTACCGCGTCAACATGGCCGAGGCCGCGAACCCCGACCCCGCCGCTTACGCCACTTTCAACGAGTTCTTCACGCGCGCGCTGGCGCCGGGCGCGAGACCGATCGCCGACGCCGAATTGGTGTGCCCGGTCGATGGCTCGATCAGCCAGTTCGGCCCGATCGAGGGCGACGCCATCCTGCAGGCCAAGGGGCACAGCTACACCGTGCAGGCCCTGGTGGGCGGCGACGCCGACCTGGCGCGGCCGTTCCTGAACGGCCACTTCGCGACCCTGTATCTGAGCCCGAAGGACTACCACCGCATCCACATGCCCTGCGCCGGCAGGCTGCGGCGCATGATCCATGTGCCGGGCGACCTGTTCTCGGTCAACCCGCTCACCGCACGCGGCGTGCCAGGCCTGTTCGCGCGCAACGAGCGGGTGGTCTGCGTGTTTGATGGCGCGGACGGCCGGCCCTTCGTGCTCGTGCTGGTGGGCGCCACCATCGTCGGCAGCATGGCCACCGTGTGGCATGGCGTCGTGAATCCACCGCGGCCCGGCGCGATCCGCGACTGGCATTACGAAGGTGACCAGGCCGTGCAACTCGACCAAGGTGCCGAGATGGGCCGCTTCCTGCTCGGCTCGACCGTCGTGCTGCTGTTCCCGGCCGGGCCGCTGCGCTTCAACCCGGCGTGGCAGCCGGGCGGCGCGATCCGCCTGGGCGAGGCGATGGCCGCGCGGGCCTGATCAGCCGAACAAGCCCGGTGCCCGCGCCGGGTCCTCGAACTCGCTGTAGAAGCAGTTCGGGCACACCGCGCGGTAGCGCTCGTTGCCGCCGATCAGCACCTGCTCGCCGTCCTTGACGCGCCGTCCCTGCGCGTCGATGCGCAGGTTCATCGAGGCCTTGCGCGCGCAGGCGCAGATGGTCTTCATCTCCTCCAGGTCGTCGGCCAGCGTCAACAACTCGGCCGCGCCCGGGAAGGCCTTGCCCTGGAAGTCGCTGCGCAGGCCCCAGCAGAGCACGGGCACACGCTCCTGGTGCGCCAGGCGATGCAGCTGCCGCACCTGCGCCGGCGTCAGGAACTGCGCTTCGTCGATCAGGATGCAGGCCGGGCGCGGGCCGCCGCTGTCGAGCAGCCAGGGCGCGTCGAACTCGGTGTCGGGACCGAAGGTCTCGACCTGGCGCGTCAGCCCCAGGCGCGAGCCGATCAAGCCGCTGCCACCGCGCTCGTCGAGCGCCGCGGTGAACAGCCGCACCCGCATGCCGCGCTCCTCGTAGTTGTGCGCGGTCTGCAGCAAGGCGGTGCTCTTGCCCGCGTTCATCGCGGCGTAGCGGAAGTACAGCTTGGTCATCCAGGGTCAGTGCGGCGGCACGATCACTGGCACTGCGCTTCGGAGATGTCGTGCATCGCCTGGATGCGCCCGTCGCGCACGGTGGCGCGTATGCACTGGCTCGGGTTGGCGCCGCGCCAGGTCGTGAAGGACTCGCGACCCTGGTCGAAGCCGGCCCAGCGCTGGTATCCCAGCGCCCGCATCGTCGGCTCCAGCTCGTGCGCCGGACGACCCGCCAGGTCGTGGGGCTTCGCAACCGACGCCACTGCGGGCGGCGGCGTGCCGGTCGGCGGCATCGGCTTGACCTGGCGCTTGCGTTCGCCCGCCCGGTAGCCGTCGGCGTAGGCCCGGCCGCCGTCGCGCGGATCGGGGCGCTGCTCCTGCAGCCCGTGCCGGTAGCCGCGCTCGAACTGAGCCACCTCGTGCACCTCGTCGTGGCGTCGCAAGTCGCGTTCGTGCGATCGGTGCAGGAGGGCGTCGACGCGCAGCGAGCGCGCCGCGGCGAGTGCGATCTTGCCGCGCTCGCTCATGCGGCTGTCGTCGCGCGTCTGGCCGCAGTCCGTCTCGCTCGTCGGGTCGCGTCTCTCGACACGGTCGTCGATCAGGGTCAGCAGCAGGCAATCGTGGCGGCGCCGGTTCCACCAGTACTGCCAGCCACGGCGGTCGTCGGCGTGACTCGAGACCAGGGCATAGCCGTCCTTGCGCAAGGCACGCTCGGCGTCTTCGGCGCGCTGCGCTGCCGCGTGCGCTGCCACAGCGGCCAGCGCAGAGAGGATTGCCGCCGCGACGGCGGCGCCGTGCCGGCTGCTCATAGCGCCGGAATGCGCAGCATCTGCCCCGGGTAGATCTTGTCCGGGTGCTTGAGCATCGGCTTGTTGGCCTCGAAGATCGCCGGGTACTTGTTGGGATCGCCGTAGAACTTCTTGGCGATCTTCGACAGGTTGTCGCCGCTGACCACGGTGTGCCATTGCGACTCGGGCTCGGACGCCTTCACGGTCAGCATGTCGTTGACGCTGCTGACGCCGGCCACGTTGCCGCAGCACAGCAACACCTTCTCGCGCGTGGCCTGGTCGGGCACCGTGCCCGCGACGGTGACGGTCGTGCTGTAGGCGTCGAAGCTCACGTCCAGGCCTTCGACCGGCAGGTTCTGCGTGCCCACGTAGTCGGCGATGGCCTTGGCGGCCACCGCGCTCAATTCGGCCACCTTCTCGGGCGAGGTACCGGGTTCGGCCGCCTTGGCCTCCTTGCCGCCGAACAACTTTTCTCCGGCTTCCTTGATGAACGACATGAGACCCATGCGAATTCCTTGAAGGGTGGAAGGACAGCCTATCCTAGCCCGGGGCCCGTGCCGGCGGCGTGACAAGGCGCGACGGCGCACAATGGCCGGCGCCGGCTTGCAGTCAAAGACCTGGAGACAAGGACGATGGAACGCAGCAGCACCCCGAGCGTCGCCGCGGCGCAACCGCACCAACTCGTGCGCCGCACCGTGGCCCTGGTCCTGGCCGGCGGGCGCGGCTCGCGCCTGAAGCAGCTGACCGACAAGCGGGCCAAGCCGGCGGTCTATTTCGGCGGCAAGTTCCGCATCGTCGACTTCGCGCTGTCCAACTGCGTCAACTCGGGCATGCGGCGCATCGGCGTCGTGACGCAGTACAAGAGCCACTCGCTACTGCGCCACCTGCAGCGCGGCTGGAGCTTCCTGCGCTCGGAGATGAACGAGATGGTCGACCTGCTGCCGGCGCAGCAGCGTGTCGACGAGGAGCACTGGTACCGGGGCACCGCCGACGCGGTGTTCCAGAACCTGGACATCATCCAGAGTTCGCGCCCCGAGTACATCGTGGTGCTGGCCGGCGACCACGTCTACAAGATGGACTACTCGCTGATGCTGAAGGACCATGTCGAGTCCGGCGCGTCGTGCACGGTGGGCTGCATCGAGGTGCCGCGCGCCGAGGCCAGCGCCTTCGGCGTGATGGCGATCGACACGCTGCGCAGGATCACCAGCTTCGCCGAGAAGCCGGCGGACCCGCCAGCCATGCCCGGCCACCCCGACAAGTCGCTGGCCAGCATGGGCATCTACGTCTTCGACGCCGACTACCTGTACCGGCTGCTCGAGGACGACCTCGCCAACCCCGCGTCGAGCCACGACTTCGGCAAGGACGTGATTCCGCGCACCGTGGCCGAAGGCCGCGCGCTGGCGCACCCGTTTTCGATGAGCTGCATCCGCAACCCCAACGGTGCGCCGCCCTACTGGCGCGACGTGGGCACGATCGATGCTTTCTGGGCCGCCAACCTCGACCTGGCGTCGATCAACCCGGAGCTGGACATCTACGACACCGAGTGGCCGATCTGGACCTACCAGCGCCAGCTGCCGCCGGCCAAGTTCATCGCGGACCACGACGGCAAGCACGGCATGGCGGTCGGCACGCTTGTCTCCGGTGGCTGCATCGTCAGCGGCTCGCATGTGGCCAACTCGGTGCTGTTCTCCAACGTGCGTGTGCACTCGTATTGCCATGTCGAATCGGCCGTGCTGCTGCCGGGAGTCACCATCGGCCGCAGCTGCCGCCTGCGCAACGTGGTGATCGACCGCGGCTGCGAGCTGCCCGAAGGCCTCGTGATCGGCGTGGACGCGGCGCTCGACGCGGCGCGTTTCGAGCGCACCGCGAACGGCGTGTGCCTGATCACACGCGACATGGTCTCGAGACTCTCGCAGTGATGCGCGTTCTGCACGTCGGCGCCGAGATCTATCCCTTCGTCAAGACCGGCGGCCTGGCCGACGTGATCGGGGCCCTGCCGGCGGCCTTGGCCGCGGCCGGTGCCGATGCGCGGGTGCTGCTGCCGGCGCTGCCGCCGCTGGTGCAGGTGCTGCGCGAGCCGCGGGTCGTGGCGCGCGTGC